>CAJXFT010000023.1 GCA_913053235.1 uncultured Alphaproteobacteria bacterium
CCTCGGGCCTGATGAGCTTCCTCAAAATCGGCGACCGCGCCGCCGGCGCCATCAAATCGGGCGGCACCACGCGCCGCGCCGCCAAAATGGTGATCGTCGATATCGATCACCCGGATATTGAGAAATTCGTCGACTGGAAGGTGGACGAGGAACAAAAGGTCGCCGCTCTGGTCAGCGGCTCAAACCTCGCCAACAAGCATCTGAACGCCATAATCGAGGCGTGCCGGAACGGCGAGGGCGAGGCGCGTTTCGACGCCAAGGCCAATCCGGCGCTGAGCAAGGAGATTCGCGCCGCGCGCAAGGCGATGATTCCGGAAAATTACATCCGCCGCGCCATTCGCCTGGCGCAACAGGACCATGAGTCTTTCGATTTCCAAATCTTCGATACGGATTGGCAGTCGGAAGCCTATATGACGGTGTCGGGGCAAAACGCCAACAATACGGTGCGCGTCACCAATGCCTTCCTGGCCAGCGTTGAAAGCGACGGCGATTGGGAACTGGTGCGGCGCACCGACGGCACGACCGCAAGAAAACTCAAAGCGCGCGCTCTGTGGGACAAAATCGGACTCGCCGCATGGTCCTCGGCCGACCCCGGCGTGCAATTCGACGACACCATCAATGAGTGGCACACCTGCCCGGCGGACGGCCGCATCAACGCCTCCAATCCATGTTCGGAATATATGTTCCTGGACGATACCGCGTGCAATCTGGCCTCGCTCAACCTGCTCACCTTCCGCAATGAGGATGGCAGCCTGAAAATCGCCGAATTCCAACATGCGGTGCGGCTGTGGACGCTGACCTTGGAGATTTCCGTCCTCATGGCGCAATTTCCATCGCGTGAAATCGCCCAGCGTTCCTACGACTACCGCACCCTGGGCCTCGGCTTCGCCAATATCGGCGGTTATCTGATGTCGAGCGGCATCGGCTATGACAGCCCGCGCGGGCGGGCGCTGTGCGGTGCCATCAGCGCGCTGATGGCGGGCACCGCCTATGCGACATCGGCCGAGATGGCGGGCGAATTCGGAGCTTTCCCGCGCTTTGAAGCCAACCGTGAGGACATGTTGCGCGTCATCGCCAATCACCGGCGCGCCGCGCACGGCCATTCGGCGGGCTATGAAAAGCTTTCGATTACGCCATTGCCGCTCGATCTCGCCCATTTGGCGCAGGATGACCTGGCGGTGGCGGCGCAGGGCGCCTGGGACAAGGCGGCCGAGCTCGGCAACGCGCATGGCTTCCGCAATGCCCAGGTCAGCGTCATCGCGCCGACCGGCACCATCGGCCTGATCATGGATTGCGATACCACCGGGATCGAGCCCGACTTCGCCCTGGTCAAGCACAAGACGCTGGCCGGCGGCGGCTATTTCCGCATCATCAACCGCTCGGTGCCGAGCGCCCTCGCCGTGCTCGGCTATAGCGAGCAGCAAAGCGACGAAATCCAGCGTTACGCCACCGGCCATGGCACCCTCGTCGGGGCGCCGGGAATCAACCATGACAGCCTCGCCGAACTGGGTTTCTCCAAATCGGTGTTGGACAGTTTGGAGCAGGCGCTGGGCAGCGCTTTCGAGCTCCGCTTCGCCTTCAACAAATGGACCCTGGGCGAGGAATTCTGCCTCAAGGCCTTGAATCTGAGCCAACAGCAGATCGACGATCCGACCTTCGACTTCCTGCCCGCATTGGGCTTCAGCGATGACGATATCGCCGCCGCCAATATTTTCTGTTGCGGCGCGATGACGCTCGAAGGCGCACCGCATCTCGAGGAACGCCATCTGCCGGTATTCGATTGCGCGACGCCGTGCGGCCGTTTCGGCAGCCGCCATCTCTCGGCGGAGAGCCATATCCGCATGATGGCGGCGAGCCAGCCCTTCATCTCGGGCGCCATCTCAAAAACCATCAACCTTCCGGCCTCCGCTTCGGTTGACGACTGCACCGATGCCTATCTGCTGTCGTGGCGCCTCGGCCTCAAGGCCAACGCGCTCTACCGCGATGGCTCCAAGCTGTCGCAACCGCTCAGCGTGCTGGCGCTCGGCGACGAGCTGGAGGAAGAAATCGAGGATCAGCCGCAAGCCGTGCGCACGGTCAAAGTGGCCGAGCGCATCGTCGAGCGGGTGTTCATGCACGAGGGCACGAGACGCCGCCTGCCCGACCGCCGCAAGGGCTATACCCAGAAGGCGATCGTCGGCGGACATAAGATCTATCTGCGCACCGGCGAATTCGAGGACGGCAGTCTCGGCGAAATCTTCCTCGACATGCACAAGGAAGGCGCTTCCTTCCGCAGCCTGATGAACAATTTCGCCATCGCCATTTCCATCGGCCTGCAATATGGCGTGCCGCTGGAGGAATACACGGACGCCTTTACCTTTACCCGCTTCGAGCCGGCGGGCTTGGTGCAGGGCAATGCCGCTATCAAGATGAGCACCTCCATTCTCGACTATATATTCCGCGAGTTGGCTATTTCCTACCAGGGACGCAGTGATCTCTCCCACGCCGAGGCGGCCGACCTGCTGCCCGATACCATCGGCCGGGGCGAGGAACCCGAAGGCGACATGGCGGAACAAAGCGACGATGCGTTTGACAGCGCCGGGACGCCTGATTTCGCCGCCGCGCCGAGCAGCAACGGCATCAGCGCCGGCTATGTGCGCAGCAATCTGTTGGTGCTGAACGGCGGCGCATCGACCAATGGCGGCGCGCCCACCAGCCATCTCAGGGCGGTGACCGATCATGGCGTCGAAGTGCCGAGCTTCTCGGGCGGCGCCACGGCGGCGAGCGCGGCGGCAACGGCAATGGCCATCGACCCGGCGCAGCAAATGGCAGCGGAGAACGATATCGAATTGGAGCGTATTCGCCAGGCGCGCTTGAGCGGATATGAGGGCGAGGCGTGCATTGAATGCGCCAATTTTACCCTGGTGCGAAACGGCACCTGTATGAAATGCGACACCTGTGGCTCTACCAGTGGTTGTTCCTGACGGCCGTTTATCTCCCGCGGCCAAGACCACTGGAACTTATGGGGTGCGCGCAACGCGCACCCCATTTTTCTTTGTGCTATTTTCTCGTTCCGGGGAATAGCGCAAGACGGGGGAAGCCATGCGGATCAGCGATTTTTCCGCCCTTACATTCGACTGTTATGGAACGCTCATAGATTGGGAGCGTGGCATGCTGGCGGCGCTGACGCCGTGGCTGCAACGCTCCGGCTTGCAGGCCGATGAAAGCACGCTGCTGGCAGCCTATGGCCGCCATGAAACGGTCGTTCAGGAGGAAGCGCCGGCCTTGCCGTATCACCAGGTCGTGGCGCGGGTGCTGGAGCGGATCGGCGAGGATTTCGAATTCGCGGCGCGGCCGGATGAAATGCAAACTTTCGGCGAATCCGTCGGCCAATGGCCGCCCTTTCCGGATAGCCGGGATGCCCTCGCTTATCTTCGTCAACATTTCAAGCTGGTCGCGATCACCAATGTCGACAAGCGCTCATTCGCCCGCACCCAGCTGTTGCTCGGCGAGCCGTTTCACGCCGTCGTCACCGCCGAGGATGTCGGCAGCTACAAGCCGGCGCATGAGAATTTTCATTTCGCCTTCGAACGCATTGCCGAACTGGGCATCGCGCGCGATAAAATCCTCCATGTGGCGCAAAGCCTCTATCACGATATCGCGCCGGCCGCTGCGCTCGGTCTCGCCAATATCTGGGTAGACCGGCAAACAGGACGTGGTGGCGGCATGACGCCGCCCACGGACGCGCAACCCGATTTGCGCATAACCAGCATGGAAGAATTGGCGGCACGCCACCGCGCCGAACGCTAGCCCGCCATGCGCCGTGTTTTCAGCATTGATTTTCATTTCGACCATTCGCCGGAGGCGTTGTGGCCGTTGATCATCGATACGGCGCGCCTCAATGAAGCAACCGGCTTCCCCCGCCATAGCGTGACGCAAACGGCGCGGCCCGATGGTTCGGTCGAACGCATCGCACGCGGCAAATTCGGCCCCTTCCAATCCGAATGGGAGGATTTTCCCTGGGAGTGGGAGGAAAAACACAAATTGCGTCATATCAGGCGCTTTCGAAAAGGCATTTTCAAAACCATCACCGCGCTCCTCGAACTGACGCCGGAAGGCGATGGCACCCGTTGGTATGGCGAACTCGGCATCGAGAGCGGCAACATGATCGGCACGCTGTTCCTGCTGTTGGGCGGCGGCGACATAATGATCCGCAATTACCGGAAGTTTCTCGCCGCCGATATCCCCTACCGGCTCGACAATGGACCGATGCCGATAGAGTTGGTCGGCGACAAAGTTTCCGCCGCCGTGCGAAGCCGCCTGACGCAACTCGTCTCGGAGATCGATGGCGGCCCCTACGGGCATAACCTGGCCCGCCCCCTGGCCGAATTCATCGCCACCGGCGCCGATGTCGATATGAACTGCATACGCCCGTTGGTTCTGGCGCGGAAGTGGGACACGGAGCCGCGTAAAATTATCGAACTTTGCCTGGAGGCGGTGCGCGTCGGTCTCCTCGGCATGCGGTGGGACCTCATCTGCCCGCGCTGCCGCGGCGGCGAGGGGGCAATTCCGGACCTCGAATCCCTGCCCGAGGGCATCCACTGCCCATCTTGCAACATCGACTATCAGCGAAATTTCTCGGCCAATGTGGAGCTCAGCTTCCATCCGGCGCCGGCCATCCGCGAGATAAATCCGGAGGTGAATTTTTGCCTGATGAGCCCATCGCATACCCCGCACGTGCTGCTGCAAAAAATATTGCAGCCGGGCGAAAGCGCCGAGCTGGAAATCGATATCGCGCCCGGCGCCTATGATTTGCGCACCCTCGAGCCCGGCGCCATGGTGGAAATCGATTATGAGGGCGGCGGGTTTCCCGAAGTGATCGCCGGCGACAGTGATATGCAGGCGGGAGAAAAAGCGGCGGCCGGGAAAGCGCTGCTCAGGAATGACAGCAAAAAGCGCCTCACCCTCCTCATCGAGCGGCGCGATTGGCTCGATAATATTCTGACGGCGGACAAGGTCTCGACGTTGCAGGCGTTTCGCGACCTCTGCGGCAACCAAGTGCTGCGCGCCGGCGACGATGCGGCGATCGAACATATCACCCTGATGTTTTCGGACCTGCGCGGCTCGACCGCGCTTTACAACCGCATCGGCGACGGGCCGGCCTATCATCTGGTGCGCGAGCATTTCGCCTTTCTCGCCGGCGAAGTTCGCGAGCATAACGGCGCCATTATCAAGACCATCGGCGATGCCGTCATGGCGGCGTTCGGCGAGCCGGCCGACGCGGTCGGCGCCATGCTTTCGATACAAAGCCATATCGCGGCCTTCAACGCAGCCCAGCAAGAAGAGAAACTGGTCATCAAGCTCGGCGCCCATGCCGGCCGGACGATCGCCGTCAACCTGAACGGCCGGCTCGATTATTTCGGCGCCACCGTCAACCTCGCGGCGCGCCTGCAGCAGGAGAGCGCGGGCGGCGATATCGTACTCTCCGATACGCTCGCCCATGACCCGGCCGTGCGGGCGGTTATCGATAACCAGCCGACAGAGACCGGCACCGCCGCCATGAAGGGCTTCGACGAACCTATCGCCTACACCCGCCTGCGCTCCCCGGCCTAGTCGATATTTCATCGCTCCTGACGTTTATGCTAGGGTGACGCCCGGGGGAAGCTCGTCGGGATGCCGACCAAATGGGGAATGGGGATGATACCTGAAAAATTCATAGAATTTGCGCATGGCCCGAGCATCATGTTTGTCGGCTCGCGAAACGCCAAACTACGGCCCACAATGACATTCGCATTCGGCGCCCTGGTCGACGGCGGTGAAGCGACCGTCACCGTGTTCATCCCTGAAATCGAGGGCGCGAAAACCTTCGAGAATCTGGCCGAAAATGGCCGCACCTCGTTGGTCCTTGTGGATGCGGCCTCGCACGAATCATACCAGTTCAAGGGACAGCACCGCGAGACGCGCCCGTGCACCGACGCCGATTACACGGTGCAGGAAATCTATCTCAGCAAGTTGATCGCCCATCTCGAGCCTTTCGGTTATGGCGAGGATCTTTGGAACGGCTTCGTGCACAGGCCGGCCAGGGCGGTCACCTTCGCGGTGGAGGATATCTTTGTTCAGTCGCCAGGCCCCGGGGCCGGCGAGAAAATCGAATTGAGTTAACGGCGCCGTTTGGGGAGAGACAAATATGCTGCCAGAAGAAATCAAACCGGCGATGCAGGGCATGGTGCCGAGCACGCTGGTATCCTGTTCGCTGGAAGGCGAGCCCAACACCTGTGAAATTTCGCAAGTATGGTATGTCGACGAAAATCACGTTGCCCTGTCGCATCAGTTTTTCAACAAGACGCACCGCAATATCCGCGCCAATCCCTTCGCTTTTGTCGCCGTCAGGGACTTGGAAGCGCTCAGGGAATGGCATTTGGAACTGCAATATGAGCGTTCCGAAACCGAGGGCGATCTGTTCGACGATATGGACATGAAGCTCGAGGCGATTGCCTCGATGACCGGTATGAGCGGTATCTTTAAGCTTCTCGCGGCGGATATTTACACGGTGCTCTCGGTCAGGGAATCCAACTCGCGCGGCGCCGTGTAGGGCGATGTCGACAAGAGAGGATTCCAGCGAGCCCTCGATCCGGGAGCAGATTCTCCAGAATCAGGAGATCATCGACGACCTTAACGGCAAGCTGGCGCGCAAATCCGAAGAAGTAAAAATCATCCAGCAGATCTCGACCGAGATCGTCGCCACACTGGAGCTCGACAAGATCCTCGACACCATCCTCGCTTCGATGGATTCGGTGCTCGGTTTCAAGCACTGCATGATCCTGCTTTCCGCCGAGGCGCGGGAAGACAGGCTGGTTCTCACGGCAAGCCGGGGCTATGAGGATTCCGGCATCGGCGTCGAGGTCCCGTTCGGCCAGGGCGTTATCGGCGTGGTCGCCAAGAAGCGCCGCATGATGCGCATGGGCAATATCCAGACCCAGCTCGCCTACCAGACCAATGTGCGCCAGCGCTTGGCCGAAAGCGAGGGCGGCGGCCCGGCACAGGAGACGGCCAAGCTGCCCGGCCTGGCCAAGGCGCAAAGCCAAATCGCCATTCCGCTCCTGGTGCAGGACAAACTCGTCGGCGTCTTCGCGGTCGAGAGCGAGAAGGGCAACGCCTTCGACGAACTGGACGGCGTGCTGCTTTCGATCGTCGCCAACCAGGTGGCGAGCGCCATCGACAATGCCCGCCTTCATCAACAGGAGATAGAGCGCTCGGCCGAGCTCGACAAGGCGGTCGATGAACTGTCCCATCTCAATGAGACGCTCGAGGCCAAGGTCGATGCGCGGACGGCGGAGCTGTCGCGCGCCCTCGAAGAAGTGAAACATGAAAAACAGTTGAGCGAGGGATTGCTCAACCGCATGGCGCCGCCGGAGGTGATTCCGGCGATGATGGAGGACAAGCTGGAAGCCGCGAAAATCTCCTCGACCCTGATGTTTACCGATCTTGAGAATTTCACCGAGTTCACTTCCGGCATGGAGCCGGATGAAATTTTCTCGCGCCTCAACCATTATTTCAGTTGGGCCGGCGACATCATTTCGCGCTACCGGGGCTATCTCAACAAGACCAACGGCGACGGCACGATGTCGCTGTTCGGCGCGCCGAGCGGAAATTCGACACATCCGACCGATGCGGTGCTGGTCGGCCTCGCCCTGCAAGCCGAGCTCAGCGACCACATCCCGCTCAACATGCGAATCGGCATCAATACCGGCACCATCGCCACCGGCCTGCTCGGCCCGCGCAACAAGGGCCTATATGACGTGCTCGGCGACGCCGTGAATACGGCCAGCCGCATGGAGGGCATCTGCCCCTCCGGCGGCGTCACCATCAGCGGCGATACGCATGAGTTGGTGAAGCCTTATTTCGATATCCAGTCGCTCGGCGAAAAAGACGTCAAGGGCCTGCACATCGTTTCCTACTTCAATGTGAAATCCCTGAAGCCGCTGGAGATGGACGAGCGGCGCATCGACCCGTCAAGCCGCTTCGCCGAGCAATGCAGCGCCCTGGCCGAGGAAGTGAACGGGCTCAAACGCAAGGCCTTCGGCATGATCGACTTCACCAGCATCCAATCGCGCGACGTCGCGCTGGGTCATAACGAAGCGGTCGCCACTTACGCCCTGGCGCTGTTGCGCGCGGTGAAGGAGAGCGCGCCCGAATTGATCGGCGAGATTGACGAGGAAACGGTGTTGGCGGCGGCGCTGCTGCACGATGTCGGAAAGTTCAACATCGACGCCGAACGCCTGAACGAGCGCTCGCCCGGCAATCAGGAACGCACCAAGCTGCGCGCCGACCTGTTGGAAAGCACCCTCGAAGTGGTCGAGAAAATCGGCCAGCAGCGGCTCGCCCCGACATTGCGGCATTTTTATCATTTCGAGGAAACCGGCGGCGAAGGGGTGGCGGCGGACACGCTCACCGAATTGCTCGCCGCGGCCGATATATACGATGCGCTCACCGCGCCGAAAATCTACAAGGGCACGCCGTGGCGGGTTTCCGGCGCCTTGGAGGAACTGCTGCACCTGCCCCATTGCCGGGGTGCCGAGCGGCCGCTGTTCGATAAATTCGTCGAAATCATGCGCCCCAAGGACGCCGCCATTTCGACCGCCACGAAAACCGAAGTCATGTTCCGCTAGGCCGAGCCTTCTTCCGGGGTCTCGCCACCTTCCTTCACCGCCGGTTTCCTTTTCGGCATCTCGAGGCGCAGGCTCAATTCCTTCAGATGCTTGGGCGCCGCCGGCGCCGGCGCTCCCATCATCAAATCCTGCGCCGTCTGATTGAACGGGAACATGATGATCTCGCGAATATTGGGCTCGTCCGCCAGCAACATGACGATGCGGTCGATGCCCGGCGCGATGCCGCCATGCGGCGGCGCGCCATATTGAAAAGCCTGATAGAGCGCGCCGAAGCGGCTCTCGACTTCCGATTTGTCGTAACCGGCAATCTCGAACGCTTTCACCATGATGTCGAGGCGATGGTTTCGGATGGCGCCGCTGGAAAGTTCGACGCCGTTGCAGACGATGTCGTACTGCCAGGCGAGAACATCGAGCGAATCCTGGTTTTCGAGCGCCTCCAGCCCGCCCTGGGGCATGGAAAACGGATTGTGGCTGAAGGTGATGGCACGGCTTTCCTCATCGCGCTCGAACATCGGATAGTCGATGATCCAGCAAAAGCGAAAACAGCCCTCCTCGATCAGGTCGAGTTGGCGCGCCAGTTCGACCCGCACCGCGCCGGCATAGCGCGCCGCGAGATCCTCCTTGTCGCAACTGAGGAACAGGGCATCGCCGTCGCCGAGGCCGGAAGCCTGTTTCAGACTCGCGATGACATCGTCGGGAATGAATTTGGCGATCGGCCCCTTGCCGCCGCCGCCTTCGAAAATGATATAGCCGAGGCCGGGAGCGCCCAGGGCGCGCGTGAATTCGATCAGCTTGTCGAAGAAACTGCGCGGCTTGTCGGCGACGCCGCGCGCCGGGATGCCGCGCACCACGCCGCCTTTCTCGATCACCCCCTTGAAGGCCTTGAAGGCGACTTGCTCGAGGGCGAAATATTCGCTGACGTCGATGATCTCGGTGGCGATGCGCAGGTCCGGCTTGTCGGTGCCATAGCGCCGCATGGCGTCGGAATAGGCCAGGCGGGGGAACGGCAAGGGCGTCACCTCGAGATCCGAAAACTCCTCAAAGACGCCGTGCAGGACAGGCTCGACGGCGGCGAACACATCCTCCTGCTCGACGAATGCCATTTCGACATCGAGTTGATAAAACTCGCCGGGAGAGCGGTCGGCGCGCGCATCCTCGTCGCGAAAACAGGGCGCGATCTGAAAATAGCGGTCGAAGCCCGAGCACATGACGAGCTGTTTGAATTGTTGCGGCGCCTGCGGCAAGGCATAGAACTGCCCCGGATGCATGCGGCTCGGCACCAGGAAGTCGCGCGCGCCTTCGGGCGAGGAGGCGGTCAATATCGGCGTCTGAAACTCGGTAAAGCCCTGATCCACCATGCGCCGGCGGATGCTGGTGATGATCTCGCTACGGAGCAGGATGTTGCGGTGCATGCGCTCACGGCGGAGATCGAGAAATCGATAGCGCAGGCGCGATTCCTCGCCATATTCATGTTCGCCGTGAACCGGCAGCGGCAGCGTTTCGGAGGAGTTCTGGACCTCCACATCGCGGATGCGAATCTCCACTTCGCCGGTCGGCAGGCGCGGATTTACCGTCTCCTCGTCGCGCCGCTCGACCACGCCCGACACCGTCAGCACGGTTTCCGATCTTAAATTGCGCACCGCCTCGAACCTTTCATGATCGGCCTCGACGACACATTGCGTCAATCCGTAATGATCGCGCAAATCGACAAAAACGAGGTGCCCATGATCGCGGACCCGGTGCACCCAGCCGGACAGCCGGGCTTCTTCGCCGACATGCTCGGCGCGCAATTCTTCGCATGTATGGCTTCTGTAGCGATGCATCCTCGAGGGCTCCCGGTTAGACCGCGTTCAGACCCGTCTTGGTCCTGTTACGGCGGGCGAGAAAGCACATGGATCGGGACCTTTTGTCAAGCTCCGGAGCGTAATGCGCTGGCCGAATCGGCGGCTTTCGAGTAAACACGGAAAGACCTCATGGCGCGACAGTTCATATACAGCCTAGTTTTCGTTGTTTTTACCCTTCCGGCCTTCGCGGAGGAGCGTAACGACGCCTTCCTCGAAGCGGCGAAGAGCGGCGACAATGCCGCTCTCCGCGCCATGTTGGCCGAGGGTGTGGACGTCCATGTGGTGGATTGGGCGGGCTGGCCGGCGCTCAATTGGGCGGCCTTGATGCTGCGCAACGAAAGCATCGAAATCCTGCTCGATTCCGGCGCCGACATCGAATATCTGGCCAAGGGCGGAAAAAATAGCGGCCGCCCGCTGATGATGGCGGCCAAGAAATACCAAGGCCTGAGTACGGTAAAGCTGCTCGCCGCGCGCGGCGCCGATGTCAACGGTGCCGATCAATATGGCCGCACCGCCCTGATCATGGCGGCGCGCTACGGCCGCATCGAAATCGTCCGCTTCCTGTTGTCGCGTGGCGCCAGCCCGAACGCCGAAAGCATTATGCAAAAATGGAAAACACCGCTGATCGCGGCCAATCTGCGCGGCCATGACGAGGTCGCGGCCCTGTTGCGCCAAGCCGGGGCAAAGCGATGAACGGAATCACCGTTATCACCGAGAGCACCCAACTGGCTGAATTCTGCTCGAGTTGGCGGCAAGCGGCCTATGTCACGGTAGATACCGAATTCATGCGCGAGCACACCTATTGGCCCAAGCTCTGCCTCATCCAGGTGGGCGGGCCGGATGAGTCCGTGGCCATCGACCCGCAGGCCGAGGGGATCGACCTGACGCCGTTTTTTGATTTGCTCACCAACGACGCCGTGTTGAAGGTATTCCATGCGGCGCGGCAGGACGTCGAGCTGTTCCATCATCTGACCGGGCATGTGCCGACGCCGTTGTTCGATACACAGCTCGCGGCCATGGTCTGCGGTTTCGGCGAATCGGTGGGCTATGAGAAACTTGCCGCCCGCCTCGCCGATGCCCAGATCGACAAGACCCTGCGCTTCACCGATTGGGCGCGCCGCCCGCTCACCGATCGCCAGCTCCTCTACGCGGTGGCCGATGTCAGCCATCTCAGGCCAATATACGACAAGCTTTCGGCGCAATTGGAAAGCAACGGCAGGCGAAGCTGGATCGATGAGGAGATGAAAATTCTCACCAGCCCGGCGACATATGAAAACGCGCCGGAAGAAGCCTGGCGGCGCATCAAGGTGCGCAACGGCAAGCCCCGCTTCCTGGCCATCCTGCGCGAGGTCGCGGCGTGGCGCGAGAAGGAAGCGCAACGCCGCGACATGCCGCGCAACCGGATCATACGCGAGGAGGCCCTGACCGAGATCGCAGCCCACGCGCCCGCCAACACGGAAGAGCTGGCCCGGGTGCGCGCCATCAGCCAAAAGCTCGCCGAAGGGGATATGGGCAAGGCCATATTGAAAACGGTTCAACACGCCCTTTCGCTCGACAAGAATTGTTACCCCAGCCTGCCGGCGCCGCTGGAAAAACCGATCGGCATGGCGCCGCTTATGGATCTCCTGAAAGTCCTGCTGAAAATGCGCTGCGAACAATCGGGTGTCGCACAAAAACTGGTCGCCACCGTCAGCGATTTGGAGCGCTTTGCCGCGGGTGACGAAACATCGCCGCTGCTCAGCGGTTGGCGGCGTGAGCTGTTCGGCGAACTTGCGCTGGCGCTAAAAGACGGCCGCGTGGCCTTGACGGCGGCAAACGGACAAATTCAGGTGATCCCACAGGACGAGGAAGCGGCGAAACTTACCGCACCGCCACGGCGGGGCAAACGGCCGCGCCGGCGGCCGCGGCGCGGCAGGCAAACGCCGCCGGAAGAAACCCGAGCCGATTAGCTTTTCGAACGAACTTTCAGGCTTGGTTATGAAGGAACGGGGGTCAATTTGGCTTTCTCGGCACGGCCGCGCGGTGAAAAGCCTGGCGACGCCATGAAGGATTCATGGACGTTGAAGCGCTCGCCGCCCTCCCAAACGCGTGAATATTCGCCGTCCGCCCCGAGCCGCCAACTTTGCTCCGTATCTTTCAAATTGAACGTCATTATTTGATCCATCAGCTGCGCATGAACGGCTTCGCTGAGGATCGGGACCAACACCTCCACCCGCCGATCGAAATTTCGCGGCATCCAGTCGGCCGAGGATAGATAGACTTTCGCTTGCGCCGAGGGCAGGCCGTGCCCGGCGCCGAAGCAGGCGACGCGCGCATGTTCGAGGAAACGCCCGACGATGCTTTTGACGCGGATATTTTCGGACATGCCCGGCACGCCCGGGCGCAGGCAACAGACGCCGCGCACCACCAAATCTATGGAAACACCGGCCTGGGAGGCGCGGTAGAGCGTGTCGATGACCTCGCCATCGACCAGGGAATTGAGCTTGGCCCATATCGCCGCCGGCCGATTGGCGCGGGCGTGGGCGATCTCGTCTTCGATCAGGGAAAGTATTTCATCGCGCAGATCGATCGGCGCGGCGGCGATGCGCTCGAACTTATCGGGCCGCGCGCCGCCGGTGAGATAGTTGAACAAATAGGCGGCGTCATGGCAGAGCGCCGGATCGCTGGTGAAGAAGGAAAGGTCGGCATAGACCTTGGCCGTGATCGGGTGATAGTTGCCGGTGGCGAAATGAACGTAGCTGCGAATGCCGCCGACCTCGCGGCGCACCACGAGCGACGCCTTGGCATGGGTCTTTTTGTCGAAGAATCCGTATATGACCTGGGCGCCGGCACGCTCCAGGTCGCGCGCCCATTTGATGTTCGCCGCTTCGTCGAAGCGGGCGTTCAACTCGACCAGGGCGGTGACCGATTTGCCCGCCTCGGCCGCTTCGATCAGAGCCTTGACGATGGGCGATTCATCGCTGGTACGGTAGAGCGTTTGCTTGATCGCCACCACGTCGCCGTCATGCGCCGCCTGATTGAGAAATTGCACCACCATATCGAAGCTTTCGTAAGGGTGGTGGACGAGCAGATCGCGGGCGCGTATGGCGGCGAAACAATCGCCGCCATGCTCCTTCATGCGCTCCGGAAAACGCGCATGGTAAGGCGGGAACAAGAGATCGGAGCGGCCGCATTCGAGCAGCGCCGCCGTATCGGCCATGCCGAGCAGGCCATCGACCTTGACGATTCCGGTGCTGTCCACCGCCAGTCTGGCGGCGACGAAATCGAGCAATCCCTGGGCCATGCCGGCGTTGACTTCGAGGCGGATAACATTGCCGCGCCGGCGCCTTTTGAGCGCTGATTCGAATACACGGACCAAATCCTCCGCTTCCTCCTCGAGCTCGATATCGCTGTCGCGAAGAATGCGGAATTGCCCGACCTTGACGATCGAAGATCCCAGGAAAAGGCGCTCCAAAAACTGCTCGACAAGCTGCTCGAGCGGCAGGTAGCTGAGAGCGCGGCCGGGGCGCGGCGGCAGGCGGATAAATCGCTCCACTCCGGCCGGCAAGGGAACCAGCGCCGGGCGCGCCGAACCATCGCTCAGTTGCTTGAGCTCCAACACCAGCGCGAAGCCGAGATTGGGGATGAAGGGAAACGGATGCGCTGGGTCGATGGCGAGCGGCGTCAGGACCGGAAACAGCCGGCTCATGAAATACTGTTCGGCCCATTCGCGGTCGGCACCGTCCAAATCCTCGGGGCCGCAAACCGAAACGCCGGCGCCGGCGAGCACGCCGCGCAATTCATGCCAGCAGTCTTGCTGTCTCGCCATCAGCTTGCCGGCGCGCGCGTTCACGGCGTCGAGCTGTTGGCCGGGCGTCAAGCCATCCTGGCTGAGTTGCCTGACCCCGGCATCCACCTGGCCACGCAATCCGGCGGCGCGCACCATATAGAATTCGTCCAGATTGGACGCGGAAATGGAGAGAAAGCGCAAGCGCTCCAGCGCCGGATGGGCGACATTCTCGGTTTCCTCGATCACGCGCTCGTTAAACGCCAACCAGGAAATCTCGCGGTTGATGTAGCGCTCTCCCGGAGAAAATTCCTGCGCACTATAATCCTTGGCGCTAATCGTCTGGTCTGCCATATCCGATGTTCAACCCCGACTTTGGCCGGCAACAACAGGCGCGCCGGCGCTTCAGTCTAGCATGAACCGCTTAAGCCGCAATTTATCCACCCTTTTCGCCGGCCAGCGCAAGGCGCGCCAAGGGTATCGTGACCTGGCGCCGTTCGGCGAGCGCCAGGCGGTCGATCTCGGCGGCGATGAAGCGGGCGGCGGAATAAGAGCGCTCCATTCTGGCCAGCAGAAACGAGATGATATCCTCGCCCACCGGCAATTGCCGGTCCTCGAACATTTTGCGCATGACGGCGGCCAACACCATATCGTCCGGATCGGCAATCGAGATTGCCGGCATGGCGCGCAGGCGGGAGACGAGATCCGGCAGAGCAAAGGCCATGCGGGCCGGCGGCTCGAGCGCGGTGAACAGAATGTGCCCGCCGCCTTCGCCGATCAAATTGTAGAGATGCAACAAAGTCCGTTCGGCGATATCGGCATCGATATCTTCCACCAGCATGGCGCCGGTACCGGCGCTCATCTTCGCCGCATCCCTTCCCTTAAGCGTCGCCGCCGCGACTGCGGCCGCGCCGCTGCGGGCCCGCCAGATTTCAGCCAGATGCGTCTTTCCGCAACCCGGCGGGCCGTAAAGGACGAGGCCGGTGGCCGGCCAATCGGGCCAGCGGTCAATCCACAGCAGCGCATTTTCGTTGCACGGCGCGGCGATAAATTCATCTCTGCCCAGCGCCGTGCGATGGCCGAGGTCGAGCGGAAGTTGGGCGCCGTGGCGCCTTTGCCGGGGCATCTAAACTAAGGTTGCCGCGTTTCGGATGCTTGGTCCGGCTTGGCCGTCTCATCGTCACCAAGATAAATCCTGCTTTCGAGATATTGGCCGACGCCGAAGCGAATGACGACTCCCAGCATCGCGGCGACGGGCAGCGCAATCAACATGCCGACAAAACCGAACAGAGTACCGCCGGCGAGGACGGCAAATATGACCCAGACCGGATGCAGGCGGATGCGGTCGCCGACCAATTTGGGCGTCAGAATCATGCCTTCGGCCAATTGACCGATGATGAAAATGCCGGCGATGACGGCGATGCGCCAGCCCTCGTCGAATTGCAGGAACGCCAGGCCGACGCAAATGATCAGGCCGCCGAGCGAGCCGAGATAGGGAACGAAGGAAAGGATGCCTGCGGCCAGGCCGATCGCCAGGCCGAACTGAAGCCCGGCGATGCTCAATGTGGCGGCGTAAAATACCGCCAATATGATGCACACCATTCCGGTGCCGCGGACAAAGGCGGAGAGCGTGCTGTCCAGAATACGGGTCTGCTCGCGAATGGTCTCGGCATGGGCTCTCGGCAGCCAGCTGTCCATACGGGCGACCATCGAATCCCAGTCGCGCAACAGATAAAACGTCACCACCGGCGTGATGAACAGCAGCGCCAGGAAATTGACCAGCGCCATGCCGCCGGCCCAGATATTTCCCAACATGCCGAGCACGAACTGCGCCGCGCGCTGGGAAAATTGCTCGATCACCGCTTCGGCGCGATCCGCCTTGCCCGGATCCATCTTGTCCGTCCAGCGCTCGATCATCGGCTCGGCCCAACCCCGGGCGGCGTGGAAATAATCCGGCAAATTGCCGAGAAAATCGACGACCTGCCCTTGTAACAGCGGCACCGCGAATATCAGGAACAGAGCCACCACGACGATGAACGCAGCGGTGATGATAGAGGTGGAGAGGGTGCGCGAGAGTCCGGCCGCCTCGAGCCGATCGGCGACGGGATCGAGAAAATAAGCCACCGCCATGCCGGCGACGAAGGGCAACAGGATGCTCTGGAAGAGCACCAGCAGGATGACCACAACAGCGAACGCGGCCAGCCAAATTCCGGTATAGGTGCGAATATTCATCGTCATAACGCTATAGGTTTTTGGCGTCCGGTCCACTTTGCCCGCCGGCATCGTCGTTGCGCAACACCCAGCCGCGCAATTCAAAATTCAGCGCCAGGTCCGATTGCTCGAGCCCCAGCATCAATTGTTCGGTCTCGCCAAAATAATGCAGCAAAACGTCGGCTTGGTCGCGCGACAACGTGGCCAGCTCGACATTGGCGACGACCGCCAGTTCGCCAAGCCGGTGGCGCATTTCGACCCAATCAGAGAGGCCATTCAGCGGCACCACGATGCGCAGTTTATTCTGGCGCCCGAAGCGCAGCATGTTGGCCTGCTTCCAGCCACCTTCGACCTGCGCCAATACCCGCTTCACCGCGCGCGCCAACAGGTCTTGCCGGCTGTCGCTCGGCGCGCCGCGCAGCAGCTCGCTCGTCGTGCGCTCGGCGGCAACGCCAACCCGATGGACGGTGAGCTGCAATATGGCGCCCTCCACCGGCCCGCGCACGCGCCGCTTCTCGGTCAAACCGGTTGCCGTGCCATCGGCCGATTCCGCGCCGTCGGCGCCACCGGCAGCGCCACCCTCATCATCAGGATTACCGTCCAGCAGCGGCGGCGGCTCGGCAAGCTGCAGATATGCCGAGGCGACGACGATTTCTTCGGTGCCATAGCGCCCGGCCAGCCGCATGAGCGCCTCGCGCGACGGCGCCAATGCTTCGCCCGGGCGTATCGCAGCCATGTCCATGACGTCGCCGAGCGGCAATATCAGCGGCACCAACCCCGAATTGGCCGGGCGCGCCAGCCAGGCGGCGCGCCAATCGCCCGGCTCCAACCATATGGTGGCGCCATCTCCGGTATCGAAAACCGGCACCACGAGAACTTCCTTGCTGCGCGTCTCAGCGAAGCGGATTTTTCGCTGGCGCAGTAATTTTCGAACCGAGAATTTATTAAAATCAAATGTTAAATTCGCCCTGTATCTAGTTGAAGACACGAGCTCTTTATCGATTATGTATCCATCGATCAGGGGCTCTATCTGAATGGCGTCAAGAACCGGCATGAGCACCTGATCCTCGAGCAAAACGAGACGCCGGAGGAGACGGTCGAACGCCGCATGCTGTCCCTTGGCCAGGGCCACGGCGCGCGCCTCGACAGCCGATGTAGAAGAGGCATCGACGGCGACATCGCGCACTGTATAAACCGAGTCCGCTCTTACCGCCGCCGGCGCCATCATGGCGCCAAGCGCGATAATTATGGCTAAAACGACGGACCGGCCCGGAATGCGCGGTTGAATCATTACGGAATGCCCGTTCTTAAAGTATGTTGCCAATGCGCCACCATTTCCAGGAATCTTTGCCACGAAAAGGCGGAACATAATAGCATGAGCGAACGCCAAAACGATAGCGCCGGTGGCTGCGAAAGCAGCGTGACGCAACTGAAACTTGCGATCCTGATATCCGGCGGCGGAACCAATTTACAGGCGCTGATCGATGCCTGTGGCGAGGCCGATTATCCGGCGCGAATTTCCCTGGTCATCTCCAACAGGGAAGATGCCGGCGGCTTGGCACGCGCCAAAAAGGCCGGCATACCAACCCTGGTGATCCGCCATACGGAATTTGCCGAACGCGACGCCTTCGATGCCGCCCTCACCGCCGCATTGCAAGAGACGGATGTGGATCTGATATGCCTGGCCGGCTTCATGCGCGTCCTCGGCCATGGCTTTGTCGACCATTGGCGCGACCGGCTGATCAATATTCACCCCGCCCTGCTGCCCGCCTTCAAGGGTCTGGATACCCATAAGCGGGCTCTGGAAGCCGGTGTGCGCATCGCCGGCTGCACGGTTCACTTCGTGCGCGCCGAAGTCGATGTCGGGCCGATTATCGCCCAGGCGGCGGTCGCCGTCTTGCCGGGAGACGATGAGGAGAGCCTCGGCCGGCGGGTCCTGGAGCAGGAACATCGGCTGTATCCGCTGGCGGTGGCGCTTATCGCCCGCAGCCAGGTGCGGATAGAGGGCGGGCGCGCCCATCTGGAGGGCGGCTGGGGCGACGAGGATGCGGCGCTCATCAATCCGCCGCCCGGCTATCTACAACCCGAGCCGGAGAAATAAAAAAGGCCCGCGGCGAAATGCCGGCGGGCCTTTATCATCGATGTTGGCTGGTCTAGCCGGCGTTCTCGGCGAATTTCTCCACCACGCCGTCAACACGGGCACGAATCGGCGCGATCGCGTCGTTCGCCGTCTTCACCGCCATCTCGGTAATCTTGCTCGATTGCGAAACGTAATTGTCGAAGGCGCCGCGCGCCCATTCGCTCTGCAATTCCACGGCATCGGCGGCATTCTTGGCCGAAAAAATCGCCTCCGCCGCGGCGCCGTTGCGCTCAAGCGCACCCTTGGCGAGATCGAACCAGGCCTGATTGACCGCACCGAAGCCCTGCGCCGCGATGCTTGTCGCCGCGACGAATGCTTCCATGTTTTCGCGCCCGGCATCGGCCAGCTTCTCGTATGAACCGTTGGCATCCCAGCCATTGGTGAAATTGGTTCCGTTCGTCTTTGTCTTTTGCGTCGGCATATCGGCTTTCCCCAAAACTGTTAAATTGCTGCGTTGCGGTATTATGTTGCAATGCAATATATGCACCGCAGCAAAAATGTCAAGGGGTCGCTGCAACCGCGAATTCAGCCGGATTCCTCAAATATCAGCGGCTCGGAACCGATAGACGCTTTCTCCGCCGGGGCTCGGCGCGGTGGTGAATAAAACGCCGGTTTCTGATCGTCCTTCCATGCCTCGGTGCCGAATGGCGAGCGCATGCGTACGCCGGTTTGAGTGTTTTGCGATTCCTCGGTGGCATCCTGAAGCTGCTGCGCCAAATCCTTGCTCCAGGGCATTCTGTAGGCACGCGGCTCGGCAACGCCAACTATTTGCAGCCACACGAAAATCGCCTCGCCTTCGCGGGGCGAGGCACCGAGCACGCGGGCCTCGGCAACGGTTCGCATCGCCCATTCGAGATGCACCGGCTTGGGCCGGCTGAGGAGATCCGAGAAACCGATATAGGAAACGATGACCAAGCCCGCGGTGGCGATCACCGCGGCACCGCGAAGCCAAAATTTTCTCGGCGCCCATATGCTGATGCTGGCCAGCACCGCCGCCAAAAACACAATTGCGGCAAAGAGATAGATCATATTGTCCATCAACTTTTCTCCGCGCGGAGGGGCTTATAGATATCGTGCACGCTGTCGGCAACCAGTTGGGACTCACTGTCGAGCTTGAAGCGGAAGACGGTTATTTCCTGGCCGATATGGCGCAGCATGGCCTTGCCGGTGACGATTTGCCGGGCCGAGGACCTTTCCGAGCGCTTAACGCTGACCACCACATCGACCGAAATCGGCGCGCTGATTTCGGTTCGGCTGTTATAGAGGTGAAGGTTGACGACATATTCGCCGGCCGGCGCGCCGCGGCTATAGCTCACTTCATAATTTAAGTTGCTGGCGTCGCGCAGATGCCCGCGGTCGTCGCGCAAAAGGTTGAAGACACTGCCGCCTTTATTCGAATAGCCGACCACCGTATCGCCCGGCGCCTGCACCCACAGATCGACATCCGTATCGAGCCCATCCGGCCAGCGGATTTCCACCATGACGTTGCCGGGCAGGTCGGCGGATTTCTTGGCCGCCTGGGCCGGTGGATTGATGTGCGGCAGCAGCAAAAGAACGGTGACGACGAAGCCCGCCAGAACGAGCATGATGACATCGCGGAAGACCGTTCCGCCGGTATCGTCTTCAAGCGGATCAATCTCGAGCATATCGTTCACCGAGTTCGACCACCGAGGTCACGAGATTTACGGTGCCGTTCAAAAGCAGCCGGTAATTCACCATCAGCCATATGTTCAGAACGGCGCCGACCAGCGTCGTATAGAGCGCCACCGACATGCCGCCAATCAGGGTAGAGATCATCGGACCGACGGAATTGACGTCGGCGGCGAGGTCCACATCGACGCCGGAGAGCGCGATGATAAAGCCGACGACCGTGCCGATCAGGCCAAGCAACACCAGCGAATTGGCGATTTGGCGCACCACGCCGATGCGGTTCGACAGTTTTAGCTTGAGCAATTCGGCGGTGATGGAGCGGCTCTCGGCGGTGCGCAGGCGTATGGCGGACAAATAGCCGCCGACGCGGGACGGCCTGAGCGGGTCAAACGCCTTGATCTGGTTCAATTCACTGCTGGCGCGCCAAACTTTCCACCCGCACAGAACGAGTCCAACGACAAACAGGCCAAAAATCAACACCACCATTCCGGTGCTGTCACTGGCCAGTGCCTTACCGACCCAGCCCTGCAGATAGGCGGCGCCGAGCAGCGCAAACCCGACCAAATTGACGAGAAGAAAGCGCAGAAGAAGCAGGAAGCGGTGGCGTTCAAGCGAGAATTCGCGGCCTTCCAATGCTTTTTCAAGCTCAGCGAGAGGACTGACGCCAAGGTCCTGACGATCGTCGGATTCGGCGCTTTCCGGGATAATCTCGGCCTGCCCGGCCCGCGCGCGACCGTCTCGGTCGTCAAGCCCGCTTGGGCTTAAACCGCCTTTGATATCTGTAATTCGATGCGCCATTTTGTATAATCCCGCATAATATCTTTCCGTCCCGTATGCCTCCCAAATTCGCGAAACCTCAAATCCACAGCTCTCTATAAACGTGGTCTGCGTCAACTTATCCTTCTATACTGAGATAGTTAAACATACCTTTATGTACAGCCCCTTAACCATCAAACATCCCCACAATTTTTTGAATTCCTTTTTGTTTGCAAGCACTTGAATTTCACCTGAAACCAACTGTCCGGCGTTAACGAATTCGCCGCGACATGAGATAAGACCCGCCATGACCTCAGTTAAAACCAATGATTCCGGCGCAGTTTTCGCCTCACCCGCGTTTGACCGGCACGAAGAAGTCATCTTTTGCGCCGACGCCAAAAGCGGGCTTCGCGCGATCATCGCCATTCACGATACCTCTCTCGGCCCGGCCCTTGGCGGCTGCCGCATGTGGCCCTACGACAGTGAATCCGAGGCCATCACCGACGTGCTCCGCCTGTCGCGCGCGATGAGCTACAAGAACGCGCTGGCGCAATTGTCGACGGGCGGCGGAAAGAGCGTGATCATCGGCGATTCGGAACGCGACAAAAGCGAAGCCCTGTTTCACGCTTTCGGGCGCTTCGTGGAAAATCTCGGCGGCCGCTATATCGTCGCCGAGGATGTCGGCACGACGGTTGCCGACATGAACCAGATCAGAAGCCAAACCCGCCACGTCATGGGCTTCTCGGCGCGCCACGGCAGCAGCGGCGATCCGTCGCCGGTCACCGCCTATGGCGTATTTTGCGGCCTCAGGGCGGCGGTCGAATTTCGCCTCGGCCGCGCCGACCTCGAGGGCTTGCGCGTCGCCGTGCAGGGGATCGGCCATGTCGGCTATCAATTATGCAAATATCTTCATGAAGCCGGCGCCAAGCTGCTGGTGAGCGATATCCACGGCGCCGCGGTGGCGCGCGCCGAGGCGGAATTCGGCGCTCGAATCGTCGCCGGTGAGGACATATACAGCCAGGATGTCGATGTCTTCGCGCCGTGTGCGCTGGGCGCCGAACTCAATTCACGGACCATCCCCCGGCTCAGAGCCCAGATCGTCGCCGGCGCCGCCAACAACCAGTTGGAGCGCGCCGAGGATGGCGCCGAATTGGCGGCGCGCAATATCCTTTACGCACCCGACTATGTCATCAATGCCGGTGGCGTCATCAATCTTTCCTACGAGCGCGAAAGCGGCTATGAGCGCGACCGGGCGATGGCGCATACGGCGCGCATTTACGAAATCTCGTTGGAAATATTCGGCCGCGCCAAACGCGAAGGCCGCCCGACAAGCGATATCGCCGATGACATGGCCAGGGAAATGCTTGGCGCCAAAAGCTAGAATGAAACTTGTCACCTACGAATTGGCGGGCGCGGTAGGCCTGGGCCGCATCGACCCGCAAGCCGGCATGGTCTATCGGCTGAGCGCCAGCGAAGCGGGTTTCGGCAATGACATGTTGGCGCTCATACGGCGCCACGCGACGCTGGGCGCCCCTCTCGAATCAGAGGCCTCCGGGGTGGCGCTGGAAAAGGTGAAACTGCTGGCGCCGATTCCGCGTCCGGCGAGGAATATATTTTGCGTCGGTAAAAATTATAACGAGCACGCCCAGGAATTCGAGCAAAGCAGCTTCGGCGCCACCAGCAAACGCGGCGATAATATTCTCGACAATCCGATCATCTTCACCAAGGCGCCGAGCACCGTTACGGCGCCGGGCGGTGCCGTGCCGTGCCATGGCGCGCTGAGCGCACAGCTGGATTATGAAGCCGAGCTCGCCGTCATCATCGGCAAGGGCGGGCGCGCCATCACCAAGGCGCGGGCGCATGACCATATCTTCGGCTACACCATCGCCAACGATGTCACGGCGCGCGACCTGCAACTCAAGCATCGCCAATGGTTCATCGGAAAATCGCTCGACGGCACATGCCCGATGGGGCCGTGGATCGCCAGCGCCGACGAAATAGACGCCGCGGACCTGTCGATCCGTTGCTGGATAAATGGTGAGTTGCGGCAGCAGGGAAATTCGCGCGATCTCATTTTCGACATAGCGACCCTGATCGAAACGATCTCCGCCGGCATTGGATTGGAACCGGGCGATATTATTTCGACCGGCACGCCGGCCGGCGTCGGTATCGGCTTCGACCCACCGCGCTTTCTTGCCCCCGGGGACGTTATGAAGATCGAAATCGACGGGCTCGGAACCCTGCAAAACGAGATCGTCTAATACCAAGAAGCGGGGGAATTTGGCGGTTGGCGATCCCCGGAAGCGCCCGTCAGCGGCAGGGTCACCAGCCATCTCGTGCCCTCGCCTTCGACACTTTCGAAGCTCACCCGCCCGCCATGGCGCTCGACCGCGCGTTTGAGAATCGCCAGGCCAAGGCCGGTTCCCGAAATCGCCCCGACATTGGGGAAGCGGTGAAACGCCTCGTAAATACTCTCGCGTTCGGACCGCGGAATGCCGATTCCCTCATCCGTGACCGCTATGTTTATTTCCTGCCTGTCGCGCACCACGCCAAGATGCACAAGACCGCCGGTCGGCGAGTATTTGACGGCATTTGAAAGCATGTTGCTCAACATATGGCGCACCAGCTGTGGATCGAGCACGACATCGCCGAGGTCGCCCTTCCAGTCGAATTTCAACTCATGACCTTGCTTGGCGTCGAGCCTCGCCATTTCGATCATCTCGGCGCACAAGCGGTGCAAATCCAAGGCTTCCGGCTTGAGCTCGAGCCGCCCCGCCTCGGCCCGCCCGATGGTCAGAATATCGTCCAACAGCTCGGTTATATTCGTGACCTCGCGGGCAATTTCCTGCAGGTAGGTGGTCTTCTTTTCGTCGCGCATGCGATCGCCATAATGCTCCAGGAGATCGACCGAGGCTCGAATGGTGGTGAGCGGGGTGCGGAATTCATGCGATGCCATCGCCACGAAGCGCGATTTCAATTCGCCCAATTCCCGTTCTTTCTTCAAAGCCTCCTCAAGCTCAATACGCGTCCGCTTGCGGTCGCTGACATCGAAGCCCATTTGCCAGGCCGCCCAGCCGGGAACCGGATACATGCTCGAAATATTGAACCAGGAAATGGTTTTTACGCTGCCGTCGCGGCACGCTATTTCCCATTCCCAATCGCGGTAATCGCTGTGCTCGAGGAGTGCGTCGCGTATGTCGTTGCGGCTCTTTTCGTCCGGATACAGCAGATCCAGGCCCTTCGGGTTGCCGACGATCTCCTCGGCGCTGAAGCCGGTAATTCTCTCGCATTCGCGGTTCCAGACGATGGTGTTTCCCTTCTCATCGAGGGCGAACATCATGACCGGCATATTCTGTATGACCCGGCGCAGGCGGTCCTCGCTTTCCTTCAGCGCCGATTCGCCGAGGCGCTCCTCGGTACGGTCCTGCGCCAGAATAACGAAGCCGTCGGCTTGGCCGTCCTCGTCACGGTGCGGCACCAGAAGAACACGATGATAGCGCGGGCCGTATTCGCTCTCGCGTTCGTCCTCAAAGGTCACCGTGCGGCCGGCCAGGACTTCCTCGATATGCGGCTCGATGGCTTCGATGAGCATGGAATCGCCAAGCTCTGAAATATGCATGCCGATCAGTTCGTCTCTCGATTTTCCGAACCAGGTCTCGCTCGATTTGTTGCCGAAACGAAAGCACAGATCCTTGCCGATGAAGGTGATGAGAACGGGCAGGTTTTCCGTAATCAGGCGAAGCTGGCGCTCGCTGTCGCGCGCCACTTTTTCGGCGA
>CAJXFT010000024.1 GCA_913053235.1 uncultured Alphaproteobacteria bacterium
CTTGCGGAAGCCCGCCGGGCACCCCATATAAAAGAACAAGATAGGAACATTAACTACGGGCGTGAGCACGACCGGAAAGGTAGTCATGAGGGAAAAACGGATGTGGTCATGCCACTGCGAGGTACACCATGTTTCGCCTGGTTGTCATACTGCTGCTGGTTCTCGGCTTCGCGTTCGCCGTAGTGCCGGCGCGCGCGCAAGGAACCTGCGCGGCGTATGACGACCTGGCGGCCCTTCTCGGCAAGAAATACGGAGAGCATCCCGTCAACTGGGGCTTGAGCTCCGACGGCAACCTGGTCGAGGTTTTCGCTTCGGATAGCGGCTCCTGGACCGTCGTCGTGACCAATCCCCGTGGCATCAGCTGCATCCGCGCGGCGGGCGAATCCTGGACCGTCGCGCCGACAATGCAAGCCGACGAACGCGACGACGAATATTCTTGATCGAGAGCGTACAAAAACACAAGCAGACGGAACCACCAAAGCGGCGCACCCAGTGCGCGATGGGAGAAAACCAATTCATGTGTATCGCCGCCAGTCCCTTCTACCACACCCCACACCTGCCGCCAGCCTTCACCACGCCACCCGCATCGAAACCCGCCGGCCGGCGTGGCTATTTTTCCGCTACTTTAGCCAACACCGAAAAGCGCTTTCGCGCTAAGTTAGCCTCTTCTCCCCACCCTCTTTTTGTTCGCCCCTCAGACGCCGGGCGGTCGCCTCCGCTCCCTTGGCTTGGCGCGTACTCGCAAACACCCGGGGGCATCCGCGCTCTCTTTCGTTGGCCCCTCAAGCGCCGGGCGGGGGCATCCGCCCCCTTGGCTACCTCGTATTAACTCGGGCGCCGCTCTTTTGATGTTCCCTCAAGCGCCGGGCGGGGGCGTCCGCCCCCTTGGCTTGGCGCGCAGCCGGAATGCTGGTCGCATTCCGGGGGGCACCTCGCTGTTCCTATTCTGCGGCTTCGTCGCGCGCCCACTTCCGCTCAAACGCCCAGACGTCTTCGAAGCCCATGATGCGGTGCATGTCGGCGAGTTCCATCATCGGGGCTTCGACGTTGGCGCTGGTGCCGTCCTTCAGGAGCGCGCGGTAGGCGGCATCAAGGGCGGCGCCGACGACCAGCATGCCGAGGCCGGGGAAGATGGCGAGGGAGAAGCCCATCTCCTGCAGTTGATCGGCGGAGAGGATCGGCGTGTGGCCCTTGTCGGCCATGTTGGCGAGCACCGGCTTGTTGAAGGCGGTGCCGACCTGGCGCAGCTCCTCGACCGATTCCGGCGCCTCGACGAAGATCACATCGGCGCCCGCCTCGGCGAAGGCGTGGCCGCGGCGGATCGCTTCGTCGAGGCCGAGCGCGGTGCGTGAATCGGTGCGCGCGATGATCAGGAAGTTGGGGTCCTGGCGGGCCTCCACGGCGACCTGGATTTTCTCGACCATGTCCGCGATCGGCACGACGCGGCGGTCCGGCGTGTGGCCGCATTTCTTGGGCGCTTCCTGGTCCTCCATCTGGATCGCGGCCGAGCCGGCGTCTTCATAGCCCTTGACGGTGTGATGCACGTTGAGGAGGCCGCCGAAGCCGGTATCGCCGTCGCAGATCAGCGGCGCCTTGGTGCCGTTCGCGATCATGCGCACCCGGCTGACCACGTCGCCGAAGCTGGCGATTCCGGCGTCGGCGACGCCGAGATGCGAGGCGGCGACGCCGTAGCCGGTCATGTAGAGGGCCTTGAACGGCATCTGGTCGGCGATGCGCGCCGAGATCATGTCGAAGACGCCGGGCGCGGTGACGAATTCGCCTTTTCTGATGGTGTCGGCCAGTTTGGCGCGCTTTTCGGTGGCGTTCATGATGGATGACCTCAATTGATAATTAAATCTAGGATTTGATTTATTTGCTTATCTCCGGCACCCGCGTATGCCAGTCGCTCACCCCTTGATAGGCGTGGCCGAGCTGGAACAGCTTCGCTTCCGAGAACGGCCGGCCCATCAGTTGGAAGCCGGCGGGCAGGCCGTTGGCGGTGAAGCCGCACGGCACGGCGAGCGCGGGAATGCCGAGATAATTGTTGGAGCGCGTGGTCCAGCTCAGGCCGGCGACCATCTCCGGCATGCCCTGGCCCGCCGCCATGTCGGTGTCGGCGAGGCTCGGCACCGGCATCGAGAGCCCGGGCGTGTGCAGCACATCGACCTTGGAAAACACCGCCTCGGTGAAATCGCGCAGCAGCTTCGCCCGGAGACCGAGGGCGCGGAGATATTTCTCCGCCGGCATATGGATACCGGGCTCGTAGCGGCTTCGCACCTGGGCCTGGTAATCGCCGGGCCGCTCGCGCAGCCAGGTCTCGTGAAGGGCCACGGCCTCGGCGACGAAGACGATATTCGACATATGCGTCGGCACATGCATGTCGGGCACTTCAAGCTCGACGATCTCGACGCCGAGATCGGCGAACGCGGCGAGGCTGTCGCGCTGCAATTTCTCGACCTCGGGCACCGTCACGTCATAGTAATAATTGGTCGGCACGCCGAGGCGGAGGCCCTTCACTGGCGCCTCCAGCAACGCTTCGTAATCCACCACCGCCCGGTGGCTCGTCGTCGGGTCGCGCGCGTCTTGCCCGGCCATGACGGCGGTGATGCGGGCATTGTCGCGAACGTTACGGGTCAGCGCGCCGACCGTGTCCATGGTGAAGGAAAGCGGCATCAGGCCGCGGCGGCTGACCAGCCCGTTGGTGGTTTTCAAGCCGACCAGGCCGTTGATGCTGGAGGGGATGCGGATCGAGCCGCCGGTATCGGAGCCGAGCCCGCCATAGACGATGCGCGCCGCCACCGCCGAGCCGGTGCCGCTCGACGAGCCGCCGGCGATATGGGCCGGGTTCCAGGCATTGTGATTGTCGCCCCAATGCTCGTTATGGCCGGTCGGGCCGGTGGCGAACTCGGCCATGTTGAGGCCGCCGAGATAGATGCTGCCGGCGTCCAACAGCCGCTTCAGCGCCGTGCTGTCGTGATCGGCGACGTAATCCTTGCGGATCTTGGAGCCGCAGGTGGTGCGCTTGCCGGCGCGGTAATACATGTCCTTATGGGCGAGCGGCACGCCGTGCAGGGGGCCGCGCAATTGGCCGCGCGCCAGCTCGGCCTCGGCGCGCTCGGCCTCGGCCAGCGCCTCGTCGCCGAGCAGCTGGATGAAGCAGTTGAGCACCGGTTGCAGCGCCTCGGCGCGGGCGATGGCGGCGCGCACCACCTCGACCGAGGACAGTTTCTTGGTGCGGATCGCCTCGGCGGTGTCGGTCAGGGAGGCGTTGAGGATGTCGGCGCTCATATCCTCAGTCCCCGGCCAGCTCGTCGAGCGTCCGCGCCATATTGGCCGGCTCCGCCTCGAAGGCGAGGTCCGCCGATGCCTGGTCGAGAGCGCCGATCAGCACATTGAGATGCGCCGCCAACTCCTCGGCGCGTTCGGCCGTCGGCACGTCGCCGCCGAATTCGCGCGCCTGGGCGAGAATGAGTTCTCTGCTGATTTGCGCCATCTAAAATCCCGCTGATATCTCTCGGATATTGGTCCGGACAAGCTAGCATCTTATATACAGCAGTTCGACATCCGTGCGATAAAAAGAGCGTGTTCGAAGGATGCACGGCGAGGATGAAAGACAGCGTGACGAAAACTCCAGCGGATCGAGATCTTACCGCCGTGCTGGCCGGCAACCTCGCGGCGCTTACCTACCAAGCCCTGAGCGCGGCCGACCGGGCACAGATCAAACGCCTGATATTGGATCATGTCGGCGTTTGCCGGCGCGGCGCCGAACAGCCCTGGTGCGTGTTGCTGAGGGAGTGGGCCGGGCGCTATAGCGGCAGCGGCGACAGCCTGCTGTTCGGCACGGCGCTCCACACCGCGCCCAATGTCGCGGCCTTGGTCAACGCCAGCGCCGCGCATGGCATGGAGCTTGACGATACCCATGACAGCTCGGTCAGCCATCCCGGCGCGGTGGTGATCGCCACGGCGCTGGCGCTCGGCATCGAGCATCATGCCGGCGGCGGCGACATCATGGCCGCCATCGCCGCCGGTTACGAAGCCATGGGCCGGTTGGGGCGCGCCGTCGGCGCCGCCGAGGTGATCGAATTCGGCTACCATCCGACGGCTTTGTTCGGCGGCTTCGGCGCCGCCGCCACGGCGGGCAAGCTGCTCGCGCTCGATGGGCCGGGCATCGCTTCGGCCTGGGGGCTGATGCTTTCGATGGCCGGCGGCTCGATGCAGTTTTCCGAAGATCCGCTGGGCACCACCGTCAAGCGCCTGCATGGCGGTTACGGCGCGCATAACGGCATTGTCGCGGCGGAATTCGCGGCGCTCGGCATCGATGGGCCGTCGCGCGCCCTCGATGGCCGTTATGGCCTGGGCCGCCTGTTCGGGCGGAATCCGGACTTCGAGGAACTCGCCCGTGCAGACGGCGAGGCGCTCGAAATCCACCGCATCAGCATGAAGCCCTATCCCTGTTGCCGTCTCTTTCATTCGACCATCGACGCACTACGCGAGGCGACCGGGAATTTCACCCTCGATCCCGGCAATATCGCCGAAATCCGCGTCGGCGGGCCGGCCATCATGCGCACGCAGCATATGCTGCGCCGTCCGGTCTCGGTGATGGCGGCGCAGTACAGCCTGCCCTTTGCGCTCGCCACCAGCCTGGTCATCGGCCCCGATATTTACGACGCCTATGGCGAGGACAAGTTCGCGGACGCGCGCATTCTCAGCCTCGCCGACAAGGTCGAGACGGTCGAGGACAGCGCGATGGAAGCCGCCTTCCCGGAACATTTCGGCAGTTGGGTGGAAATGCGAACGGCAGGTGGAGAAATGCGCCGCGTCGATGTTCTCGACAGCATCGGCACGCCGGCGCGGCCGATGGACATAACGGCCATAGAAGCCAAGGTCGCCGGCCTGCTCGGCGATCTGGAATCAGCGCCCGGGATCGGCGAAATCAGCGGCGCGTTGGAAGCGTTGGAGCAGGAAGGCGGCCCGGCGCGCCTGGTATCCCTGTTCGCGGCAGCCGGGCACAAGGCGGCATGAGGAGAATATGCAAACCACCGATATGAAAAACGACATGAAATACGACATGAAACAGGACGCCGCGCGCGCCATCGATGCGGTCGAAGCGGGCGGCGTCGCCATCGTGCCGCTCGATGTCGCTTACGCCATCACCGGCAACGGCGAAGCGGCGATGCGGCGCATCTTCACCGCCAAGCAGCGCAGCTTCGACAAGCCGAGCGGCATGCTGAGCAACTGGCAACTGTTCAACGACATTCAAATTTGCGGCGAGCGCGAGCGCGCGGTGGTGAATTGCGTCATCAACGAGCATGGCCTGCCGATGTCGACGGTAGCACCCTTCCGCGCCGATCACCCCATTTTCGCCGATGTCGCGCCCTTTGTGATCGGCCATTCCTCCAAGGCGGGCACGATCGATATGTTGCTGAACGCCGGCGAGCTGCACGACGAATTGACCGGCCAGGCGGTTGCGCGCGCCATGCCGCTGTTCGGCTCCTCGGCCAACACCTCGCTACAGGGCAGCAAATACCGCCTTCAGGATATCGAGGCGCCGGTGCTGGAAGCCGCCGATATCGCGCTCGACCATGGCACCAGCAAATACGCCAATGACGAGGGCCGCTCCAGCTCGATCATCGATCTCCGCGATTTCAAGACCATCCGCGTCGGCGTTTGCTACGAGCGCATATGCGAAATCCTGCTGCAAACATTCGATATCGACCTCGCCGCCATCGGCATGGCCGGCGAGCGCGCCGCGATGGGCTGAGCGGCGCTACGGTTTACGACAAAGAAGAGTACGCCTACTCCGCCGCCGCGCTCGCCTTGGCCTGTTTGCGGCGCTCCTGGCTTTCGATCCAGGACAGCACGCGGCCGCCGAGTTTCTGTTCGGTGTGTTTCTCGGCCACGGCCACCGCCTTGCGCAGGCCCTCGATCTCGATGCCGGTCTCGAAGCCCGAGCGCTCCAGCATGTGCACCACGTCTTCGGTCGCCACGTTTCCGGTGGCGCCGGGCGCGAAGGGGCAGCCGCCGAGGCCGCCGATCGAGGTATCGAACTTGCGCACGCCGCATTCGAGCGCGGCCCAGCTGTTGGCCAGCGCCAGGCCGCGGGTGTCGTGGAAATGCGCCGCCAAACGTTCCGGGCCGTAACGCTTGGCCAGGGTCTCGAAGATGAACTTGACCTGCGCCGGGTCGCCCGAGCCGATGGTATCGGCCACCGCCACCTCGGCGGCGCCGGCTTCGAACATGCGCGCCGCGATATCGAACACCACTTCCGGCGCCACGTCGCCCTCATAGGGGCAGCCGACGGCGGTGGAAATATAGGAGCGCGGCTTGATGCCCTCGCGGTTGGCGCGCTTGATGACGGCGATATTGACCTCGGTGGCGCGCTCGAGCGACATGCCGATATTTTTCTGGTTCATCTCCTCGGTCGAGGCGAGCACCAGGGCGACGGTCTTGGCGCCGGCGGCGACGGCGCGCTCATAGCCCTTTTCGTTGGGCACCAGCGCTTCGAAGTTGACGCCCGCATCAAGCGGCAGGCGGCCGTAAAGCTCGGACGCATCGGCCATTTGCGGCACCGCCTTGGGCGAGACGAAGCTGGTCGCCTCGATCGAGCGTATGCCGGCGGCGATCAGCGCATCCAGCATTTCCAGCTTGCCCTCGACCGGCACATGGCGCGGTTGGTTCTGCAAGCCGTCGCGCAAGCCGACCTCGTTGACGATGACCCTGTCGCTCATGATTCCGTTCCTTTCATGATCCGCTTCACCTAGCCGATCGTGCCGGCGTCGCGCAACGCCTTGATATCGCTCTCGCTCTTGTCCAGCAGGTCGCGCAATATTTCGTCCGTTTGCTGGCCCAAGAGCGGCGGCGGCGTGAATGTTTCCTCGCCCACGGCGCTCATTTTAACCGGATTGCCCGGCATTTGCACTTCGCCGCCCTCGGGGTGGGCGACCGTCACCACCATGTTGCGCGCCTGCACCTGGACGTCGTTCAGGGCATGTTCGAGGTCATTGACCGGGGCGCAGGGGATCTTGACCTCGGCCAGTTTCCCGAGCCAGTAATCGCAGCTCTCCTGTTCCAGGCGGGCGCTGATTTTTTCCTCGATGAAGTCCTTTGCTTTGAGCCGGCCGGGCTGCAGGTCGAAGGCTTCGTCCATCAATGCCTCGATCCCCATCATGTCGCGAAACCGCGCCCAGGCCTCGTTGGTGATGATGGCGATGATCAGCCACAAATCCTTTGTCGGATAGGTGTTGTAGGGGACATGCACGAAATGCGCATTGCCGATGGCGCCCGGCACCTCGCCGGACAGGTAATACATGGTGGCCATGTAGTTGATCAGCGAAATCTGGCAGTCCTGCATCGAGATATCGACATGCTGGCCGCGCCCGCTGCGCTCGCGTGCGTGTAGTGCCGCGAGTATGCCGACGGCGCTGAACATGCCGCCGCCGAGATCGCCGATGGGAATGCCGGCGCGCGTCGGCGGCGCGCTTTCCTGCCCGGTGATCGACATGCCGCCGCCATAGCCTTGCGCCACCATGTCGAAGGCGGGGCGCTTGAAGGCCGGGCCGGATTCGCCGAAGCCGGTCACCGTGCAGGTGATGATGCGCTCGTTCACCTGCGCGAGCGCGGCGTAGTCGACCTTGAGGCGCGCGGTGACGCCGGGGCTGAAATTGCTGATCACGATATCGGCCTTTTTCACCAGCTCGTAAAAGAGCGCCAAGCCGGCTTCGCTCTTCAAATCGATGCAGACGCTTTCCTTGTTGCGGTTGAGGGTCAGGAAATAGGCGCCCATGCCGTTCAGCGAATTCTTCGGATCCTTGGCTAAGAGGCCGCGCGTCAGCTCGCCCTTGCCGGGCGGCTCGACCTTGATCGTCCGCGCGCCGAGATCGGCCAGCAGCATGGCGCCGAACGGCCCCGACAGCATATGCGTAAGATCGATGACGATGAGGTCCGACAACGCATTCATCTCGCCCATCTCCAATGTTCTTGAGGTTTTATTTCGGGTTGACAAAGGTACGGACAAATCTATGGAATATGACCAGCGCGGTCAATGTGGCTGGCGGTGCCGGCAAACCAAGGAAAGGGAGCGCATCATGGCAGCGGACGCATATAAAGAGATCGGCTACGGCGACCGGGAAATCGGCTTTGGCCGCCATCCCGCCGTGGTGGTGGTGGATTTTCAGCGCGCCTTCACCGACCGCGACATGGAGTTCGGCAATTGCGATCTGGTGCACCGGGCGGTGGAGAATACCCGGCGCGTTCTGGAAGCGGCGCGGCGCGCCAATGTGCCGGTGGCGAACTGCTACACCGCCTATCATTCCGAGCGCGACATGCCGCATTGGAAGATCGGCCCGGTGCATGATTCCTTCTATTACGGCGATCCCTGCACCGAGATCGAGCCCACAACCTCGGACCCTGATCATGATTTCATCTTCTGCAAGACCGGCCCGTCGATCTTCTTCAACACGCCGTGCACGACGCTGTTGGCCAAGAACGGCGTCGATACGACGATCATCACCGGCTGCATGACGAGCGGCTGCATCCGCGCCAGCATCATCGATTCGTTCAGCCACGGCTACCGCACTATGGTACCGGAAGACTGCGTCGGCGACGCGGAGGAGGGGCCTCATCGGGACAATCTCCGCGACGTCGGCCGGCGCTACGCCGACATCATCGATTCGCAGGCCGCGATCGACTATCTCGAGGAGTACCGCAAGAGCAACACTTAGCGGCGCGGCATCAAATTCCTTCGTTACGGGTAACCAAAATACGGCCAAATTCGCCCGACGCGACCGGTTGGTTGTCGTCATCGACAATTTCGACCAGGCAATGTTCATCATGTATATGGTATCGGCCCGCTTCCGGGCAGCAGGCCGCGACAATGCCGATTTCGTTCAGACCGTAACCCAAATTGATTGGCGCGCCGAACATTTTCTCCACGCGTGCCCGCCGGCCGGCGGTCAACGGCTCACTGACCGCCTTGAAACTGTGGATGCACCTTAGCGGCGGGCGCCTTTGAAACGCCAGCGCCAAATGTTCCAACAGTGACGAGTCGGTCAATACGGTGTCGGGCCGGTTTTTCGATCCAATCGGCGACGCGTTCCAGAGAGTTGGATTTTGCGAATCCCAAGAACGGTCCGGTCTCAAAATAATAGCCGATGCCGGACCAGGCAGGGAGTTGCAGCGTCTCGCCATCGGGCAGAGGCGTGCCATCCGGACGAAGCGGTAAATTCGGACGCTGGCGAATGGCGGCGGCGGCGCCGAGTGGGTCAACGCGATCCCAACGCCGGCTGCGTTGCTCCAGGAATTGATACATCTCCTTGCCGCGCACGGTATGAAAGATGCGCAGACTGGCGCCGGTGGTGCCGGAGGTCTCGGTCAAGCCGCCAATTGTTCCGCCCGTCGGGAGGCGTTTGGCAACAAGCGCGGCCTCATCGTCTTGAATAACCGCCTTGGTCAGCGGCGGTATGCGCCGCGGGTCTTTCGCTTGCGGCGCCGCGCCCTGACTTAAGTTGAGATGATTGAACAATTTCCGGTAATGGGAAACCTGCCGGGCCGAAAATCGCGGAATTACCGATAACGCTTTCTGTTGCCTATTCCGCCGCTCATCCGTGGCCAGGAATTCATTCGCCACCATTTGATCGAATATCGTCAGGTGAGAGAATCGCGGGCGCAGCCGCCAGCGTCGTTGCTCGTCCTGCTCGGTTGAAAATGTCACCGGCATGTTAATTTGACGGTTTTGTCATTTTTCCGGAACGTCGCGTCGCTTCGAACAAATCCGAGGTGAAGTGAAAAAACTTATCGCTCGGGATGGGGCGTAAATTCTCGGCTGTCGAAAATTGCAGACGGATCGGACGGGAGGCCACGGCGCCCTCCCATACTTTTTCAATATGCCTGAAGAAGGCGGGCGGCAGGCTGTCCGATACCACCACTCTCAGTTCGAAATTGCCGCTCTGAAAATGGTGCAGCTGATACATTCTGAGATTGGCGGACAGTTCGTCCGGCAGGCGCTCGATCGTCCCCAACAGCGTATCGGCGAGCGCCATGACGCCGGGCGGCAGCGGATCGATACGAATACGGCGCCCCAATGTCAGGCCGAAGCTCGGCAGCGTGCGGCCGCACGGGCACGGGCCCTCGAGCACTTGCGCGACATCGCCGGTATCGTAGCGAATAAAAGGCATGGCGAAATTGGTGAGCGTGGTGACGATGATGCGCCCAACGCTGCCCGGTTTGCTCGGGTTGCCGTCTTGATCGATGATTTCGACGATACAATTTTCATCATGGACGTGATAGCGGCCGGCCTCGGGGCACCAATTGGCGACGATGCCGATCTCGTTCAGGCCGTAGCCAATGCTGATTTTCGCGCCAAATGTTTTCTCGATCCGAGCCCGCCTGACCACCGTCAGGGGTTCGCTGACGGCGATCAGCGCGTGCATGCTTGTCATCGCCGGATGGGCTTGCAATGCAAGCGCGACATGCTCCAATACGGAGCTGTCCGATTGAAAATAATTCGGCTGCTCTTGTTCGAGCCAATCGGCCATCCGCTCAACAGGGTTGGTTTTGGCAAATCCGATGGCCGGGCCGGTTTCGAAATATTTGCCGACCCGGGGCCAGGTCGGAATTCGAACCGTTTCGCCATCGGGGACCGGGCTGCCGTCCGGCCGGCGCGGCAGATTCGGGCGCTGGCGTATGGCGGCGGCGATGCCTTGCGGATCGAAGCGAAACCAGCGCCGGCTGCGCTGGGACGCCAGATCCCACATTTCGTGGCTCGACATGGTGTGCTCGATGAGCAGCTTTTGACCGGTTGTGCCGGAGGTCGACAGGGGATGGCCGGCGGTCACGTCCGGCGGCAGCGATTGCGGAATAAAGGCGCGCCTGTTCTCTTGAATGGTTTGTTTGGTCAGCGGCGGTATGCGCGAAAATTCGGAGCGCCGCCGGGCGGCGCCCTTTTGCAGGTTGATCCGCCGGAACAGTTTGCCGTAATAGGGAACCCGGTTGGCGGCAAAGCGCAGCATGGCCGAGAGCTTCTTCTCCTGCCTGAGACGCCTCTCATCGGCGGCGAGAAACTCATTCGCAACCAGTTCATCGAACGCCGTCAGGTGGGCGAAGCGCGGCCGCAGTTTCCAGCGCTGCTGTGCTTGCCGTTCCGTCTCAAGGCTTGTTTGCATGGAAGGGCGGCGCGCTCTTCAGCACATCGGCTTGATCTGGATGCCTTTGGCGTGCGGCGCGGCGGCGACGGCGCGCCCGGCGCCGTTGCGCTCGTGCACGGCTACGGGTCTGTCCTCGCATTCGCGGTAGCTGCTCATGGCGCGCGCCATGGCGAGCGCGCCGCGCCGCGTGGCGCAGCCGCAGACGAAGGACAGCACCTTATTGCCGCGCGCGCCGGTCTCGCCGCGCACGACGCGCCAGATCGGCTGCTCGCCGAACAGGCCCTCGGTCACATAATAATGCCGCGCCCTGTTTGCTTCGCCCATGGCCACGGCACCCTATGAATCTTTGTCGAGGGTGAAGGGGTAAACCTCGGTGAAATCCGAATCCGGCATCGCCTCGAACATTCGGCCCCACACCTGGCGCAACAGCGTTTCGCTTAAATTGTGCGGCGCGTTCAGTTCCTTGCAGGAATCGACATAGAGCCGGAGATCCTTGGTCATCAGGCGGGTGGCGAAACCGGAATCGTAACGCTCGGGGAGAATGCGGTTGGGAAATTTATCGGTGATCGCGGTGTTCTTGCCGCTCGACACCGAGATGGTGTCGATGATGGTCGCCATGTCGAGCCCTTGCGCGGCGCCGAACGCCATCGCCTCGCTGGTCGCCGCCATCGCCATGCCGGAGAGGAAATTGTTAAGGAGCTTCATCGCCATGCCCTGGCCCGGCCGGCGGCCGACATGGCGGGCATTCTTGGCCATCGGCGGGAGCAGCGGCTGAAGGCGGGCGAACAAGGCGTCGGGCGCGGCGACCATCATCGCCAGCGTGCCGGCGCGCGCGCCCGATGCGCCGCCGCTCACCGGCGCGTCGGCATAGGCGATGCCGGCCTTCGCCAGCATGTCATGGGTGGCGCGCGCCTCGGCCGAGCCGGATGTGGTGGCATCGACCACCACCTCGACAATAGAGTCCGGCGCCGCCATCAATTCGCCCGCCACTTGGTTGGCGATCGGCCCGTCGGGCAGGCAGAGAAAAACAATGGCGGCCTTCGCCGCGACTTCGGCGCTGCCGGCGGCGTGTATGGCGCCTTCGGGCGCGCGCTCCGCGGTGCCGGAAGCGTCGTAACAGATCAGCGGATTGCCCGCCGCCGCCAGATTGACGGCCATCGGGCCGCCCATATTGCCGAGGCCGATAAAGCCGAGCAGTTGGTCAGTCATCGCCACCTGCTTCCGCGGCTTCGAGCTCGTCCATCACGCGCCTGCCGATGCGGAACGCCTCGACCGCCGCCGGCACGCCGCAATAGATGCCGATTTGCAGCAGCGTTTCCTTGATCTCCTCGACCGAGCAGCCGTTCCTGAGCGCGCCCCTGAAATGCATTTCGAACTCGGCCGGGCGGTTGAGCGCGGCGAGCATGCAAAGATTGTTGAGGCTGCGTTGCTTGCGGCTCAGCCCCGGCCGCCCCCACACCGCGCCCCAGCAATATTCGGTCATGAATTCCTGGAAGTCCTGATTGAATTCATTGGAGCCCTTGATGGCGCGCTGGACATATTCCTCGCCGAGCACTTCGGTGCGAATCTTGAGGCCTTTTTCGAACATTTCGCTGGGCATTTATAGCTCCCTCTGGTTTGGCGATTGCCGGTTATGCGACGTCGCGGTCTTGCAATACTTCCTCGGGTCGGGTGCCGCACCAGCCGGCATCGCGGCGGCGCCAATATTCATCCGTGAGGCGGGTGGTGAGGATGCCCGGCGCGCCATTGCCGAGCGTCTTGCCGTCGACCTGCGTGATCGGCGTGATGCCGCCCGCCGTGGTGCTGGTAAAGGCTTCGTCGGCGCCGCGCAAATCCTCCGGCGAAAGCGGCTTTTCGCTGGTCTCGACGCCCAGCTCCTGGGCCAGATCGAACACCGAACGGCGCGTCACGCCCTCGAGCAAATTGCCGCGCGGGGTGAACAACCGGCCGTCCTTGGCGAGCCAGATATTGAATCCCGGCCCCTCGGAAAGGAAGCCGTCCGGGGTGCAGAGGAGGGCCGAATCGCCGCCTTTTTCATAGGCCTCCAGCAGACCCCTTGTGAGGTCCATCCAGTTGAAGTTTTTGACCCGCGCGTCGATGGCGCCGGCCGGCACGCGCTGGTTTTCGGTGATCACCATGTTGACGCCACTGGTTTGCTTGTCTTTTCCGAGCACCCAGTAATAGGGCACGCATACCGCCATCAGGCCGTTCCTGCATTTGCGGATATCGCGGTCGGCGAGGTCGATGAAGGGCCCGCGCGTCGCCATCAGGGTGACGCAGGTATCACCGTATCCGGAGCGCATGATGCATTCGGCGGTGATGCGCCGGATGTCATCGGTCGCGTAGGGCGGCGCCAACTGCATGGCGCGGTAGGAAGCCTCGAAACGGCGCATATGATCGTCGAGTCGGAAAATATATCCCTTGCGCGACGACAGCGTGTCGTACACCACGTCGCTCTTGGTGAACGTGGGCTCCATGATGGAGATCTTGGCTTCGCTCACCGGAACGAATTCATCATCGATAAAGGCGATACTTTCGGCCATGGTTTTTTCTCCCTGGGTCGCAATTAGAGCATTAAAATTCGCGCCCCTCAAAATCGGCGATGGAGGCGCGCATGGCGTCCGATATGCGCTCTTTCTCGCCGGTCACCGTGACCACCATGACGAGGAGCGAGGTCGATTGGCAAGTCAAACCCTTTTCCGCGCTCCAGGCGCCGTATTCGAGCAGGATGCTGGTGTTGCCGATTTTCGCCGCGCGCACCGTGACGACCAGGCGCTCGTCGAAGAATACCGGCTGCTTATAGTCGGCGTCCAGGCGGGCCAGTACGCAACCGGTCGAATCCGGCGCCGGCGCGGTGAGGCCGTGATGCATCATGTAGCCGATGCGCGCGTCCTCGAAATAGCGCAGGAAGGTGGTGTGGTTGAGGTGGCTGAGCGCATCCAGTTCGGCGAACAGCGCGCGCCGCGCCAGGGCGAATCGCCAACCCGGTTCGATATTGAATTCAGCGACGATATCGGGCCGCTCCTCAAGGTCGATAAACGGCTCGAACGGGTCTCTCTTCATGGCCTGCTCCCGGCGGCTGATGAATGCCGGGCGGTTCTAACAAGGGCGCCGGCGTCGCACAAGAAGTGCGCATTGGCGAAAATATGCAAATTTATTTACGATTTTGCGGCGCGAAACCTCTATGATCCCGCGTGGCGAACACGGGCCGCAAGTTGCGGCCTCTGAAATCCATTTGTTTCTAATCGAGCAGGAATTGGCAATGGCAGAAAAGAAGGGCGGAGCGAAGCCCGGCGGAAAGAATATCACGGTGCCGTCGGCGGCGGCGATGCGCCAACCCGGCGTGCGCGGGCAGGCGGGTGGCGCGCAGCGTCAACAGGCCGGCCAGCAACAGGCCAAACAGGCGCAGGCCAAGCAGGCCAAGCAGGGCAAGATCGAAATCATGGCCTCGCGCCAGTTCACCAACTGGCTGGCCGATCAAAATGCCAGCCTTGCCTTCACCACCTATCAGGTCGGTAAGGTATTCCTGCTCGGCCTTCGCGAGGACAGGAAGATTTCGCTCTACGAGCGCACCTTCAACCGCTGCATGGGCCTCTTCGCCGACCAGAACTCGATGTATTTGAGTTCGCTCTATCAGCTCTGGCAATTCCACAACGTGCTGGCGCCGGGGCAGAAGCGCGACGGATTCGACCGCCTCTATGTGCCGCAGGTCTCCTACATCACCGGCGACCTCGACATTCACGACATCGCCATCGACAAGCAGGGCCGCATCATTTTCGTGAACACGCTGTTTTGCTGCCTCGCCACCGTCAGCCACACGCACAGCTTTGCGCCGGTGTGGAAGCCCAAACATATCTCCAAACTGGCGGCGGAGGACCGTTGCCATTTGAACGGCATGGCGATGGAGAACGGCTCGCCCAAATATGTCACCTCGATCGGCCTCTCCGACGCCGCCGATGGCTGGCGCGAACATCGCTAGGACGGCGGCGTGGTCATCGATGTGGAGAGCAACGAGGTGGTGCTCACCGGCCTTTCCATGCCGCATTCGCCGCGCATGTATCAGGGCAAGCTCTATGTGCTCAATTCCGGCACCGGCTATTTCGGCACCGTGGATGTGGAGAAAGGCAAATTCGAGCCGCTCGCCTTTTGTCCGGGCTATATGCGCGGCCTCGCCTTCCACAACGGCTTCGCCATCATCGGCATGTCGAAATGCCGCGAGAACCGTACCTTCTCCGGCCTCGATCTCGATGACAATCTAACCAAGCGCAAGGTCGAGCCGCGCTGCGGCGTGTTCGTGGTCGATCTCAGCACCGGCGATCTGGTGCAGTGGGTGCGCCTCGAAGGCGCCGTCTTCGAGATGTATGACATCTCCGTCATCCCGGGCGTCGTTCGCCCGATGGCGTTGGGTCTCAGGCAGGAAGCCATCCGCCGCACCATCTCGATCGGAGACCCGGTTAAGATTTAGGCGGCGGCATGGCCACGGTCCTCGTCACCGGCGGCGCGGGTTATATCGGCAGCCATGCCTGCAAGGCGCTTGAAGCGGCCGGGCATTTGCCCGTTGTCTACGACAATTTGGAAAACGGCCATGAATGGGCCGTGCAATGGGGGCCGTTCGAGAAAGGTGACATCAGGGAGCGCGCCCGCCTCGACGCGGTCATCGCCCGACACCGGCCCGACGCGGTGATGCATTTTGCCGGCTATATCGAGGTCGCCGATTCGGTGCGCGACCCATTGCGCTTCTACCGCAACAATGTCGCCGGCAGCCTCGTTCTGTTGCAAGCGATGCACGCCGCGTCGGTCGCGCAAATCGTCTTTTCCAGCTCTTGCGCCGTGTACGGCGCGCCCGATATGGTGCCGATCAGCGAAGATACCGCCTTCGCTCCCATCAGCCCCTATGCGCGCAGCAAATTGGCGATGGAATATATGCTCGAGGATTGCCGCACCGCGCATGGCCTGAGCTACGCCGCGCTGCGCTATTTCAACGCCGCCGGGGCCGACAGCCAAGCGCGTATCGGCGAAAGCCATTCGCCCGAAACCCATGCGCTGCCGCTTCTTATCGACACGGCGCTCGGCAGGCGCAAGCATTTCTCGATCTTCGGCAGCGATTATCCGACAGCAGACGGCACCGCCATCCGCGACTACATCCATGTCGACGATCTCGCCGCCGCGCATGTCTTGGCGCTCGAACATCTGCTCGCCGCCGAGGATTCGCTGGTGCTCAATCTCGGCACCGGCACCGGCGTTTCGGTGCGCGAGCTGATAGACGCGGTCGAACGCGTCTCGGGGCGCGAGGTGCCGGTGGTGGACGAAGCGCGCCGCCCGGGCGACCCGCCGGCGCTTGTCGCCGATCCCGCCCGCGCCCGCGAAACCCTCAATTGGCGCCCCGCCTACAGCGAGATCGAAGCCATCATCACCACCGCCTGGAAATGGCACGCCGAGCGAAATTAGCGAAATTCGGCGATTGTCTGCTCGTAGATTGCCGTGAGGCGGGCGTAGTTGGCATCGGGCGTGTAGAGCGCTTCATACTGTCGCCGTGCGTTTTCGCCCATGCGCGCCATGTCTTCCGGGTGCGCCGCCGCCCACGCCACCGCCTCGGCCAGCGCCCGGGGATCGCCCGGCGTGAAATGAAGCCCCGTCTCGCCGTGGCTGATGATGTCCTCCGCCGCGCCCAGCTTGGCCGCGACGATGGGCAGGCCGGCGGCGAACGCCTCGATGAAGGTGAGCGGAAAACATTCGTACCAGACGGAAGAAAAAACCAGAAAACTGGCACGCCGCATCTCGCGGTAGACCGCCTCGGCGTCGAGCAGGCCGAGATGGCTGACGCCATGTTTTTCGGCCTCCGTAACCAGATTGAGGAGCGGCCCCGAACCCGCCACCCTGAGCGGCGTCGGAATATTGCGCCACGCCTCCATCAGGAGTGCAATGCCCTTCCACGGCAGCAAATGGCCGACGAACAGCGCCCCCGAACGCTCGCCGCCGGCGCCCTCTTCATCGAGCGCCGCCCGCCATTCCGGGTCGGGCGGATAGGAAAAATTGGGCTTCACCGAGATGCGCTTTTCGCTGTAACCGCCCTCGACATATTTGCCTTTGCCGAATTCGGTCAGCGCGATGAAGCGGTCGACCTTGTCGTGCCAAGTCTGGCGTTTGCGGTGATAGGCGACGGTGCGCGCGATGGGCAGCGTCTTCAGCGCCGAATCCTCGTAGCAGCGATGCAGCACGCCCCGATAGGGCGAGCCGTGCATGCATTCCTCACAGACCCGCCCGTCGCGCATGAAGGTGGCGTTGGCGCAAATGCCGCGAAAATTATGCAGCGTCTGCACCGAGGGCACGCGCGCCTCGCGGCAGGCGTCGAAGATGGCCGGCGTCAGCACATAATGGAAATTATGGACGTGCACGATATCCGGGCGGTAGGTGGCGATGGCCCGGGCGACGCGGCGCGCGCCGGCTTTCGAATAGGGCATGCGGATGGCGGCGCGCAGCTTGCTGAAGCCGCGGCCGATCTCGTTATTATGGGCGGTGAATTGATGAACCTCGTTGCCGTTGGTGCGCAGCAGGCGGGATTCGTTGTCCATCACCCGGTCTTCGCCGCCGCGCCCGCCCTGATATCTGTTGTGGACCTGAAGAATGCGCATGCCCATCCGGCTCCCGTCACCTGCCGGGCGATCTTACAGAGCTATTCCTAGGTGAGCAGCAGATAAACGAAGCCGATGGCGATTCCCACCGCGATGACCAGAATGGCGAGCACGATGGCGAGCACGCGCAGTATCCGCCCGAGGCTGTTCTGGGTGTTGGCGAAAGGCACCACGTTGAAGGTCAAGCCGCCGATCACGACCATCAGACAGCCGGCGGTATAAAGCTCCTTGACGAAGGGCTGGAAGATGAACAACAGCGCCAGCAGGCAGATCGCGATGACCGACGAGACGACAAGGCGCGCCGTGCGCGGCGACATTTTGCGCCTCAGCAGCGCGGCCTTCATGCGCCGATCCTCCCGCCATGTTCGTCAAACAGGTGGATCTGCCCGGCGCGTGGGCGGACGTGAACATTGGCGCCATGCGCGGGGGCGCTCCGGTGGTCGGTTACCACGCGCAGTTCCTCGGCCTCGGTTTTCAAATGCAGCAGGGTCTCGGCACCCATCGGCTCGATCAGATCGACGCGCCCGGAGAGCGTGTCGGCGGCGCTTTCGGAGGCCAGGTCGAAGCCGCGCGGCCTGACGCCGACGGTGACCTCCGCGCCCGCCGCCGCCGCGTCCGGCGCCAGCGGCAGGGCGATGTCCTGGTTGCACAGGCTGAGGCCGAGGCCGCCGCCACCGCCCGGCTTGGTGCTGCGCCCGGCGATCAGATTCATTTGCGGCGTGCCGATAAATCCGGCGACGAATACATTGGCCGGGCTGGCGAATATTTCATGCGGGCTCGCCACCTGTTCGATCAGGCCGTCGCGCATCACGGCGATGCGGTCGCCGATGGTGAGCGCCTCGATCTGGTCGTGGGTGACGATGACGCTGGCCTTGTTGAGGTCGGCGAGCAGCATCTTGATCTGGCCGCGCATCTCCTGCCTGAGCGCGATATCGAGCCGACTGAGCGGCTCATCAAAGAGAAAGCATTGCGGGTTGCGGATGATCGCGCGCCCCACCGCGACGCGCTGCTTCTCGCCTTCCGAAAGCCGCCCGGGAATGCGATTAAGGGCATGGTCGAGCTCGAGAATGCGGGCGATGCGGGTCACGCGGCGCTCGATTTCCGCCTTGTCCACCTTTTCCGCATGCAGTGGAAATGCCAGGTTCTCGGTCACCGTCAGGCTCGGATAGAGGGCATAGAACTGAAACACCATGGCGATGTCGCGTTGCGCCGGCTTGAGATTGTTCACCAGCTTGCCGGCGATGAAGATGTCGCCTTCCGTGGCCCATTCGAGCCCGCCGATCATGCGGAGCGTCGTCGTCTTGCCGCAGCCCGAGGGGCCGAGCAGGCACATCACTTCGCCGGCCTCGACGTCGAGATCGACCGAATCCACGGCGACCAGATCGCCGAAGCGTTTGGTCAGGTTGCGCAGTTCGATATCGGCCATAACCGCCTTCTCAGCGCTTTATGGTGCCGAAGGTGACGCCGCGCAGAAGCTGGTTCTGCAACAGGAAAGTCACCAGCACGACAGGAATGAGAAACAGCGTTTCGATCGCCGCCAAGAGGCCCCAGCGCACGCCGATATCGCCGCCGATGGCTGTCGCCATGGCGACCGGTACGGTGCGCGTTTCAATGCCCGTCAGCAGCAGAGCGAAGAGATATTCGTTCCAGGTAAGGATGAGTCCGAACACCGCCGTCGCGGCGATTCCCGCCTTCACCTGGGGCAGGCAGATCTTGAAGAAAATCTTTATTTCCGACGAGCCGTCGACGCGCGCCGCGTCTTCCACCTCGGTCGGTATTTCGTCGAAGAAGCTCTTCATCATCCAGATCGTAAAGGGCAGGTTGAAGGCCGAATATAACAGGATGATGCCGACATAGCTGCCGGCCAGGCCGGTGACGCGGAACATCAGAAAGATCGGGATGATGACGATGATCGGCGGCAACATGCGCGTCGTCAGGATGATGAACATGTAGAGGTCGTTGCCCTTGAGCGGCCAGCGCGAAAAGGCGTAGGCCGCGAGGGTGCCGATGATCAGCGCGATCAGCACGCTGGTGCCGGCGATGAAGATGCTGTTGAAGAAGAACAGATCGAATTTGGTATCGACCGCGTCGCCGCCGCGTTGATAGGCGCGCGAAAACACGGCGACGAAATTATCCAGGGTCGGCGAGAAGAGGAATTTGGGCGGTGTCGCCAGCGCGTCCGTATGGCTTTTGAACGCGGTCAGGATGATCCACAGAACGGGGAAGAAATAGATAAAGCTGATCGCCGCCGTGACGGCGGTCCGCCTCCAGCCGGCTTTGCCGATTTCACGCCGCCGCGCCATGTCAGCCCCCTTCCTCCGCCGCACGCTGGCGCACGAAGAAGAGATAGAGATTGGTCAATACGATAACCGCGAACAGCAGAATATAGCCGAGCGCGGCGGACTGGCTGGTTTTGAAATACTGAAAGGCGACGCGGTAGACATAGATGGCGATGGTCTCCGTCGAGGTGCCGGGGCCGCCCTCGGTGATGATCCAGACGACATCGAACAGTTTGAACGCTTCAATGGTGCGAAACAGGATGGCGAGCAGCAACAGGCCGCGAATATAGGGAAAGGTAATCGTCCAGAAGCGCCGCCACGCGGAGGTGCGGTCGATCTCCGCCGCTTCGTAAAGATGCTTGGGCACGCTGACCAGCCCGGCCAGCACCAGCAACATGACGAACGGCGACCACATCCACATATCGGCAAAAATAATACCGGCGATGGCGCCCTCCGGCGTCGCCAGCAGGATGTAGGTCTCGCCGGTAATCGCCTTTATCGCCTGGCTGAGGAGGCCAAAAGTCGGCTCGTAATAATAGCGGAAGAAGGCGCCGACGGCGACGAAGCTCAGCATCATTGGAGTCAGCACCAGCATCAACAGCACGCGCCGGCCGGGGAAGCTTTTTTCGAACAGCATGGCGAGCAGGAAGCCGACGACAAGCTGCAACAGCACGTCTATGGAAACCACCATCGCCGTCGTCTGGAAGCGGTCCCACACATTGGGGTCGTTGAGAACCTTGACGTAATTCTTGAACCAGACGAATTCCGGTTCTTTTATGCGGTTGGCACGGTATTTGAAAAAGCTCAGGCCGAACGACCACAGCAGCGGAAAGATGTTCATCACGACGAGAACCGCCAACGCCGGGGTAACGAGCAGCGGCCCGCGGTTCTCGGAAATGAACTGCGCTATCAGGCCCTGCCGGTGCTGGTATCGCTCGGACATTTACGATCCCGTCGAGGAATTTGCCTGAAAATAACCAAAAAAATGAGCGCCGGGAACGGGAAAACCGCTCCCGGCGCCTGTCATGGAGTGGCGGGCCTACTCGATATGGCCCGCTTCGCGGAGCAGTTCATCCTGAAACACGGCGATGCTGTCCAGAGCTTCCTGAGCGGAAATCTGGCCGGTGATCGCTTTGTCGAAGGTCTGCTGCTGTTGCACCAGAAGCTCGAAGAACTCCGGGATGTGCCACACGTCCTTCTGCCAATTCAACTGCGGACCGAAGGCGTGATTCCACGGCCGATAGTCCATATAGGCGTCGGTCGTGTGCACGCTCTGGAGGCCGCTCTGGCCACCGGCCGCGGCGAACATGTGCTGGGTGTCGGAAGACAGCCACCATTTGACGAAGTCGACCGATTCCTGGGTCACCAAATCGCTGTTCCAGGTCGTCAGCACGAAAGGCTGGCCGCCGATGTTGGACCACCGCGTGATGCTGCCATCGTCGTTTCTGAGGCCCGGCATCTGAGCGAAATCGGTACCGTCCGCGACTTTCGAGGTTTCGGCTGAAATGGCGGATTCACCAAAACCGATCCACTGAATGTTCCAGGCCACCTTGCCTTCGCGGAACAGCTCATCGGTCTTGAAGATATCCATGGTACCGGTCTTCACCACCGGCGGCATGAATTCGAGCAGCGAGAGATAATGCTCGAACGCCTTGACCGCCGTCGGCGAATTGACGACGCCAAGCGCCTGGCCGGTCGGCGCCTTGGTCTCGTCCCAGATATTGGCGCCATGCTGCCAGATAAAGCCGTTGATCTGCATGGTGTTGAAGTCGTAGCCGATACCCGCCTGATAGGCGATGCCGTAGAAATCGTCGTTGAGCGTCTGGCCGGCCAGGCTGTCGCCCGAGGAGCGGCGGAAGAACTCGCCGAAATCGCGCACCTGGTCCCAATCGGTATCGCTCATCTCGGCCGGCGTGCATGCCAGCTTGTAGCCGTATTTCGCCTTGAAGGCGGATTGCTCGCCGGCGTCGCAGAACAGGTCACTGCGATAGTAGGTGACCAGCACGTCCGGCATCTGCGGGAAGCCGTAGAAATTGTCCGTCTTGTGCGGATAGGTCGAATAGGAAGCGACCAGATTGGGGTGCAGGTCCTTGAAGATCGCCTGAAGCTCGGGGTCGGCGTCGATGAATTTGTTGAGCTTCATGTAGTAGCCGCCCTCGATGAAGGCGCCCAGCCACTGGCTGTCGCTCACCGCCATCTGGTATTTCTCTTCGCCCGAGGTCAGCGAAGCGGCGAGCTTCTCGTAATAGTTCGGCCACGGGATGAAATCGAGCGAAATGGTGACATTGTTGCCGCTCTTCGGCTTGTAATGCTTGTTGGCCAGATCCTGCATGATGCGGGTCGGCGGCCAATCGGGCACCGCCATGTTGATGGTGACGTCGGCAGCCAACGCGAAGCTGCCGAAAGCGCCCGAGACCGCCATGGCCATGGCTCCCGCCAGCAGGGCCAATTTGCCCTTCTTGAACAGTTTCATGATGTAAATCTCCCTCATTGGGGTTGATATTAAAGCGATTTTATTGCCGGGCCTTCTGGCGGGCCCTTTGAATGAAAGGGTCGGATGTTTCTGGTCCTGTGCGATGTTACATGACCAGAACGCCTGAATCTTTCAAAAACAAACGGCCGTCGCGCGGATTGAAGCGCACGCGGATTTCCTCGCCGGCGCCGTGGCGCGCGCCTTCCTCTTCCGGCACCACCATTTGCAGCACCTCGCTGGCGACTTTCAGGTCGAGGATGGTGATGTCGCCCTGCGGCTCGGTGATGGCGATTTCGGCATCGAAGGCGCCGTCCCGATCGTCGCCGGCGGCCAATTTCAAATCTTGCGGGCGGACGCCGAAGAGGAATTCCGTGCCGGCCTCGAAGGCGGCGATCGAATCCCGCAAATCGGCGGCCTGGACCTCGAGAAACGGCAATTCGAGGCTCGGGCCGGCGCCGTTGCGGCGTAGCCTGCCGGGAATAAGGTTCATCGGCGGGTCGCCGACGAGGCGCGCCACCTCCTGGTCGCGCGGCGCGTCATAAAGCTCGGCCGGGCTGTCGACCTGCACGATCTTGCCGTCGATAATCACGCCGACGCGCTCGCCCATGCTGAGCGCTTCGAGCTGGTCTGGCGTGACGTAAATCATGGTCGTGCCGAGCTCCTTGTGCAGGCGCTTGAATTCGGCCCGCATGTCGTGCCGGAGCTTGGCGTCCAAATTGGTCAGCGGCTCGTCCAGGAGCAGCAGTTTGGGCTGGCGGATAATGGCGCGCCCGATCGCCAGGCGCTGCTGCTCGCCGCCGCTGAGCGAAGCCGGCTTGCGGCTGAGCGTATGGGTGATGCCGAGCATTTCGGCGATTTCCTGAACCCGCCGTTTGATATCGCGGCGCGCCATTTTCTGCTCGCGCAGCGGATAGGCGAGGTTTTGCTCCGTCGAGAGATGGGGATAGAGCGCGAAGCTCTGGAACACCATGGCGATGCCGCGATGCTGCACGGGTACATCCGTCATGTCCTCGCCGTCGAGCACGATGCGCCCGGCGTCCAGTTTCTCGAGGCCGGCGATGGCGCGCAGCGTCGTCGTCTTGCCCGCCGCACTGGGGCCGAGGATGACGAAAAATTCGCCGTCCCGGACTTCGAGATCGACCTGGCGCAGCGCTTCGATCTTGCCGAAGCGCTTGACAACCCCATCGAGGATAAGCTGTCCCAACTTTTCTCCCTTACTGACTGTGCGGGTGGTGGCGATGGGCCGAGCCCAAGTTATTTTACTGTATTATACACCAGCTTGAACGGATGTCAGGTTCCGTGCGGTCCGCGAGACATCGGCGCGCGCGAACATGCCGCCCCGTATGTCGTGCCAAATACATAGCGAAAGCGGTAAGAAAAGTCTTACCAGTAAGTCTGATAATTGGTTTATCGCTATTGGCTTATCGGCGGCGGAAAGTGCAAGGGGCCGCGCGATCGGCGCGCGGCCCCTTGCTGAATTTGGCTCCCCGGGTCGGATTCGAACCAACGACCTAGCGGTTAACAGCCGCTTTCCCAGGCTCGCACGGTCCCTACACATATTTCGCTAAGCTACTCAAAACCGCTGTTTTATGTGGTCATTGATACGAACCGTTTACGCCATACATAACTGCGTGTACTCTATTCGGTGGTGACTTAGTGGTGACTTACGGGCGAACAAGCGGTGGCAGTAGCCAAACTCACACATCGAGCAATAGCCTCCTTCGCCTACAATGGT
>CAJXFT010000025.1 GCA_913053235.1 uncultured Alphaproteobacteria bacterium
CCATGCGCGAGCCGGTATCGATCAGGGCGGTGGCGATGATGGTCAGCGAGCCGCCCTCCTCGATATTGCGCGCCGCACCGAAGAAGCGTTTGGGACGCTGCAGGGCATTGGCATCGACGCCGCCGGTCAGCACCTTGCCGGAAGACGGCACCACCGTGTTGTAGGCGCGCGCCAGGCGGGTGATCGAATCAAGAAGGATCACCACGTCGCGCTTGTGCTCGATAAGCCGCTTGGCCTTTTCGATAACCATCTCGGCGACCTGAACATGACGCGAGGCGGGCTCGTCGAAGGTCGAGCTGACGACCTCGCCCTTGACCGAGCGATCCATGTCGGTGACCTCCTCCGGCCGCTCGTCGATCAGCAACACGATCAACACCGCCTCGGGATGGTTCAGCTCGATGGAATGGGCGATATTTTGCAGCATCACCGTCTTGCCGGTGCGCGGCGGCGCGACGATCAGGGCGCGCTGGCCCTTACCCAGCGGCGCCACCAAATCCAGAATGCGCCCCGTCGTATCCTTTACCGTCGGATCCTCGCTTTCGAGGGTGAAACGTTCGTCCGGATAGAGCGGCGTCAGATTGTCGAAATTGACCTTGTGCCTGATTTTCTCGGGCGCATCGAAATTGATCGTCTCCAGCTTCAACAGAGCGAAATAACGTTCGCCGTCCTTGGGTGAGCGAATCTGTCCCTCCAGCGTGTCGCCTGTCCTCAGGGCGAAGCGCCGGATCTGGCTCGGGCTGACGTAAATATCGTCGGGCCCGGGCAGATAGTTGGCTTCCGGAGAACGCAGGAAACCGAAGCCATCCTGCAACGCCTCGAGAACGCCCGAGCCGGTAATAACCTCGTCATTCTCGGCGAGCTGCTTGAGAACCGAAAAAAGCAAGTCCTGGCGCCGCAGACTGCCGGCATTTTCGATTTCCAAATTCTCGGCGAATTCGAGCAATTGCTTGGGCGATTTGGTTTTAAGTTCCTGAAGATGCATGGCGGCAATGACCTGAAGTCGAAGGCGGGATGGGATATCGGATGATCACGAAACGGCGCGCTTTAGCCGAATGAAGGTGATTAATCCGGAGAGGTATGGTGAGAAACCGGCGCACCGGACGATCTTGCGCGCCCGTTCCGTGCGTTCAGTCGGTGGATTATCGAACACCCGGCACGAATGTCAAACACTGATTACCGGAATCTCAAAATGGTTTGACCACGACGAAGATGACGATGGCGATGAGGGCGAGCGTCGGTACCTCGTTGACGCGCTTGTAAAAGCGCGCACCGTGGCGGTTTTTACCGGCCGCGAAAGCACGCCGCCAACGCGCCAGGAGGTGATGCAGGACGAACAGCAGCAACACGAAAGCCAGTTTCAGATAGATCCAGATATCGCTCGACCAGTCGACGATACCGGACTGGGACAACAGCGCACCGCCGAAGGCGAGGCTCAGAAACATCGCCGGGTTCATGATGTAGCGCAGCAATCTGCGTTCCATGATTTCAAAGGTTTCGGCCTGCCCCGAGCCCGGCTCGGCGCCGCAGTGATAGACGAAAAGACGCGGCAAATAGAGCAGCCCCGCCATCCATGCCACCACCGAAATGATGTGCAGGGCCTTGAGCCAAACGTAAATATCGCCCGCCATATGCTGTCTTTCCGCCTGTGCCGCGGCGCCGTCAACGCGGCGCCAGCGGACAGCCCGAGTGATGCGCCGGGCATTGCCGCTCGTCGGTGAGTGAATACATGCTGTCGTTGCTGACCGGTGCGCGGCGCAGACATTCGCGCGTCAAATCCGCCAGGGCGGAGATGAAAGCCGGGTGGCAGGCGACGGCGGGTACGCGGTGATAGGCCGCGACGCCGCAGCTTTCCGCCAAATGGCGGTATTCGACATCGAGCTCGACCAGGGTTTCCGAATGTTCGGAGACGAAAGCGATCGGCGCCACCACCAGCGCCACGCCATCGCCGCCGGCGCGGCGAATCTCATCGTCGGTGGCCGGGCCGATCCATTTCATCGGTCCGACGCGGCTTTGATATGTCAGCCTCCAATCCAAATCCGGTATCCCGAGGCGGGCGACAATACATGCCGCGGTCTGCTCGACCTGCCAGGCATAGGGGTCGCCGCGTTTGACGATACGCTCGGGCAAACCATGCGCCGACAGCAACAGGCGGACCGGCGCCCGCGCCCCGGCCTGGCTCAGCAGCGGCGCGATCAGCTCGCACTGGGCATCGATAAATCCCTCGGCCGTGGCGTAACAACATAGCGCGACGCTTGTCACCCGCGGCGCAACGAGGCCAACACCCCGCGCCGCGCCATACCAATCGACGAGCGAGGATTTCGTCGTCGTCGTCGAGAACTGCGGATAGAGCGGCAGCAGCATGATGCGGTCCGGCGCATACCCCTTGACCTCCAACGCGGTGGCGTCGCAGCGTGGATGCCAGTAACGCATGGCGGTAAAAACCCGAACCTCGCCCAGATCCGACAGCGCTTCCTGCAATGCCCGGGCCTGCGCCTGGGTGTGCTCGACGATCGGGGATTTGCCGCCGATTTGGCGATAGATGTTTTGCGCGACGGGCGCCCGGCGGCGCGATATCCGCCCCGCCACCCACAGCCGCAACGGGCGCGGCAGGCGGATGATCGCCGGATCGCTGAACAGATTGAACAGAAACGGCTCGACGGCTTCGAGCGAATCCGGCCCGCCCAGATTAAACAGCACGATCGCGGTTCTCGCCACGGCTTAAGTCTTCCAGGCGGCGATGAATTGCGACAGCGCCGCGACATGTTCGGGCGGCGTTTGCGGCACGATGCCATGACCGAGATTGAAGACGAACGGCCGGCCTGAAAGCGCCATCAAAATCCGCTCGGCCTCTTCCAGCATCGCCGCGCCGCCGCTGACGAGAAACTGGGGATCGAGATTTCCCTGCAGCACTGCGTGCGGCTGGAGGCGTTCGCCGGCCCAGCCGAGCGCAACCGTCGAATCCAGCGAAACGGCGGAAATATTGGCATCGCGCGCGAACCATTCATAGGCGGTACCGACGCCGCGTGGAAAGGCGATAACCGGTACGTCGGGATATTTTTGCCGGATGCGTCTGGCGATCTCGCTGATAGGCGCCAGGCTCCAGCGCCGCAGAGCGGTTTCCAGCAATACGCCGGCCCAGCTGTCGAAAATCTGCACGGTATCGGCTCCGGCATCGATCTGTGCCAACAGATAATCGGTGGTGGTGTCGATCAACAGATCGATCAGCTTTTGGAACGATTGGGGATCCTGAAAGGCCCAGGATTTGCTTTTGGCGAAATCCCGGCTGCCGCCGCCTTCGACCATATAGGTCGCGACCGTCCACGGCGCGCCGGCGAAGCCGATCACGGTCGCGGTCGCGGGGGCGACGGCGTTGATTCCGCGCAGCGTCTCAAAGATCGGCGACAGATGAGCGAGAAATTTTTCGCGCTCATAGCGCGGCAGGGGATCGCGCCTGTCCAAAGCCTCCAATTGCGGACCTTCGCCCTCGGCATAGCCGAGACCGACGCCGAGCGCATGCGGCACCAACAGAATATCGGCAAATAAAATTACGCCGTCCATGGCGTAGCGCCTGAGCGGCTGCAGGCTGACCTCGACGGCGAGATCGGGCGCATAGCAGAGATCGAGAAAGCTGCCGGCCTCGGCCCTTAATTTGCGGTATTCGGGCAGATAGCGTCCGGCCTGGCGCATATACCAGAAAGGCACGGGCGTTTGCGCCTCGCCCGCGAGCGCTGACAATAACGGCTTGGAACCGGCTTCGGAATTCATCAGGGTATCCATCGCGAGGATATCGGAACTGGCTTATGAACAGTCATGCCAATGCCTACTTCTCTTACATTCTTATAAGAATTAAAGGTAGAGGTAGTTGTAGTAGGGCCGGGGAAAATGGGGATTTCATGCTTATCCCCAAGATGACCGGCGATAATGGAATAAACCGCGCAAACCGTCGCGCCGGGGGACCGCTTCGGGATATCATGACCATGAATCGCTAAACAACCAATTTTTTGCCTGACGACAAAACGGGGATTGGTGGGATAAAATTCTTGGCGCGATGAATATCCACGCAACAAACGGGACAGCCGGTTTTGGGTATAAGGCGAACCTGTTGCGGCTCACCGATTGTTGGCCGATCCGGACCGCCGCCGGTTGGCGAAGATGTGCACAATACATGCCTCGCTTATACACAGGACCTTTCTTCATGGAATTTCGATTTCACCCGCTGACCCAGGGCGCTGAAGGATAGGATATGAGCGTCGAAAGTTTTCATCTCCATCTCGTTTCCGACGCCACCGGCGAGACCGCCATCACGGTGGCGCGCGGCGCCGTGGCACAGTTCAGCGATGTCGAGGCGATCGAGCATCTATGGTCTTTGGTACGCTCGAAGGATCAGTTGAATCGCGTCCTCGCCAACGTTGCCGCGAATCCGGGCGTGGTCATGTTCACACTGGTCGATCAGGAATTGCGCCAGGCGTTGCAGGAAGCCTGCCGCGAGCTCGACGTCCCGTGCATTCCCTTGCTCGATACGGTTATCGCCATGCTGAGCCACTATCTCGGCATCGAAAGCCGCAATTTGCCGGGCAGCCAGCATGTCATGGACGCGCATTATCTGGACCGTATCGACGCCGTGAATTTCACCGTTATGCATGACGATGGGCAGGCGACGAACTCACTGGAGGAAGCCGATATCGTATTGGTCGGCGTTTCGCGTTCTTCGAAGACGCCGACCTGCTTCTATCTCGCCAACCGCGGCTTCAAGACGGCGAACGTGCCGGTCGTCCCGGGTTGCCCGCTACCGCCGGAGTTGGAAAATCTCAAGCGTCCCTTGGTGGTCGGCCTCACCTGCGGCGCCGACCAATTGGTCGATATCCGGCGCAGCCGGCTGCGCATGATCGGACAGGATGAGAAAACCGAATATGTCGATCCGGCGGCGGTGCAAGAAGAAGTGAAACATGCGCGGCGCGTGTTCTCCAAGACCGACTGGCCGGTGATCGACGTCACCCGCCGCTCGATCGAGGAAACGGCGGCGGCAGTGCTACAGCTTCACGCCAAGCATATCGACGGCGATATCTAGAGCGGCTCAGGACTGTTCGGAACCATTTTGCCATCGCCATGACAATTGATCGACTTATTCTGGGCTTCAAATCCTTCCGGGAAACCTATTACGAGGAGCAGCCCGATTTCTACCGGCTCTTGGTGGAGAAAGGACAGAAACCCGAAATCATGGTGATCGCCTGCTCGGACAGCCGGGTAAATCCATCCATCCTCGCCAAGGCCGATCCGGGCGAGTTGTTCATCGTCCGAAACGTCGCCAACCTGGTGCCTCCCTATGAACCGGACAGCAACTACCATGGCACCAGCGCGGCCATCGAGTTCGCGGTGCGTAACCTCAATGTTCAGCACATCATCGTTCTCGGCCACTCCCATTGCGGTGGTATCCGCTTCCTGTGCGAGAGCCGAAAAGGCGATGAGAAGCGGGAGTTCATCGAAGGCTGGATGTCCATCGTCGAACAGGTACGCGACGATGGCTTGGCGGGCGAGGCCCAGCACCGCCACGCGGAACGGGAGGCCGTGAAAGTCTCTCTGAGCAACCTTTTATCCTTCCCCTGGGTGAAAGATAGGGTCGAGGACGGGCAGCTTAAACTGCATGGCTGGTGGTTCGATTTAGTGGCTGGAGAACTGCTCGCTCATGAGGCCGAAGAGGGCTGGAAAACCGTGGCTGGGTAGTCGCCATACCATAAGCCGATCATACACTGACATCCGAACCGCTCTAACCCGTCGCTCCGCCGTCGCGGACCCAATCATATGGCACATCGGGTGCGCGGCGGCCCGGCGCCGGCACGATGGCTTGTTCGGTTATTTCCAGCCAGGCGGCATTGAGGTCGCTGGCGGACCGGGCCTGCGCCGCCGCGTCTTGTGGCTGCGCCGCGGCGGTGCGCCGGAAGCGCGTCCGGTAGCACACCACGGCCTCGCCGCCGCCACCGCCGCCGCTTTCGCCGTCGATCGCGTAGTTCCCCGGATCCTCGGCGCCGGCGCGGCGCAATGTTTCCCGGTCCAGGGAAAGCAGCAGATGATGGGTCACGCTGTCGCTGTCATCGAGCATGGTCAGGCGGCAATCCTCCTGACAGACGGCGTACACGGCAAAGCGGGGAACCTCGGCGCCAAGCAATTGTGCCGCCATGGAGGCGGCGCATTTCCGCCCCGACGCATTGGCCGCGAAACCGAAATATTCGAAATATTTGCGCTCCAGCATCTCGGCATGGGCCTCGCCATTTTCATAGAGCGTGCGGCGGATATAGCCGAGATCGCGGGCCAGCAGGCGCACCGCGTTATCGGTCAAACGCTCGACCTTCACATGCATATGGCTGAGGACGAACGGCGCCGCCTCGCCGGCGCGTTGCATCAAAAGCGCGTAATCGACATCGAGCAGGCGGTCCAAAAGAGCGGGAAAACCGGCGTCATGCATCGCCACGCCGAAGGGCGGCTGAAAATCCGCGGCGATTTCGGGCGCCAGGCGCGACAGATTTTCGCCGTTCAGTTCATTGGCCCGGCGGAAGCGGATATGTTTGCGTAAACCCGCCGGCAGCGCGCCGTCGACGATCAGGATCAGCGCCGCGCGCTGAAACGGGTGCTCGTGGGAGGCCGTGCTGACGCCCGGCCGCAAACTTTGCCGCGTTGCGAAGGGGTAAGGTTTGGCGTGCCGCGCAAAGCTGTGGTAACTCTCTATCAACGTTGCCTGAATTAGAAATTCGCTCAATTGATCGCGGGTTGCGGAGAAAGAGGATGCGGTGTCCTCTGTCGCGGCTTTGGCGGCGGCGGTGGGGGCGGCGTCGGGGAATGCCGTAACGGTCACCATGTATGCAAAACCCCGCCCTGATCCGATGAATCTGCCAACCAAGGTAAAAGCTCTTGAATCGGGTGGTCAAGGGGAATCGCCGGAGGTCGTGAATCATCGCCGACAATGACCGCGAAATACTGGTTTTGGCCTCCGCCAGCACGGCGCGGGCGGCGCTCCTGCGTGGCGTCGGCCTAAAATTCGCGACCCGGCCCTCCGAGGTCGATGAAGACCAGCCGAAAGCGGCGATGAGGGCGGCGGGAGCGGAGGCGGTAGCGCGCGCATTGGCCGAGCTGAAAGCGCGCCATATCGCCGCGCAAATGCCGGGCAAGCTGGTGATCGGCGCCGACCAATTGCTCGATTGCAACGGCGATTGGTTCGACAAGGCGCGCGACCGCGAGGAGGCCAGCGAACAATTGCGCCTGTTGCGCGGCAAGGAGCATCGCCTCGCCACCGCGGTCTGCGTCTTCGAGGGAGAAACCTGCCTGTGGAGTTACACCTGCTCGCCGCGCCTCAGGATGCGTGATTTCTCGGACGCCTATATCGAAAGCTATTTGCAGGCCACCGGAGACGCGGCGCTCGGCTGCGTCGGCGCCTATCGGCTGGAAGGGCTGGGGGCGCATTTGTTCGACGAGATCGAGGGAGATTATTTCTCCATTCTCGGCCTGCCCCTGTTGCCCCTGCTCGGCTTCTTGCGCGCGCGCGGGATCGTGACGCCATGATGATGGGCGGCAGTACGCGCCTGGCCGGCGTGATGGGATGGCCGGTCGCCCATTCGCGCTCGCCCAAGCTGCACGGATTTTGGCTCGAACGGTACCGCATCGACGGCGCCTATCTGCCCCTCGCGGTGCGGCCGGAAGGGCTGGAAGCGGCGCTCCGCGGCCTTTCCGCCATGGGGTTTAGCGGCTGCAATCTCACCATTCCGCACAAAGAGGCGGCGCTGAACCTGGTCGGCGAGGTGAGCCCGCGCGCCGCCCGCATCGGCGCCGTCAATACCGTGATCGTGACCGAGGGCGGCACATTGCGCGGCGACAATAGCGATGGCTTCGGCTTCATCGAGAATTTGCGCGAGCAGGCGCCGCGCTTCGATGCCGCCTCGGGCGCCGCCATGGTGCTCGGCGCCGGCGGTGCGGCGCGCGCCGTATGCGTCGCTTTGATGGCAGCCGGAGCGCCGGAAATAAGGCTTTTGAACCGCACCATGCCGCGCGCCGAAATGCTCGGCAAAACCCTCGGGCCGGTTGTCACGGCGCTGCCCTGGGCCGGCCGACACGCGGCGCTCGAAGACGCCCGGCTTGTCGTCAACACGACCAGCCTCGGCATGGCCGGTCAGCCGGCTCTCGATCTCGATCTTGCCTTGCTGCCGGCGCCGGCGGTGGTCAATGATCTCGTCTATTCGCCGCTCGACACCGCGCTTCTCGTGGCGGCGCGCCGGCGCGGAAATATCGCCGTCGACGGTCTCGGCATGTTGTTGCATCAGGCGCGCCCGGGTTTCGCCGCTTGGTTCGGCGTTGAGCCCGAAGTTACGGCCGAGCTGCGTGCATTTGTGGCGGCGGAGTAGGACGATGATGATTCTCGGCCTCACCGGTTCGATCGGCATGGGCAAGAGCACGGCGACGAAGGCCTTCGCCCGTCACGGCGCCATGATTTGGGATGCCGACGCCGAGGTGCACCGCCTGATGGCCAAGGGCGGGGCGGCGGTGGCGGCGGTGACGGCGGCGTTTCCCGAGGCGCGCCTGGAAGAGGAAGACGGCGCCGCCGTGAATCGGCGGATCCTGGGTAAATTGGTGTTTCACGACGATGCGGCGTTGCGGCGGCTGGAGGCAATCCTGCATCCCATGGTGCGCCACGCCGAGCGCCGCTGTCTTGCCGCCGCCGAGCGCCGGCGCTGCCGCCTCGCGGTTCTCGACATACCTCTATTATTTGAAACCGGCGGCGATGCGCGCTGCGACGCCACTGCCGTCGTCTCGGCGCCGGAATTCATCCAGCGCGCCCGCGTGTTGGCGCGCCCGGGCATGACGAAGGATAAATATGATGCCATCCTGGCGCGCCAAATGCCGGATTGGGAAAAATGCCGGCGCGCCGATTTCGTTATCCAAACGGGATTGAACAAGCGCGTTTCGCGCAATGAATCGCGGCGTATCGTCGATATTCTGGCGTTGCGGCGCGGCACTCATTGGCCGATATGCTGGCCGGCAACACCGAACTGAAACAGGGAATCCGATAGATGCGGGAAATTGTTCTCGATACCGAAACCACGGGCTTCGATCCGGCCGGCGGCGACCGCATCGTCGAGGTCGGTTGCGTTGAGCTGGTCAATCATGTGGCCAGCGGCAAGACCTTCCAGAGCTACATCAATCCCGAGCGCGACATGCCGGAAGGCGCCTTCCGGGTGCATGGTTTGAGCAGCCAATTTCTCGCCGACAAGCCGAAATTCGCCGACGTCGTGGAGGATTTGCTCGGCTTCCTCGGCGAGGACAAGCTGGTTATTCACAATGCCTCGTTCGATCTCGGTTTTCTCAACGCGGAGTTCGACAGCCTGGGACGGCCCGCCCTGCCGCCTGAGCGGGCGATCGACACGGTGGCGCTGGCGCGGCGTAAATATCCCGGCGCGCCGGCCAGCCTGGACGCGCTTTGCCGGCGCTTCGAAATCGACAATTCGGAGCGCACCAAACATGGCGCGCTGCTCGATGCCGAGCTGCTCGCCGAGGTTTATCTGGAGTTGATCGGCGGCCGCCAACCGGGACTGGTCTTGCGCGCCAGTCAGGCCGAAGGGGCGGGCGAAGGCGACCAAACGCAAACCCGCGCCGCCAGAACGCCGCGCCCGCACGCGCCAAGCCAAGAGGAAGAGGCGGCGCACGCGGCCTTCATCGACATTCTCGAAGATCCGATCTGGAAAAGCTGAGGCAGCTAGAGCAAATCCCGAGCAGGTGGAATCACCTGCGACGACGCATTTGCTTACACCCAAAGAGATAGAGCGTGGCGGGTGAGCGCAAGCGAACCTGACATGCTCTAAGCGTCGGCTTTTGGTGCCTCGGCGGCGGCCGCTTGGTTTTTCTGTTGCTGGCGGTAAAGCGACAGGAAATCGATGGGGTTGAGCATCAGCGGCGGAAATCCGCCATCCCGCGTGGCGTCGGAAAGTACGCGCCGGGCAAAGGGAAACAGCATGCGCGGGCATTCGACGAGAAGAACCGGCTGCAGGGATTCCTTGGGCACGCCGACAATCCGGCACACCGCGCCATAGGTCAGGTCGAGCACGAACAACGTGGTTTGACCATTCTTGCCGCTCGCCGTGATGTGCAGCGCCACTTCGTAGGCTTCATTTTGCAGCGGGCGCGCCTGGACTTCCACATTGACCTGGATATCCGGTGGTTCGGCGGTGGCGACAAGACTGCCCGGGGCGCCGGGATTCTCGAACGACAGGTCTTTGACATATTGCGATTGGATGCCGATCTGCGGCGCGCTTGCCGGCGCCGCAGAGGCGACGCCAACAGCGTCGTCGGTAGCGCCGTCACTGGCTTTTTCGGTGGCTTTGTCACTGGCTTTTTCACTGGCTTTTTCTGTGGCATCGGCTTTGGCGGCCGGTGCCGCTTCTTCAGCCGGCGCGTCCAATGTCGGTTCCTGGGCGCCGGCCGTTTCCTTGGCCGCCGCCTTTTTCTTTTTTCCTTTGTCGCTCTTTCCCTTGTCGCTCATCGCTGAATACCTCTTGTCAAACGCGCCTGTTCGCCGCGGCGTTGCCGCCCCGCACTGTCGAATCTTTAACAGGTTAGCACAACCTTGGGCTCAATCCCTATCGATTCGCTGCTGCTCCCGCGCTGAATCGCCCGGGCCATCGGAATCGCTGATATCCTCGAATTCGCCGTCTATTATGCGCCCGCCGGCGTCGCGGCTTGCCGGCCCCGCCCGAGCGGAATCACCGCGCATGCGCGCCCGGATGGCAACGAGAAGGAAGCCGAGGATGAGGCTGCGCAGCATTGGGATGAGCAACAGCGTGCCGAGCGCATCGGTAATAAAACCGGGCGTCAGCAACAGCAGAGCGGCGAGCACGAGAACGGCGCCATGGGCGATTTCCGTTACCGGAAGCTCGCGCTTAGCAACTTGTTCACGTGCGCGCATTATCATTTGCCGGCCCTGAAATCTGAGAATCGTGCCGCCGATCAAGGCGGTCGCGAAAATCATGGCAATCGTCGGCCAGGCGCCGATTTGGCCGCCCACTTCGATGAACAGGAATATTTCGGCGGCCGGTATGGCGAGGAAGAGGAGCAGAGGGATCATGGCGGAGCTTGCGATTTTGGCGGTGAAGGTCTATTTGTTACATGTAAGAGCCTGCCGTAAGCGGCGGCACGTGCGGCTTTGTCCATGCGCGGCGCCGTGTGCACATGTGCGCACGACAGATTCAATGCCTCATTCATTGGCTTTTTCGTGAACGGGGCGCTCAGGCAAGAGTAAGGGAATATGTCTGACGGGTTCCAGTATTTCGACATTATTTTTTTCGCCTTGATCGCGGTGTTCGTGATTTTGCGTCTGCGCAGCGCGCTCGGCCGCCGTACCGGGCAGGAACGCCAGCGGCCAAACAATATTTTTTCTCGTTCAACCGAGCACGAAGAGCAGAATTCGGGCAAGGTTATTCATCTGCCGGGTCATGGCGACGAATCCGAGGACGAATTGTTCGAGAAGGAATTGTCGGATATCGGCGAGCGCGAGGCGGCGCAACCGCAAACGCCGCATGACGAGATGGAAGAGATACGCGCCGGCCTGACGCGCATCAGAATGGCCGATCAGGATTTCAGCCCGCGCTCGTTCCTGGCGGGCGCCAAAGGCGCCTTCGAAATGATCGTCGAGGCTTTTGCCGCCGGCGATACGGCGACCTTGCGCCCGCTCCTCGGCGACGATGTCTATGACGAGTTCGCCGACGCCATCCGGGCGCGAATCGCGGCCAAGGAAAGCGTCGAGACGACGATCGTCTCGCTCGATTCCACCGATATCGCGGCGGCCGATCTGAAAGGCAGCACGGCGCGGCTTACCGTTCGCTTCCGCAGCCAGCAGATGAGCGTAACCCGCGATGCCAACGGCGAGGCGCTGGAAGGCGAGACCGAATCGATCATGCGGGTGGTCGATTTATGGACTTTTGCGCGCAACACCCGCTCCAGCGATCCCACCTGGGCCTTGATCGAGACCCGCACGCCTGATTGAGCGCGCCGTGCCGCGCGCCGGCCTGGCCGCCTGGACCGCCCTCCTCTGCACGCTTGTTTTCTTCGCCGCCTGCGCGCCGCTGAAGGTTCCCGAACCCCCGCCTACAGTGACGCGTGCCGACAGTTTGCGCTTGCGCGCCGCTGCTTTCGACGAATTGCCGGGATGGGGTGCCGACCGCCATGGCGACGCCTTGCAGGCATACTTACGCTCCTGCGACAAGCTGTTGCGGCGGCAAAGCGGCGCCGCGCTGGGCGGCGTCATTCCGGGCACCGCCGGCGCCTGGCGCGGCGCTTGCGAAGCGGCGGGGGCGCGCGATATTCGCGACCATCAGGCGGCGCGCTATTTTTTCGAGGATTGGTTCAGGCCCTATGCCGTCCTCAACAATGGCCGCGAGGCGGGTCTCTTTACCGGCTATTTCGAGCCCGAATTGCAGGGCTCGCTAACGCCGGCGGGAAAGTATGATATCGCGCTTTACCGGCGCCCGGACGATCTGGTCACGGTTTCTCTCGGCCGTTTCCGCGAAGCCTTCGCCGGCGAGCGTATCGCCGGGCGCGTCGTCGGCGGCGCGCTTCAACCCTATCCCAGCCGGGCCGAGATCGATGCCGGCGCGCTCAAAGGGCAAAGCCTGGAACTGGTCTGGGTCGATAGCGCGGTGGACGCCTTTTTTCTGCACATTCAGGGCTCGGGCCGGGTGCGCCTCGAAGAAGGCGGCGCCCGGCGCATCGCCTATGCCGCCAGCAACGGCCAGCCCTATCTCGCCATCGGCCGCAGCCTCGTCAAACGCGGCGCCATGGCGGTCGAAGAGGTCACCATGCAGTCGATCCGCGCCTGGCTGGAAGACAATCCGGCCGAGGCGCCGGCGCTCATGCGCGAGAACAATTCATACGTCTTTTTTCGCTGGCTCGACGGAAAATCTGCCGATCTCGGGCCCGAGGGCGCGCAAGGCGTGCCGCTGCTCGCCGGACGGTCGCTCGCCGTCGACCGCCGATTCATTCCTCTCGGCGCCCCCATATGGCTCGACGCACATGCACCAAATAGCGACCCCACCGCGGCTGACCAGCCGCTGCGCCGGCTCATGGTGAGCCAGGATACCGGCGGCGCCATTCGCGGGCCGGTGCGCGGCGACGTGTTTTGGGGGACCGGGCGCGACGCCGGCGAAATCGCCGGCCGCATGAAGCATCAGGGCCGCTATTGGCTGCTGCTGCCGCGCGACCTCGACGTTCAGGCGCTGATTAACTAATCTCGCGTCATTCGCAAGCGGGGAAAGCTTAAAATGAACGAAAAGCCGCATGGTGATGGCCAAGGCGGTCGCCTTCGGGTCGGCCTGTTCGTCACCTGTCTGGTCGATCTGTTTCGCCCCAGCGTCGGCTTTGCCGCGGTCAAATTGCTGGAAGAGGCCGGTTGCACCGTCGAAGCGCCGGCGGCGCAGACCTGCTGCGGCCAACCGGCGCATAATTCGGGCGACCGGCGCAACAGCCGGGCCATCGCCCGCCAGGTCATCGAGGCGTTCGAAAATTTCGACGCGCTGGTGGTGCCGTCGGGCTCCTGCGCCGGCATGATCAAGCATCATTATCCCGAGCTGTTCAACGATGACGCGGCGTGGCGCGTGCGCGCCGAGGCGCTGGCCGGCAAAAGCTTCGAGCTGGTTTCGTTTCTCACCGACGAGCTTGGTGTGGAGAGCGTGGCGGCGCGCTTCGACGGCTCCGTCACCTATCACGATTCATGCGCGGGACTGCGCGAGCTCGGCGTTCGCGAACAGCCGCGCAAGCTGCTCGGCGGCATCCCGGGTTTGCGCCTGGAGGAGCTTCCTGGCGCCGATATCTGCTGCGGTTTCGGTGGCACCTTCTGCGTCAAATATGGCGAAATCTCGACCCGCATGGTGCGCGACAAGACCGCCGATATCGGCGCCACCGGCGCCGGTACTGTTTTGGCCGGCGATCTCGGTTGCCTGCTGAACATCGCCGGGCGGCTTAGCCGCGAAGGCCGTAGCGTCGAGGTGCGCCACGTCGCCGAGGTCCTCGCCGACATGGCCGACGGGCCCGCCATCGGTGAGCCCGCAGCGGCAAAAAACCGCGCCCGCCCGGCGCGCTGAGGCGAAGATGCAACCGACCAGCCATGATTTTATCGCGCGCGCCAACAAGGGCCTGGCGGATGATATCTTGCAGCAGGCCCTGGCGCGTTTTCAAACCGGCTTTACGGTCAAGCGCACCGAGGCGGCGGCGCGCCTGCCGGAGTTCGAGGCGCTGCGCGACCAGGCGGTGGAGATCAAAAATCACACGCTCGAGCATCTCGATTTTTACCTCGAGCGTTTCGCCGACAAGGTCGAACAGAGCGGCGGCGAGGTGCATTGGTGCGTGACGCCGGACGAAGCGCGGCAAACGGTGCTCGATATATGCCGCGCCGCCGGCGCCAAAACGGTGACCAAATCGAAATCGATGATCGGCGAGGAAATCGCCCTCAATCCATTTCTCGAAGACAATGATATCGAGCCCGTCGAGACCGATCTCGGCGAATATATCGTCCAGCTCGCCGAGGAATATCCCAGCCACATCATCGCGCCGGCGGTTCACAAGACCAAGGACCAGATCGCCGATCTGTTTTATGAGCGCCACAAGGGACGCGGCGCGGAGAAAAAGCTGCACGAAGTCGACGAGCTGGTCGCCGAGGCGCGCGCGATGCTGCGCCAGCGCTTCATCGCCGCCGATGTCGGCATTACCGGCGCCAATTTTCTCATCAGTGAGACCGGCACCACCGCCATCGTCACCAACGAGGGCAATGGCGATCTGACGCAAATATTGCCGCGCGTGCATATCGTGCTGGCGACGCTGGAGAAGGCGGTGCCGACGCTCGACGATATGAGCACCATCCTGCGCGTCCTGGCGCGCTCCGCCACCGGCCAGGAATTCTCCACTTACACCACCCTCTCGACGGGGCCGAAGCGGCCAGGCGATCTCGACGGGCCGGAGGCGTTCCATGTCATTCTGCTCGACAATGGCCGCAGCCGCATGTTGGGCTCGGAATTCCGCGACCTGCTGCGCTGTATCAAATGCGGCGCCTGCATGAACCATTGCCCGGTTTACGGCTCGATCGGCGGCCATGCCTATGGCTGGGTCTATCCCGGCCCTGTCGGCGCCGTGCTGACGCCGCATCTGGTCGGCCTCAAGGAAGCCCATCATCTGCCCAATGCCTCGACCTTCTGCGGCCGCTGCGAGGAGGTGTGCCCGATGCGCATCCCGCTGCCCGGCCTGATGCGGCGCTGGCGCCAACAGGAATTCGACGCCGGCTTGCAGCCGGCGCGCCAGCGGTTCGGCCTGGCTTTATGGGCGTGGCTGGCGCGCCGCCCCGCCAGCTACCGGCTGGCCAGCGCGCTGACAATGCGTGCGCTGCGCCTGTTCGGCGCCCGGCGCGGCCGCCTCGCCAAATTGCCCTTCGCCGATGGCTGGACGGCGGGGCGCGACATGCCGGCGCCCGAAGGCGGCTCCTTTCACAGTCAGTGGCGTCGGCGGCGCGGCGCATGAGCGAAGCTGTGAAAAACCGGCCCGGCGACGGACGTCGCCGCATCCTGAAGGCGCTCAAGCGCGGGCTCGGGCGCGAGGAATTGCCGGCCGATAGGCGCGAGGAACTGGAAACCCGCCTGCGCTTGCCCAAAGGTAATTTGGTCCCGGCGCGCGGCGACAAACCGCATGGCGAGCAGGTGGCGCTTTTCGCCGAGATGGCGGAAGCCGTGCAGGCCAGCGTGGCGCGGGTCGCCGACGGTGCCGAGGTGCCCGGCGCCGTCGCCGATTATCTGGCCCAGAACAATCTGCCGAGCGATATCGTGATGGCGCCCGATACGGCGCTCGACAGCTATCCCTGGGCGGCGCGGCCGCTGCTGAAGATGCGCCGCGGCAGTGCCGAAGACAGCGATCAGGTGAGCCTGACCGGCGCCGATATGGCTTTCGCCGAGACCGGGACGCTGATGCTGACGTCGGATGCCGAGCGGCCCTCGACGCTGAATTTCCTGCCCGAGAATCACATTGTCGTGCTGCGCGCCGAGCAGATCACCGGCGCCTATGAAGAGGGCTGGCGGCGGCTCCGCGCCGGAGCAGGGGGTGGTAGCTTCATGCCGCGCACGGTCAATCTGGTTACCGGGCCGTCGCGTACCGGAGATATCGAGCAAACCATGCAGCTCGGCGCGCACGGGCCGCGCCGCCTGCATATCATCATCGTCGAAAAGTGAGAGCCGGAGCGATGCCGCGCAAACGCCCCGTCAGCCGCGAAGAAGAGACGCTGTGGCGCAAAGTCACGGGTGATGTCGAGCCGCTGTCCGGAGAACCGCCCCAGGAACCCGATACTCAGCCTATCGAAGACAAGGCGAAAAAATCCAAAGCGCCGGCCGGCGCGCCGCCACCGGCTCCGCCGAGCCCGCGGGAGCCGCCGGCTCCGCCTGTCGCCGCCAAACAGCAACCCGAATTGGCGCCCGGCAAAACCGCCGGCCTCGACAAGCGCAACGCCCAGCGCCTCAAGCGCGGCCAGTTGCGCCCCGAAGCACGCGTCGATCTGCACGGCATGACCCAGGCCGAGGCGCATGGCGAATTGAACGATTTCATCGCCGAATGCCATATGGCGGGCCTGCGCAGCGTATTGGTGATCACCGGCAAGGGCTCGGTGCGCGAGGGCGGCGTGCTGCGCCGCATGGTGCCGCGATGGCTCAACCAGGCGCCGCTGCGCGGCATGGTGGTCGCCATCGAACAGGCGACACCGCGCGACGGCGGCGCCGGCGCTTTTTATCTATTGCTGCGCCGCCGGCGCTAGGGAGAGGGTTGGCAATGGGTTGGGTAGCGCGCGTCAAGGACAAGGCCCGGGCGCTCAAGATCGAGCTGCACGCCATGTGGTTCGCCTTCAAACATCCCGGCACGCCATGGGTAGCGAAGGCGATCCTGGTCGCCCTGCTGCTCTACGCCGCCAGCCCGATCGACATCATTCCCGATTTCATCCCATTTTTCGGCATGCTCGACGATATCGTCATCATCGCCGTCGGCCTGTGGCTGGTGCGCCGCCTGATCCCCGACGACGTCATGGCCGAATGCCGCGAAAAAGCCCGCACCGTCGACCGCGAGGGTGGGTTGATACGCAGCTTGTTCCGCGATTAGTACCCCTGGGTACTGACGGCACTACAAAATGAACTTGCTCAGATCGGTGTCCTTGGCGAGGTCGGAGACGCGGGTTTCGACATAGGCTTTGTCGATGAGGATGGTGTCGCCGCCGCGGTCGGTGGCTTCGAAGCTGATCTCTTCGAGGAGTTTTTCCATCACCGTGTGGAGGCGCCGCGCGCCGATATTCTCGACCGCCCGGTTCACCTCGGCGGCGAGGTCGGAGATGGTGTCGATGGCGTCGTCGCTGAATTCGAGGGTGACCGTCTCGGTGCCGAGGAGCGCCACATATTGCCGGATCAGGCTGTTCTCCGGCTCGGTCAGGATGCGTTTCAAATCGTCGCGGGTGAGCGCCTGAAGCTCGACGCGGATGGGCAGGCGGCCCTGTAATTCAGGCAACAGATCGGCCGGCTTGGCGAGGTGAAAGGCGCCCGATGCGATGAACAGGATATGATCCGTGGTGATCGTGCCATGTTTGGTCGCCACCTGCGTGCCTTCAATCAACGGCAGCAGATCGCGCTGCACGCCCTCGCGGCTGACATCGGCGCCCATGCGGTCGGAGCGGGCGCAGATCTTGTCGATCTCGTCGATGAAGACGATGCCGTTATTGGCGGCGGTTTCGAGGGCGATGCGCACCACCTTGTCCTGATCCAACAGGCGGTCGCTCTCCTCCTCCATCAGGACGTCGTATGATTCCGCCACCGTCATGCGCTTGGGCTTTTTTTGCTCGCCCATCGCCTTGCCGAAGATGTCGCCGATATTGAGCATGCCCATCTGCGCCCCCGGCATGCCGGGAATCTCGAAGGTCGGCAGCGAGGCGCCGGCGCTTTCCGAGACCTCGACGTCGATCTCCTTTTCGGCGAGCTCGCCGTCGCGCAGTTTGGTGCGGAATTTCTGCCGTGTTTCCTTGCCGGAATTCTTGCCGACCAGAGCGTCGAGCACGCGCTCCTCGGCATGCAGCTCGGCCTTTGCCGTGACTTCCTTGCGCATCTGTTCGCGCGTCATATGGATCGAGATTTCCACCAGGTCGCGGACGATCTGCTCGACGTCGCGTCCGACATAGCCGACTTCGGTGAATTTGGTCGCCTCCACTTTTAGGAACGGCGCTTGCGCCAGGCGCGCCAGGCGGCGCGCGATTTCGGTCTTGCCGACGCCGGTCGGGCCGATCATCAGGATGTTCTTGGGCAGCACTTCCTCGCGCAAGTCCTCGGGCAATTGCTGGCGCCGCCAACGGTTGCGCATGGCGATGGCGACGGAGCGCTTGGCGTCGTTCTGTCCGACGATAAAGCGGTCGAGCTCGGAAACGATTTCGCGCGGGCTGAAACTTGTCATTCGGGTATTTTCTCCAGCACCACGGCATTGTTGGTGTAAACGCAGATATCCGCCGCGATGGCCATCGCCTTCAGCGCCACCGCCTCGGCGTCGAGGTCTTCCATATCGATCAGGGCGCGCGCCGCGGCGAGGGCGAAATTGCCGCCCGAGCCGATGGCGATGAGGCCGTCCTCGGGTTCGAGCACATCGCCGGTGCCGGTCAGCACCAGCGATATTTCGGCGTCGGCGACCGCCATCATGGCTTCGAGGCGGCGCAGATAACGGTCGGTGCGCCAATCCTTGGCGAGCTCGACGCAGGCGCGCATGAGCTGGCCGGGATGCTGCTCGAGCTTGCCCTCGAGGCGCTCGAACAGGGTGAAGGCGTCGGCGGTGGCGCCGGCGAAGCCGGCAATGATGTCGCCGCCGCCGCCGAGGCGCCGCACTTTGCGCGCATTGGATTTGATAACCGTGTCGCCGAGCGTCACCTGGCCGTCGCCGGCGACGACGACGGTGCCGCCCTTGCGCACCGACAGAATGGTGGTGCCGTGCCAAACGGCGGGGTCGGACGGATTGCTGCTGATGGCTCTCTCCCTTGCGGCTTGCCGCCGCGCTCATGCCCCAACCATGTGGTGATTGGCCGCGCCGGGTCAAGGGCGGGACAGCGTTCCCGGAACGCGCTGTTAGATCAATAGAAAAGCAGCGGCCGGGTCAAGAGTCTGGCGAATTTTTCCTGTTCTTGCTAAAACGGCGCCCAGCTATCCCGAAATTTCGGGCCTCGAGCCCTCAAAAAGAGCAACCGCGCCATGAAGCAGCCGTCGCGCACCGCCCGCGTCGAGCGGGTGACCAAGGAAACCAGCATCACCGTCGAGGTCAATCTCGATGGCGAAGGGGTATATGATGTCGCCACCGGCATGGGTTTTCTCGACCATATGCTGGAGCAATTGTCGCGCCACAGCCTGATCGACCTTAGCCTCAAGGCTGAAGGCGACCTCGATGTGACCTTTCACCACACCACCGAGGATACCGGCATCGCGGTGGGCGAGGCGGTCGGCCGGGCGCTCGCCGAGCGGCGCGGCATCACGCGCTATGGCAGCGCGTACGTTCCCATGGACGAGGCCTGCGTGCGCGTCAGCCTCGACATCAGCAACCGGCCGTTTCTGGTGTGGCGGGTGGATTTCGCGCGCCCGCGCCTCGACGATATGGACACCGAGCATTTCAAGGAATGGTTCCGGGCTTTCGCTCAGGCCGCCGGCATAACGCTGCATGTCGAGTGCCTCTACGGCGACAACAGCCATCACATCGTCGAGGCCTGCTTCAAGGCGCTGGCCCGCGCCCTGCGCCAGGCGATCGCGCAGGATCCGAGGGCGGCGATGCTGATTCCCTCGACCAAGGGCACGCTCGGCGGCGAGATCGAGGTCTGAAAAATGCGCTACTACACCGTTCATCTGCCCCGGGCGCTGAGCCAGGGCGCACCGGCGGAGGGTGACAGGGCGGCCGGCGCCGGGCAGGCGCTGGGCGGCGCGCTGTTCGTGCGCGAGGGGTTCAACTGGCTGGCCTTTTTGTTTTCCATTCCTTGGGCCATCGGCCATGGGTTGTGGCTGGGCGCGCTGATCATGGCGGCGGCGCTCGCCGTGATCGTCGGCGTGCCGGAGATTTTTGCCCTGGATTGGGGCAGCCGGGCGGTTTTGCTGATCGGCTATGCGCTGTTTTGCGGCTTCAACGGCAATGATTGGCGGCGCCTCGGCCTGGCGCAGGACGGCTGGGATTTGGTCAGCGTCATCGCCGCGCGGAACCAAGACCATGCCGTAATGCGTCTGGCACGCCTGCTGAGCAGCGAAGATGACGGCGGCGCGTCGTCGCGTGCCGCCGCGCCGCCGCCGCCGCGCCTCGATATCGGCCCCAGCCCCGGCTTCTGGTCCTGACGGGAGAACAGCGGCGATGACGGTCGTCATTATCGATTACGGCTCGGGAAACTTGCGCTCCGCCGCCAAGGCGTTCGAGCGCGCGGCGGGCACCGACGGCGGCGAGATCCGGGTCAGCGACAAGGCCGAAGAAGTCGCCAAGGCCGAGCGCATCGTGCTGCCCGGCGTCGGCGCCTTCGCCGATTGCAAGCGCGGCGTCGAGGCGCTGCCGGGATTGCGCGAGGCGCTCGAGGAGGCGGTGATCGGGCGTGGCGTGCCGTTCCTCGGCATCTGCGTCGGCATGCAATTGATGGCGCGCGTCGGCTTTGAGAACGGCGAACATGAAGGATTTGGCTGGATCGACGCGGAAGTGGTCGCTCTGACGCCGGCAAACGGCCTCAAAGTGCCGCATATGGGCTGGAACGATCTCGTCATCGCCGAGCCCGGCCATGCGGTACTGGCCGGCCTCGACAGCGGCACGCATGCTTATTTCGTGCACGGCTTTCACCTCCGCCCGGCGCGGCCGTCCGAGGTCATCGCCACGGTGGAATACGGCGAGGCGCTGTGCGCCGTGGTCGGCCGCGACAACATGATCGGCACGCAGTTTCACCCCGAAAAAAGCCAGCAGGCGGGGCTTCGCCTGATCGCCAATTTCCTGAGCTGGCGGCCGTGACGGGGGACGTGGCGTGGCGGATCAATTGGCAGTCGAGAAAATTTCCAAGCTGAGCAAGCGCGCGCTCAGCGAGCTTTGCGACGCGGCGTCGGAAGCGATCCTCGACGGCGCCGGGTTCGGTTGGCTGCGCCCGCCGCCGGCGCAGGATTTCGAGCGCTATTGGCGCGGCGTCGTGCTGGTGCCGGAGCGTACGCTTCTGGTCGGCCGGCTCGACGGCGTCATCGGCGGCTCGGTTCAACTGGTTTCGCCGCCGCCGCAAAAGGAGGCCTGGGCCTTCGCCTGCCTGATCGACACCCATTTCGTCGCCCCCTCGGCGCGCGGCCACGGCATGGCCCGCGCGCTTCTTGAAAGCGTCGAGGAAGAGGCGCGCGCCGAGGGTTTCAAGGTGATGAATTTGTCGGTGCGCGATACCCAGAGCGCGGCGATGAAATTATACCAGGCACTCGGTTTCGAACGCTGGGGCACGCATCCGAAATATGCCCTGGTCAACGGCAAGACCGTGTCCGGCCATTATTATTGCAAGGAACTATGATCCTTTATCCGGCGATAGACCTGAAGGACGGCCAGTGCGTGCGCCTGGTCAAGGGCGAGATGGCGGACGCCACCGTGTTCTCGGACGATCCGGCTGCCCAGGCGCGCAGTTTTGCCGGCGCCGGCTTCGCCTGGATTCACGTCGTCGATCTCAACGGCGCCTTCGCCGGCCGGCCGGTCAATGGCGATGCCGTCGATGCCATACTGGGCGCGGTATCCATCCCGCTGCAGCTGGGCGGCGGTATCCGCGACATGGAGACCATCGAACATTGGCTGAAGCGCGGCGTCGCGCGCGTCATCCTCGGCACCGTTGCCTTGCGCGAGCCCGAACTGGTGCGCGAGGCCTGCCGCCAATATCCCGGCCGCGTCGCCGTCGGCATCGATGCCCGTGACGGACGCGTCGCGGTGGAAGGCTGGGCCGAGACCTCCGACATGCGGGCGCTTGAACTGGCGCAATCCTTCGAGGATGCCGGCGCGGCGGCGATCATCTATACCGATATCGCGCGCGACGGCGCGATGCAGGGGCCGAATGTCGAGGCGACGGCGGCGCTCGCCGGGCAAATCACCACCCCCGTCATCGCCTCGGGCGGGGTTTCCTGCGACGCCGATCTGGCGGCGCTGAAGGCGGTCGAGGCGGCCGGCATCGAGGGCGTTATCTGCGGCCGCGCGCTTTATGACGGGCGTATCGACGCCGCCAACGCGTTGGCTCTGCTGGCGGCCTGAAACAATGCTCAAGATGCGCATCATACCCTGCCTCGACGTGCATGACGGGCGCGTCGTCAAGGGCGTCAATTTCGTCGATCTGGTCGATGCCGGCGACCCGGTGGAGCAGGCCAGAATCTATGACGCGCAAGGCGCCGACGAGCTGTGCTTTCTCGATATCACCGCCACCCATGAGGGGCGCGAGAGCATGTATGAGGTGATCCGGCGCACCGCCGAGATGTGCTTCATGCCGCTGACCGTCGGCGGCGGCGTGCGCAGCACCGAGGATGTGCGCAAACTGCTGCTCGCCGGCGCCGACAAGGTGTCGATCAACACGGCGGCGGTCAAGCGCCCGGAATTCGTCGCCGAGGCGGCGGAGAAATTCGGCCGCCAATGCATCGTCGTGGCGATCGACGCCAAACAGAGCGGCCCCGGGCGCTTCGAAATCTTCACCCATGGCGGGCGCGAGCCGACCGGCATCGAGGCGATCTCCTGGGCGCGGCGCATGACCGAGCTCGGCGCCGGCGAAATCCTGTTGACCTCGATGGACCGCGACGGCACCAAGCTGGGCTTCGATATCGAACTGACGCGCGCCGTGGCGGACGCCGTCGGCGTGCCGGTGATCGCCTCGGGCGGCGTCGGCACGCTCGACCATATGGTGGCCGGCATCACCGAGGGCCACGCCACCGCCGTCCTCGCCGCCTCGATCTTCCATTTCGGCGAACACAGCATCGCCGAAGCCAAGGCCCATATGCGCGCCGCCGGCATTGCCATGCGTTGATTTCTAACTACGCCGTGATGCCACCGGACTGTGTTTCCCGGGGATATTTCCTAAAATAATTGATTGGCGACAGAATCCAGAATTTCGTGACGGCGGGGTTCAGCTTCATTGGATTGATTGTATTCGAGAATTTCATCACCCCACTGAATCCAATTTGATCGCGCGTGCCTTGCGAAAAGTTCTAAATAAGGACCTCTGCTACATGATTCAATGACGTCGTAAAGCTCATCCGGCTTTCGGCTATGCTCCCGCCTTCGGCTAGAAATTAAATTTGCCATGCTTCTTCCCGGCTGCAACGTACGAGCATTCTTTCCCCGCACGCCGAAAAGCACCAATTCCGTGACATTACGAAAATAAAATCCGACACCGCGCCGGTCGGGTCCGCCATCTTTGCGTATTTTGTACCAAACTAGATTGGTCTTGTATGTGAAACCCCATCTTTTCATGACTTCCAGCCCTTCAGCCAACAGGGCATTGGGAAACCACAGGTAAAGATGAGCGGTAGGGGCCGCAAGTTCAGCAACCGGCAGGGTCGCGATATCCTCCAAGGTCATGGTGGAATATCGCGATAGACGTTTGTGCTCCGGGGCCATTTTTCCAGTACGGTTCGTAAATTGCCAAGGAGGATCGGCGAGAATAGTTCCGAACTGTTGATCATTAAACCGGCCTTCATGCGGATCTATAATCGTGCTATCACCGTTAATCTTCAACATAAACTCCCTTTCCTATTCCAAATACGACGACGGGACATCCACCACTGCCGCCGCCTTCTACTCTTGGTAAAAGTCGGCTCATATGGGTTGTCGATGAACCGTAGCTTTTTCCTTTTCCATGAGAATCAAAAATTTCTTGTAGTTCGTCAGATCGAGTGATAATTACACCAACATCAATCGCCCTTAGCTCAAATAAAAGCCGAAAATTATTGAGATCTCTATCATAAAACGGATCCTTATTGTTCCACTCTACTTCCAAGGCGACTCTGTTTTTAAAGCAATCGACTTTGTGTGTTGGCGATTCATAGGTTTCATCGTCAACCGTGATGCGTGTATCAAACGATTTTTCACTCCAACCCTTGCCATAAAATGCTCCGTCCAATTTTTCCGCGACCGGA
>CAJXFT010000026.1 GCA_913053235.1 uncultured Alphaproteobacteria bacterium
GCCGCCGACGCGCTAACCGGCATGTCGGCGCCACATTGGCACGATCTCAACCGGCGCATCACCGCGAGATTGGCGCTCTGGCACCGCGAGGCGCCCGAGACACTCGGCCCCAACGAGTTTGAATTGCGCCGCGTCTTTGCCGAGCGGCCGCTGGCGCAGCTTTTCAACGCCGCCATCACAGGGTTGATCGAGAGCGGCGAAGTGCGCCGCGCCGGCACCATCCTGCACCTGCCGGGCCACAGGGCCAAACTGGCGGCGGGCGAACATATTTTATGGCAAAAAATCCTACCGCTCCTGGAGAGCGGCGGCGCGCGCCCGCCGGTGGTGTGGCAGATCGCCACCGAGCTTGGCCTGCAGGCGGATGAGATCGAACGCGTTCTGAAGCGCGCCGCGGCATTGGGGTTCTGCCTGCAGGTGGCGACGAATCGCTTTTTTCTGCCCGAGGCGGTGCGCCGCCTCGCCGATATTGCCGAGCAATTGGCCGGCGAGCACGAGGACGGCCTCTTTCTCGCCGCCCAATACCGCGACCGTACGGGCATCGGGCGAAACCTGACCATCGAGCTGCTGGAATATTTCGACCGCGCCGGATTCACCCGGCGCAGCGGCCCGGCGCGGCGCATTTTGGCCTCGTCGGCGGCGCTGTTTGGCACCAGCGCGGCTTGATTGCACCCGCCAGGCTGCCTAGCATTCAGGCGGTACCAACCGTGGAGGAGGATCGCACCCCGGTGGGGCGCCCGGACTTCAAATCCGGTGAGGCGCGTGCGACGCGCCTGGTGGGTTCGACCCCCACCCTCTTCCGCCATTCCCGCGCGCAATGCGCGAGCGCGGGCCGCGCCTTGATGTTTGGCGCTTCCATTCAATATGTATAGGATTGCTCCGAGAATAGTGGAGGACAGATTACATGAGCGAAAATCCGACCGTCGATGCCGAGGCATTGCGCGAAGAGGTCAAGGATAAATACCGGGCGGTAGCCGCCGAACCCGGCGGCACCTATCATTTCCATACCGGACGGACGGCCGCCAAGCGGCTCGGTTATGACGATGCGGTGGTCGACCCGCTGCCCGACGCGGCGGTGGAATCCTTCGCCGGCGTCGGCAATCCGTTCGAATTGAGGACCCTGGAAAAGGGCGAGAAAATTGTCGATATCGGCGCCGGCGCCGGCTTCGACTGTTTCGTCGCCGCTTCCCAGGTCGGACCCGGCGGCCAGGTGGTCGGCATCGACATGACCGATGAGATGCTGGTCAAATCGCGCGCCACGGCGGCGGCGATGGGCGCCGGCAATGTCGAATTTCGCAAGGGCCTGATCGAGGACATGCCGGTCGAAGACGGCTGGGCGGATGTGGTCATATCCAACGGCGTGATCAATCTGTGCCCGGACAAGAAGCATATCTTCGGCGAGATCATGCGGGTGCTGCGCCCCGGCGGCACGCTGCAATTCGCCGATATCGCCAACGGCAAGTCGGTGCCCGCCTCGGCGATCGCCGATATCGACCTCTGGACATCTTGAATCGCCGGGGGCCTGCCGTGCGCAGGCTGGCGCAAGATGATGGAGGATATCGGCTTTACCGATATCGAGATCGGCCCGCCGGTCGATACCTTCGGCGATGCCGGCGGCGAGAAGAACGCGCGCGCCTTCGAAGTCTTCGGCTACGCCTTCCGCGCGGTGAAGCCCGCCTAGCTGCGCACTTAAAAACCGGAGCCGGTTATGGCGGATGACAGCCCGATCCGCCTGACCACGCTTTCGCATGGCGGCGGCTGCGGCTGCAAGATCGCGCCGGCGGTGCTCGGCGACATACTGGACGGATTGCCGCGCCCGTTCGCCGACCCGGCCCTGCTGGTCGGCAATGATTCGAGCGACGATGCCGCCGTCTACCGCCTCGACGGCGATCAGGCCGTGGTCGCGACCACCGATTTCTTCATGCCCATCGTCGACGATCCCTTCGATTTTGGCCGCATCGCGGCGACCAACGCGCTCTCCGACGTCTACGCCACCGGGGCGCGGCCGATCCTGGCGCTCGCCATCGTCGGCATGCCGATCGACAAATTGCCGGTGGCGGTGATTCGGCAAATCCTGGCCGGCGGCGCGGCGGCCTGCGAGGCGGCGGGGATCGCCATCGCCGGCGGCCATTCGATCGACGCGCCGGAGCCGATCTATGGCCTCGCCGCGCTCGGCCTGGCCACGCCAGAGCGCATCAAGCGCAACGATACCGCCCAGGCCGGCGACGTGCTGATCCTCGGCAAGCCGCTCGGCATCGGCATCCTGAGCGGCGCCCTGCAACGCGGTGAGCTCGATGAGGCGGGCTACCGCGAAATGCTCGACACCACCACCCAACTCAATCGGGTCGGCATGGCGCTGGCCGGGCTTGCCGCCGTTCACGCGATGACCGATGTGACCGGATTTGGCCTGCTCGGACATCTCCTGGAAATGTGCCGGGGCTCGGGCCTCGGCGCCGAGTTGGCGCTGGCTGCGCTGCCGATCCTCGCCACCGCGCATCGACTCGCCATGGCCGGCGCCAGCACCGGCGCGGCGGCGCGCAACTGGCAAAGCTATGGCCATGAGGTGCGTCTTCCGGCGGATATCGAGCCATGGCAACAAAGCATCCTTTGCGATCCGCAAACCAGCGGCGGGCTTTTGGTCGCCTGCGCGCCGCAAGAGGCCGATAGCGTCCTCGCCATGTTCCATGACCACGGCTTCAAAGCCGCCGCGCGGCTCGGCGAAATGATGGCAGGTGAGGTCGAAGTCAGGGTATTATCCGGCCAGGAAGCGTAATCGAAGAGGAACTCGCATGGCCCGACTGGAAGACATCGACGCGCTCATGCGCGAGGAATTGATCGAACTCGAATGCCCCGAATTCGACGATGACCCCTGGGTGACGGCGCCGGCGCTTGCCGATTGCCGGGTGGCGGTGATCTCGACGGCGGGGCTGCAACGGCGCGGCGACCGCCCGTTCGAGCTGGGCACGGCGGATTATCGCGTCATTCTGGGCGAGACGGTGGCGGAAGACTTGATCATGAGCCACGTGTCGACCAATTTCGACCGCGCCGGCTATCAGCAGGACATGAATGTCTGCTTCCCCATCGACCGGCTCAACGAGCTGGCCGAGGAAGGCGTCATCGGCTCGGTGGCGAAATTCCATTATTCCTTCATGGGCGCGACCGAGCCCGAGGAGATGGAAGCGCCGACGCGCCAATTGGCCGGCCTGTTGAAAGCGGATGACGTCAACGCCGTATTGCTCGTCCCGATCTGACCCTTTTGCACGCGCGCCGTGGGCGGGCTGGCACATTATTTGGAAGAGGACGGGCTGGCGACGACGCAGATCAGCCTGATTCGCCTGCACAGCGAGAAGACCCGGCCGCCGCGCGCGCTGTGGGTACCGTTCGAGCTCGGCCGCCCGCTCGGGCCGCCCAACGACGCGCCGTTTCAGCGCCGCGTGTTGATGGCGGTGCTTGAATTGCTTGGCGCCGAAAGCGGCCCGCTGCTGGTCGATTATCCCGAGGAAGCGGCCAAGGCGACGGAAGACGAGATGGAAGGCTGGGTGTGCCCGATCAATCTCAGCCCCCCGGCCCCGAACGGCGACGGCGAAACCCGGCAACACGAGATCGAAAGCGAAATGAAAAGCCTGTGGCCATGGTACGATCTGGCGATGGAAAACAGGAGCAGTTCCAATCTCGGCGCCAGCGGCTTGACGCTGGATCAGGCGCGCGACGTGGTGCTGTCATTCGCAAAAGGAGAGCCCAGCGAGGCGCCGGTGCCGGGCGTCTCGACCGCGGAAGGGTTGCGCCTGGCGGTGGACGATATCAAGGCCTTCTATGTCGACGCCGCGACGGCCCAGCCCGGCAATGCCTCGGGCCGCGATATCCAGGATTGGTTCTGGCGCGAGACCGCCTTCGCCGGCCTGCTTCAGCGCTTGCGCAAGAAATTGATGGCCAGCACCGACGAGGAACTGGCGGAGGCCGGAGAATGGTTTCTCGTACCATCCTCGCACTGGCTCGAGGAAAGCTATTACCGGTAGATAAAATCTATTCTGAACCATATAGTTAGGTTGAATTGTTCGAATTTCATGGGAGCCCGCCATGCAATGGATCAAATCATACGAAATGGAGCAGCCGGCGATTTGCGAGCGCCTTGTCGCCGGCTTCAAGATGGCCAAGGAACTCGGCTTCGTCCATGCCGGCATCAGCGCCAAGGGCGTCGACAAGGAGTGGAAGGATTCCGAGGATGTCAGCCTGAGCTGCCTGCCGATCGAAATTTATACGGAGGTCGTGCACAGCTACCGCGAACATGTGATGGCGAGCATGCGGCTTTACATGGCGGATTTCCCGGCGCTGACCAACTGCGGCGCCAAGATCGGCTTTTTGGAACCGCCGCAAATCCAGCATTACGAGCCCGGCGGCGCCTTTTTCGGCGATCACTATGAATCGAGCGGGCTCGATCTTTCGCACCGCGTGCTCGCCTTCATGACCAACCTCAATACCGTCAAGAAGGGCGGCGGCACGGAGTTCCTCTATCAGGAATATGTCAGCCCGGCCAAAAAGGGCGTCACCAATATCTGGCCCGCCGGCTTCACCCATACCCACCGCGGCATCCCGGCGCCGAAAGAGCATAAATACATCATCACCGGCTGGCTCAGCTATATCGGCTCCTGAGGTAAACGCTTTTTAGAATATTACGAGAATTCGCATGCGATGGATGAGAACCTACGAAATGGAACAGCCCGCCCTGTGCGAGCGCCTGATCGGCGGCTTTCACGCGGCCAAGGAACTCGGCCTCACCCACCCCGGAATGAGCGCCAGGGGGCTCGATAAAAGCTGGAAGGATTCGGAGGATGTCAGCATCAGCTGCCTGCCCCTGGATGATTATGGCGACATCGTGCATGACTATTTCGCCCATGTGATGGCGAGCCACAGCCTCTATCTGGAAGAATTTCCGGAACTCGCCAGGCATGGCGCCAAGGTCGGCTTTTTGGACCCGCCGCAAATCCAGCATTACGAGCCGGGCGGCGCGTTCTATGGCGATCACTATGAATCGAGCGGGCTCGATATCTCGCACCGGGTGCTCGCCTTCCTGACCAGCCTCAATGACATCAAAGACGGCGGCGGCACCGAATTCATCGATCAGAAAGTCACCTTCCCGCCGGAACGCGGCGTCACCAAAATCTGGCCCGCCGGCTTCACCCACACCCACCACGGCGTCCCGGCACCGGACGAGCATAAATACATCATCACCGGCTGGCTCAGCTATGTCAGGGCCTGAAGTGCACGCCCGAGGATATTAAAAGGCGCTCGAATTCCTCCAGGACATCTTCTCCGCAGCCCTCGAGCAGGGCGGCGGTTTTCGCCGGCGCCGGCGCGCCGCCGCCCTTCATCATCAGCTTCATACGCTCGGCGGCGGAAAGCGCCGGGTTGAGCTGCTTCCCGGCGCGGCGCTTGGCTTTCGGGTTGGACAGGCGAATCGTTTTGGTACGATTTAGCGTCGGCGCTGTTTCAAGGTCTTCGGTGCTGCAATTTTCAATCGGCAGTTTGGCGGCCGCCAACATCGCCGGCAGGGTCGGAATTCGCGCCACGTTGATGTCGCGCTCGACGGTGAGCAGGGCCGGGGCGGTGCATTCGACGGTTTCCCGGTCGCCGCGGTCGAGGCGGCGCTCGGCGGTGATTTTGCCGTCGCTTCCCGGCTCGGCGAGCTTGATGATTCGCGAAATATGCGGAATCGCCAACTGCGCCGCCAGGTACGGCCCGACCAGACCGGCATTGCTGTCGATCGCCTGGCGCCCGCACAGGATCAAATCGTAGCGCATGCGGCGCGCCTGGGCAGCCAGGATGGCGGCGCTGGCCCAGGAATCCAGTTCAACGTAATCGCCGTAGAGAATATGGCTGGCACGGTCGGCGCCCATCGCCAGGCAGCGCCTGAGCCCGGCTTGCGCCGACGGCCCGCCCAGCGAAACGACGGTAATTTCCGCCTCCGGCGCCGCGTCCTTGATGCGCAGCGCGACCTCCAGCGCCGCCTCGTCGAACGGGTTCAACATATCGACCAGATCGCCGGGCGCGATATTGTTTTGCCGCGGGTCCGAGCCCGTCTGGGCCTGCAGGAACCTCACGGTCTTGGCGAAAACAATGATGTTCACCTGCCGCCGCCCTCGGTGCCGCGCTTGATATGCGCCGTGAGTTTCGGGATCAACGCGTTGATATCGGCGTGGATACCGAGGTCGATATCCTTGAAAATCGGCGCCTCGCGGTCGCTGTTGATCGCCACTTTGGTGCCGGCCCGCTCGATCCCCTTGGTGAAATATTCCGACCCCGAGATGCCGCAGAGGATGGCGAGCCGGGCCGAAATTGCCCTGCCGGTCTGGCCGATCTGCCGTTCATGCGGCAGGATTCCGCTATCGATGACCGGCCGCGAGCCGCCGAGCGCGGCGCCTATAAGCTCGGCGAAGCGCTCGAACGCGGCGAAATTTTCTCGCGCTCCGATGCCGTTTCCCACCGCAACGACGATTTCCGCCTCCCTGATATCGACCGTTTTGGGGTCGGCCTTGAGGTAGCTGGTGATATCGAGGCGCGTCGCAATCGCCGATACATCCGCCTCTATGTCGCACACTCTTGCGATTTGAGACGGTGCCGCCGTCGCGGCCTCGGGCAAATATTCGGCGTTGAGGGTCGCCAAACTCGTGCCGCCGGCAGGCGCCGTCATCACCGCGTGCAGCCTGCCGCTCTGCACCGGCTTGGTAAATTCGATCTCCTCACCCGCCTCGATATTGGTGCAATTCATCACCAACGGTGCGCCGATGGTCGCGGCCAGGCGCGGCATCAGATCGGCACCGCGCGCCGAATCGAGGGTCAGGAACAGGCGCGGCCGATGTTCTCGCACCAGCTCGCCCAGCAGGCTGGCGTAAATTTCGGGATGGTAATCCGCCAGGCCGGCGTCACGCCCGCGATAGAGCCGGTCGGCGCCGCACTCGGCCAAGGCCTCTTCCAGCTCGCCGGTATCGGGGCCGAGCAGCACGGCGGCGAGTTCACCGCGCAGCGCATCGGCCAGGCGCCTGCCCTCGCATATCAAGCCATCGGCAAAGGCGCCCAGCCCGCCCTCTTCGGCTTCGAGCAGAAGCCAAACATCGTTTGAGCAGGTCACCACCGGTGCGGCCTAGATTTGCCTGCCGGTCATGGCGCCCTCATAGATCGCGTCGATCGGCTCGCGCGGCCAAACCGCATCGCCAATGAGGCAATAATCGGCCAGCGTGCCGTCCGCCGCCACCTCATCGGCCAATTGGCGGACGATCTCCCGGCTCCAGGCAAACACCACCATGTCGATGCCTTTAAGGGTTTCGCTTTGTCCCTTGCTCTGCACCTCGACCCAATCATCGCCGATACGCTCGATATTGCTGTTCAGCCTGACCTCTATATTCGCATCATCGGCGATGCGCGGCAGAACGACCATCTGCTTGATGCCGCCGAGGTCGGCGCCGATCGCGTCGCCATCTTCGACGATCGTGCATTTGCAGCCATGCTCGGTGAGAAACTCGGCGGTGGCCAGGCCGATATTCTGGCCGCCGACCACCACGGCGTTCACACCGATTTTAGTCTCGCCGAGCAGAACCTTGGCGTAATCGCTGACCACCGGATTGTCGACGCCGGGAATATAGGGCGGCACAAAGGGCTTGGTGCCGGTGGCGAGGACGGTGACATCCGGCTTGGCCGCCTTGATATCGGCCAGCGTCACCTCCTGGCCGAGATGAACCGCGACGCCGGCTTTATTTACGGAGTGAATGCGGTAGCGCGCCGCCTGCCCCCATTCCTCGCGATACTGCCCTTTCGAGCTCCATCTGATGGCGCCGCCAAGCTCATCCTCTTTCTCGTAGAGGCTGACGTCGTGACCGCGCAGGGCGGCGATGCGGGCCGCTTCCATGCCGGCCAGGCCGCCGCCGACGACCATCACGGATTTCTTCTTCTCGGCCGGCTTCAGGGCCATCTCGCGCTCGCGCCCGGCGGACGGATTGAGGGCGCATCTGACGCGCTGGTCGCCGAACATCAAATCGATGCATTTGTTGCATGCGTTGCACATGCAGATATCGTCGAACTCGCCCTTGCGCGATTTGGTGAGAATTTCCGGATCGGCGTGAAAGGCCCGCACCATATGAACATAGTCGGCCTCGTTGCGCTCGAGCGCCTGCTCGGCGAAGCGCATATCGTTGATCCGTCCGGTCGCGATGACGGGAATATCGAGCACTTCCTTCATCCCGGCGGCATAGGGCAACAGGCCGCCGAGGGGAAAATCCATGGTGTTGATAATCATCGGCGCCGATTCATAGATTCCCGAACTGACATCGACATAATCGAGACCCAATCCTTCGAGATGCTTGATGAAGGCCCTGGTGTCCTCCAGCGTCAGGCCGCCCTCGACGAATTCATCGGCGGTGATGCGATAGCCGACCGGGCATTCCTCGCCCACTTGGGCGCGGATGGCCTGATAAACCTCGGTGCCGAAGCGGTAGCGGTTTTCCAGGCTGCCGCCATAACCGTCGGTGCGCTTGTTGGTGAACGGCGACAGGAAGGAGTTGAGGATATAACCGTGCGCGCCGTGCAGGGTGATCATGTCATAGCCGGCCTCGCGGGCGCGGCGCGCCGCCTCGGAATATTTGCGGGTGATGTCCGCGATGTCGTCCAGGCTCATCTCGCGCGGTATATAGCCGCCCGAAATCTCGCACGGGATGGGCGAGGGAGCGATCGGCTGGAATCCGGTCTTGTAGGTCGCGGCGTTGCGCCCGGCATGCTGCAACTCGGTCACGGCTATGGTGCCGAATTCATGCAGCGCATCGGTCAGCCTTTTGTGGCTCGGAATATTGCTGTCGTCCCACAGACCCAGTTGGTAGATGTTGCCGCGCCCGACCGGGTCGATGAAGGTCGATTCCATGGTGATCATGGCGACATCGTTCTTGGCCCGCTCGACCATGTAATCGATGTAAAACTGCGTCACATTGCCGACCCTGTCGCCCCACTGCTTCTCCATCGGCGCCATGGAGACGCGATTCTTGATTTTCAAATTCTTGATATAGCCCGGCTCCAGCAGCTTCTTGAACTCGCTCATCTCGGCACTCCACCTGTCGAACAAAAAAGCCCGCCGGTATTTAACGGGCCTTTCAGCCGAGGGTCGTTGATGTATGTCAAAGCGGCCGGCCTCAGGCCCCCTAACCACCGCCGATACGCGGCAGGAAATAAACCTCGCTGTCGGGCTCGATGCGCTCGAGGAAAGGGTCTTGGTAGATCTGGCCGTCTATGGCGACGGCCATTTCGCGCTTGAGCTCGGGGCCGATGCCGGGGAAACGCTCGTCGAGGGCGGCGATCAGGCGGCGTACGTCCGCCGCCTCGATCTCCAACTCGGTCTGGCCGCCGGCATATTGGTTGCCGAGGCCCGAGGTGAGGATGATGCGCGCCATTATTTCAGGCCGCCCCGGCATGTGATAAGCCCTTCTTCCCCGAGGGGAAGAGGGGTTGGGGAGAAGGGGCAAACTTAGCGCGCGAAGCGCGCTCGCAACGCCGGAGGGGCATCCGCGCTCTTTTTGTTTGTCCCTCAATCGCCGGGCGGGGGCATCCGCCCCACGTGACTCCCTGGGGACTACCTCGTATTAACTCGGGCGCGTAGTCACGCTTGCCGGAATGCATTATGCATTCCGGTTGGTGGTGCCGTTTGGGTGAGTCTTTGTGTCTTCCATCAATCGCCGCCCCGGTGCCTCACCCTCGGCCTGGCTCAACGACCATTATCGAGCGCCGCCAATACCTTGGGCGGCGACATCGGCAGTTCGGTCATGCGCACGCCGATGGCGCCCTCGATGGCGTTGGCCACCGTCGCCATGGGCGGAATGATCGGCACCTCGCCGACGCCGCGCACGCCGTAGGGATGGGTCGGGTTGGCCACTTCGACGATGACCGCCTCGATCATCGGCAGGTCCGAGGCGACGGGAATGCGGTAGTCGAGGAAGCCGGGATTGTCGAGGCGGCCTTTCTCGTCATAAATATATTCCTCGTTCAGCGCCCAGCCGATTCCCTGCGCCGCGCCGCCCTGAATCTGGCCTTCCACATAGGCCTTGTGGATGGCCTTGCCGCAATCCTGAATGGCGGTGTAGCGCAACACCGTGACGCGGCCGGTTTCCGGATCGACCTCGACATCGCAGATATGGGTGCCGAAGCCGGGCCCCGCACCTTGCGCGTTGAGCGCCGCGTTGGCCGAAATCGGCCCGCCGGTCTTGCCCGCCTGGGCGGCGATATCGCCGATCGAGAGCGGCTCGAAATCGCCCGCATTGGCGCCCGCCGGCTTGGCGTAACCGTCTTCCCAGACCACCGCGTCGACGCTGATATCCCAGATCTTGGCGGCGCGCTGGCGCAGCTCCTCGGCGATCTGCTTGGACGCCTCGATCACCGCCATGCCGGTGGCGAAAGTGACGCGGCTGCCGCCGGTGAGGAAGGTGTAACCGAGCGACGCCGTATCGGCGACGATGGGGCGCACATCGGCGACATCGATGCCCAAGGTCTCCGCCGCCATAATCGCCATCGAAGCGCGCGAGCCGCCGATGTCGGGGCTGCCGGTGGCGAGCACCAGGGTGCCGTCCTCGCTGACATTCATGGTGGCGCAACTGTCGCCGCCGACGTTGAACCAGAAGCCCGAGGCCACGCCCCTGCCCTGGTTTGGCCCGAGCGGCGCCGAATAATGCGGATGCGCTTTCGCCGCCGCCAGCGTCTCGGCATAGCCGATGGGGCCGAATTTGGGGCCGTAGGCGGCATTGGTGCCCTCGCGCGCGGCGTTCTTCTGGCGCAGCTCGATCGGGTCCATGCCGAGTTTCTTGGCGACCTCGTCCAACACCGATTCGACGGCATGTTCGGCAATCGGCGCGCCGGGCGCGCGATAGGCCGCCACTTTGGGCCGGTTGGTCACCACGTCATAGCCCTTCACCTTGACGTTCTCGATATCGTAGGGCGCGAAGGCGCACATGCAGCCGGGCTGAACCGGCGAGCCGGGAAAGGCGCCGGCCTGATATTTGAGCACTGCTTCTCCGGCGACAATTTTACCATCGTTCGTAACGCCGATCTTGACCCAGTTGGCGGCGCCCGAGGTCGGGCCGGAAGCGCGGAACACCTCGTCGCGCGTCATCACGACGCGCACCGGGCGGCCCGCCTTGCGCGACAGCAGCAGCGCCACCGGTTCGACATAGACGGTCGTCTTGCCGCCGAAACCGCCGCCGATCTCGGAGGCGGTGACGCGCAGATCGGAAACGTCCATGCCGAGCAGTTTGGCGCAATAGGCGCGCGCCGTGAAATGGCCCTGGGTCGAGCACCAGAGCTCGGCCTGGCCGTCTTCGGCGAAGCTGGCGACGGCGGCGTGCGGCTCGATATAGCCCTGATGCACCGGGGCCGTCTTGAAGCTGCGCTCGACGATCAGATCGGCCGCCGCGAAGCCCGTCTCGACGTCGCCGATACCGATGTCGATCTCCTTGAAAATGTTGGAAGGCTTGTCCGGTGTCGGCGTCACCCCTTCGGTAAACATATCCTCATGCAGCACCGGCGCATCCGGCGCCATCGCTTCCTCGACATCGATGACATGCGGCAATACCTCATAATCGACCGCGATCAGGTCGAGCGCGGCATCGGCGATGGCGGCGCTGGTCGCGGCCACGGCGGCCACCGCATGGCCGTCATAAAGTGCCTTGCCGCGGGCCATGATATTGCTCGCGAGATCGCGGTAATTGAGCTGCAACTCGCCCGCCGGCACCCATTCGGAGGGCATTTCGGCGATATCGGCGGCGCTCACCACGGCCTTTACGCCAGGCAACGCCTCGGCCTTGGAGGTGTCGATGGATTTGATTTTCGCGTGCGCGTGCGGGCTCCTGAGAATCTTGCCGGTGAGCATGCCGGGAAGCATCAGATCGGCGCCGAATTTGGCCCGCCCGGTGACCTTGTCGGTGCCGTCGGGGCGAACCGGGCTTGTGCCGATCCATTTCAATTCCTGATTTTCGCTGGCCATGGTCAGGCTCCTCTCATGTCGGCGGCGCATTCGAGCACGGCACGAATTATTTTGTCATATCCCGTGCAGCGGCAGAGATTTCCGGCCAGCCAATAGCGCACTTCGCTTTCGCTCGGGTCCGGGTTCTTTTCCAGCAATGCCTTGGCGGCGATCAAAATGCCCGGCGTGCAGACGCCGCATTGCAGCGCCGCATGTTCAAGAAATTTCTGCTGCAGGGGATGCAGATTTTCGCCTTCCGCCATGCCCTCGATGGTCTCGATCTCATGGCCCTCGGCCTCGGCGCCGAGCGCCAGACAGGAACAGATCAGGCGGCCGTCGAAGGTGACGCTGCAGGCGCCGCAATCGCCGGTGCCGCAACCTTCCTTGCTGCCGGTGAGGCGCAATTCGTCGCGCAGCACGTCGAGAAGGGTTTGCTGGGGCTCGCAGAGAAATTCGGTGGGCTCGCCGTTGATGGTGGTGGTGACGTGAATTTTGGCCATTTTCTCAGCCCTCCGCGCGCTGCTTGGCGATCGCGGCGGCGCGCCGTGCCAACACGCCGGCGACCTTGGTGCGATGTTCGATGGTGCCGCGTTTGTCGTCGATGGGGCGGCAGGCGGCGCGCGCCGCGGAATCGAGCTTTTCCATCGCCGCGCCGTCGAGAGTGCTGCCGATCAGCGCCTTGGCGGCGTCCTCGACGACGAGCTGGGTCGCCGCCACGGCGCCCAATGCCATGCGCGCCGCCGTGCAAACGCCGGCTTCGTCGAGCGTCAGGCTGACGCCGGCGCCGACCACGGCGATATCCATCTCGGTGCGCGGGATGAAGCGCAAATAGGCATCGCCCGAGCGCGCCGGCCGTGCCGGAAAGAAGAAATCGACGACCATCTCAAAGGCTTCCAGCGAGGTCTCGCCGGGACCGGTGACGATCTCCTCGACGCGCGCTTCGCGCCGCCCATCGGGTCCGGCGATGGTGCACAGGGCGTCGGCCGCGATCATCGCCGGAACGGCGTCGGCGGCCGGCGAGGCGTTGCATAAATTTCCGCCCATGGTGGCGCGCCCCTGAATTTGGGTCGAGCCGATCAGCGCCACCGCCTCGACCACGCCGGGCCATGCGCGCTGCATGCCGGCATGCTCGCCGAGCGCCGCGCCCGAGATCGAAGCGCCGATGCGAAAGCCGCCATTTTCTTCTTTAATAGCAGTCATTTCCGAGATGTTTTTCACATCTATAATGAGCGACGGCTCGATCATGCCGAGGCGCAATTGCACGAGCAGATCGGTGCCGCCCGCGAGCAGTCTGGCGTTGCCATCGGCCGCCGCCAGGAGTTTCACCGCCTCGTCGACCGAGCCGGGTGATGCATATGTAAGGGCGTTCATTTCGGTCCTTTGAGTTTTGCTGATCCCTGATCGCCGAGCCGGGCTGAAACACCCGGCCGAAATTGCTTGAAAATGCGCGGACAAGTCCCCCCGGGAGCGCGCGAAGGCGCCAACATACGCCGATTAACCCCTCCGCCTCAAGCATCGAAGGCGCACAATTTCGTCAGTTCGCGGAAGCTTCCAGGGCGGCGTCGGAAACGAACGGATTGCTCTCGCGCTCGGCGGCGAAATTGGACATCTGGCCGTGCCCGGGCACGAAGGCGGTATCGCCGCCGAGCGGCCATAGGAGCTTGGTGATCGAATGGATCAGCGCCGCATGATCGCCGCGCGGAAAATCGGTGCGCCCGATCGAGCCCTGGAACAGCACATCGCCGACGATGGCGAGCTTGGCATCGGCATGGTGAAAGACGACATGGCCCGGCGTGTGGCCGGGGCAATGCAGCACCGCCAGGGTGACGTTGCCAAACGCCACGCTGTCGCCATGATCGAGCCAGCGCGCCGGCTCGAACGGCCGCGCGCCCTCGAGGCCGAATTGCTCGCCCTGCTCGCTCAACATGTCGATCCAGAACGCATCCTCCCGATGCGGCCCCTCGATCGGCACACCCAGCCGTTCGGCCAGCTCGGCGGCGTTGCCGGCATGGTCGATATGGCCGTGGGTGATGAGGATTTTCTCGATTTCGACTTTATGTTCGCCGGCCGCCGCCAGGATGCGGTCGAGATCGCCGCCGGGATCGACCACCGCGCCCATCATCGTTTGCGGGCACCACAGCACCGTGCAATTCTGCTGAAACGCCGTCACCGGAACGATGACGGCGAGGATGGCGGCCTCCGCCGCGGCCTCTTCGCTCACCCGCTCGCAGCCTTCATCGGAACTTCATCGTCATAAACCTCATCGGGCAGCGGCAGGCCGCCAAGCTCGGCCTCGCCGAGCGGCCCGTCGGGTATAAGCCCGGCCTCGGCGACGACGGTCATGAGCTGGCGGCAATGCTGCGCCGCGTGCCAGGCGGTGCGCTCCATCACGCCCTCGGCCGGCTGCACGCCGTAATAAGTATCGAGCGTCGCGGGCATCTGGCCGTCATCCCACCAGGCGGCGAAATCCTCGCGCACGCCCTGGCCGTACTCATTGACGCGCCCGACCGTATCCAGTTCCGGCGGCGGCAGGCGCTCGAAATGCTCGAACGTCACAGAGCCGCCGCGCGCCGCATCGAGAAAGGCGGTCGGAATAACGAAAATATGATAAGCGAGATCGAGGCAGTTACGCTCGCGCCCCGGCAGATTGACGGCCAAAATATCGGCTGGAATCTGGCGCACAAAACGCTGCGCCGCCGCCAATATGAGATCGATTTTTTTGTTCAATTCGGCTGGCGGCAACTGCGCCCGCGTCAGCGCAACCCCGACGAATTCGGCCAAATCGCGAATTTCCTGGGCAAAAGCGAACGCATCGCCGCGCGCAATCACCGGAATCGACATCGCCCCAAGCCGCGCCAAATCCGCCATCGCGCCCGCGTCCTCGCGCACATTGATCGATTCAAACGCGATCCCGTGCTCTTTCAGAAACTCCTTGGCCCGCAAGCACGAAGTACAGCCCGTCTGCCAATAGACCTTATACCCGTACGCCATGATATCGCCCTGCTGGTTTTATCCTCTTGAAGCAAGTTAGGTCACGGGCTCAAACCGGTCAAATTCACCTATTCCACCAGCTTCCACTCCCCTGTCGGCTTGATGCCCTTCGCTTGCGGTATGACCTCCTCGCCGAAGCGCTGAATCTGTTCGTGCTGCTCGGTGAGGCTGCCGGACGGGCAGGCCAGCATGCAAACGATCATCGAGAAGCCGGCGTCGGCCATCGCCTGCAGGTCTTCGAGGATTTGCTCGGCGGTGCCGGTGCAGGTCGCGCGCGGGGACTCCTTGGATTGCGGGTCGCCGGCGCCGGTGAAGCGCGCCGAGGCGGCGGCCATCATGCGAAACTGGCTGGTGTCGCGGCCGAGTTTTTCAGCCTCGCGGCGGATCAGTTCTTGCAGCGGGTTAAAGCGGTCGAACTCGCAATGGGTATCCAAAAAGAGCGAATAGAGGCCATCGCATTGGCGTATGGCGCGGCGCGCGCCTTCCGGCGTGTTGCCGCCGTAAACGATCGGCGGGTGCGGCTTTTGCAGCGGCTTGGGGTCCATCGAGATATCTTCGAATTTGTAAAATTCGCCGTCGAATTCGACTTTCTCCTCGGTCCAGGAGCGCTTGTAGATTTGCAGGCACTCCTCGGTCTGGGCGTTGCGATTGGCGTAATCGTGGCCGCAGGCGGTGAATTCCTCGGCCATCCAGCCGCAGCCGACGCCGAGCATCAGGCGGCCCTGCGACAAGAGATCGACGGTGGCGAACTGGCGTGCGTCCGCGAGCGGATGGCGGTAGGGCGCGATCAGCACCGAGGTGCCGAGCTTGATGCGGCTGGTGCAGACCGCCACGGCGCCCATCACCACCGCCATGTCGAGCATGTTGTGGTGCGGCTGATAGGCGCGCTTGCCCGACACATTGGCGGTGTGCGCGCTCGCCGATTGGATCGCCATGCAGACATGGTCGGGATACCAGACCGAATGAAAGCCGTGTTTCTCGGCCAGTTGCGCGGTGCGCACAGGGCGCATCTCCTCGAACGGCGTATTGGCCAGGAACATGTCGGTGTCGTCGCGGTAGCTCTGGCCGTGGGTGTTGGCGTAGATGCCGATTTCCATAAAACAAGCCTTTCCGGGTTTAGCGGTGATCGTTGGTTCAGGAGAGCGCGACGGAAATGGCGTCGACCAGCTCGGGCACTTCCGCCGGCGAGCGGCCGGTGACGATATTGCCGTCGATCGCCGCCGCCCATTCCCCGCAATTAAACACGCCGCCCATGATCTCGACCGAATCGCGCGACGCCTCCCAGCCCGTGAGGCGCTTGCCTTCGACCAGATTTGCCGCCGACAGGGCGATCGGCCCGTGACAGATGCTGGCGATCAGCTTGCCGGCGGAGATCGCCTCACCGAGCCAGTCCGACACGCCGGTGACGACCATGTTCCAGGGGTTGAAGGCGCCGGTGATCAGGGCGAGGTCGAACTCGGACATGGCGACGTCGGCAAGATCCTTCAAAACATATTCGCCGTCGGGGATTTCCTGGAACGGAATGGTGGTGCCGAAATTGCCGTGCAGCACGTCGACGCCGATCAAGCCGGGGCGCGATTTGAACTCCCCGGCGAAGCGGCCGATGATGATCTCGGCGCCACGGTGGAGGAGCTCCATCGTCGGTACGATCAGTTCGATATCTTCAAAGTCATCGCTTACCGGCAGCAGAACCTTCTTGCCCTTGAGCCGGCCGCGCCAGCCATCCTTGAAGCCTGGATCGACAGCACGACAAAGTGCGCGCAGGAATTCCGGCGTATCGATGGTGGCGCGGGCGGTGATCAGCTTTGCGTCCGTCACCACGCGCCCGGCCTCGAAATTGGCGATCTTCTTGAGCATGTAATCGACCGTGCGGTCGCCGGTGCAGCGCTTGCCATGCATGATGCCGGCGCGGATCAAGGGCATCGAGCCGGCGCCGATGGCGCCGATCACGGCGTCGTTTTCCGCGCATGCCCGGAGGAATTCATGCACCGGCGCTTCCGTCACCATGACATCGGCGGAATGGCCGCCGATCACGATAACGACGTCATAGTCCGCCGCCCGGGCGTCGATCAGGCTTTTCCAGGCGGCGTTTTTATCGCCGCCGACCACCGGGATGGGGTCGACCTTCAAGTCCCACTGGCCGCGAACGCCCTTGCCTTCGAGATTGGGCCGGACATATTTCCATTTCACCCAGTCGACGAGGAGAAATTCGCAGATACCGCCCAACTCGCCGATATAGGAAGCGAGATAGTAGGCCTGAAAGTCGCTGAACTCGCTGGCGACGATCACCCCCACCCGCTGGCCGGAAAGCGGCCCCTGGGGCTTGTTGTTGCCGCCATATTCGCCGGCCCAGGCGACGAAGCCGTCATCCTGCCGGACGATCTCGATGCCGGTATTTTCCGCCAGGCCAAGAGCATCGGACCTGCTTGATTGAATCTGCATGTGATTTCCTGACATGAGTGCTGGATTTCTATATATTGTACGAAATCAGGCTTGCTAAAAACAGCGCGTGAGTTAAACGCATTCTTCTGGTTGAGGCAATTTGGGCAGTGGAGGCTGAACATGGCTATTCCGGTTTTGGATTTGGGACATGACGCAGGGATGCGCGGGCGCGTTCACGGGCAGGAATTGCGCGGCGATATCGAACACAATATCGAGGTCTATCTGGCGCGCTTCGAAAAGCTCGGCTTCGATTCCAGCTCGGTGTTGGGCGAAGCGGAAAAATGGATCGCGCCGCTGGACCGCTATGACGGCGAGTTTACCGCCGAGATGCGCGGCGTCGCCGAAGGCTCAGGCCGCAGCCTCAACGAGATCACCATGCTCAATGTGCGCTACGAGATGATCATCGACATGTTCAAGCGCGCCGGATTGGAAGCCATCGCCGGCGCCACCGACGGCTGCACTGCCTTCGCCATCATGCCGGAAAAAAGCAAATCCGGCGACACGCTGATCGGCCAGAACTGGGATTGGATACCCGGCGTCAAAACCATGGTGGCGCGGGTCACGCGCGACGATAAAACCGATTTTATCTGCCATGGCGAGACCGGCACCGTCGGCGGCATGCAGGGCGTCAACGAGGCCGGCATCGGCGTCGTCATCAACGCGCTGACCTCGAACGAGGACGGCAGCCACAGCTATGAACGGCCGTTCCGCATGCGCGTGCGCGACGTGATGAACGCGCGGAATATGCATGACGCGCTGGCCGGCCTCTGCGCCACCAACCGCACGGTGTCGATGAATTTCATCGTCGGCCATGAGGACGGCGAGGCGATGGATATCGAGGCCGGGCCGGAACGCGCCGGCTTCATGTATCCGGAGGACAGCGTCCTCACCCACTCCAACCATTTCTGCGCGCTGGATATCGATTCGGAAGTGGCGAAGCTGTGGCCCAACAGCTTTTACCGCAACAAGCGGCTGGAAAAGCTGATCCACCAGGGCCAGGAAATGGATGTGCAGTCGATCCACAATTGCATGTCCGATCATTTTTCCCATCCCCATTCGATCTGCGCCCATGTCGATGAGAACGAAGACGAGGTCTTTCAGCTCGAGACGCGCAACTCGATAGTCATCGAGTTGAAGGCGCGCAAGCTCTGGGTTACCGAGGGCGCTCCGTGCGAGAACGACTATCAGGAAGTAGCGCTCGCCTCCTAACGGCAATAAAATTGCTTGGCCTGGGGAGAGCGGCTTATGGGCAATACCGACAAAGACATCCAAGTCTGCATCAACCCGCATTTCGACGCCGTATCGCTGTGGCTCGGCTCGTTCGGTGGCGAGGATTCGCCGTGCGACATCTCGCGCGGCGTGTTCGCCGCCAAGCGCGGCGTGCCGCGCCTGTTGGAGCTGTTCAAACACTACGGCATAACCACCACCTGGGGCGTCACCGGCCATTCGGTCGAGAGCTTTCCCGCCCAGTTCGAGCAGATCGTCGCCGCCGGCCATGAGATCGGCATCCACGGCTACGCCCATGAAAACCCGCTGGCGATGACGCGCGAGCAGGAAGCCGCCGTCATCGACAAAACCATGGAAGTGGTGAAAAAAGTCACCGGCAAAAACCCGATCGGCTATATGGCGCCGTGGTGGGAGCTCAGCAGCAATTCCATCGAACTGCTGTTGGAGCGTGGCATTAAATATGACTGCAGCCTGATGGAGGATGATTTCCACCCGCATTGGCTGCGCACCGGCGATTCATGGTCGAAGATCGATTATTCGCGCGAACCCGAAAGCTGGATGAAGCCGTGGCAGGCGGGCAGCGATGTCGAGCTGGTCGAGATCCCGGCCAGTTGGCATACCGACGACGCGCCGCCGACCATGTTCGTCAAGGCCTTCCCCAACAGCCATGGCTGGATCACCGGACGCCAGCTCGAGGAAATCTGGCGCGACCAGTTCGATTGGGTCTACCGCCATCATGACTATGCCGTCTTCCCCTGCACCATCCACCCCGACAGCGCCGGCAAGCCGCATGTGCTGATGATGCTGGAGCGGCTGATCGACCATATGCTGGCGCATGAAGGCGTGCGCATGGTGACGATGGCCGAAATGGCCGAGGATTTCGTCAAGCGCGTGCCCTTCGGCTCGGGGATTGATCCGGCAACACCCTGAATAAGCCCTTCTTCCCAGAGGGGAAGAAGGGTTGGGAAGATGGGGGAAACCAAGCGCGATAGCGCTTTTGGGTGTTCCCTCAGTCGCCGGGCGGGGGCATCCGCCCCCTTGGCTCGGAGCACACTCGCAAACTCCAGAGAGGCATCCGGGCGCACTTGTTGTTTGTTCCCTCAGTCGCCGGGCGGTCGCATCCGCTCCCTTGGCTCGGAGCGCACTCGCAAACTCCAGAGAGGCATCCGGGCGCACTTGTTGTTTGTTCCCTCAGTCGCCGGGCGGTCGCATCCGCTCCCTTGGCTTACCTCGTATTAACTCGGGCGCTCGGTCGCGCAGCCGGAATGCAAGAGACGCATTCCGGGTGTGTGGTTCCGCTTGGTTGAATCCTTGTGGGTTCCGGTGCCGTAATTACGGTGACAGGTAACTTAATTCTCGATATTGCCATCCGCCACGTTAGACAACGCCGCCAGCAGCGCGGGGTCGAGCGGGTCGGCGGGTTTTTTTGAGATTTCCTCGGCCCGTGCCCAGACTTGCGGCAAGCTATCGACGATCGAGGTTTGGCCGCGATGGCCGCGCAGGATGTAGCTGTTGTTGTTCCAGTCCGCGAGCGCGCAGCCGTGATAGCTAAGGATGCGGTTGACGAGGCGCACCCGGCCGCGGCGTTCCAACAGGCGCGCCCGGCCCGCCGGCGCGTCCGTCCGCGCCGCGTCGGTGCCGGCCTCGCTCCAATGCGAACCGCCCGAGAGAAGAGCGCAGAAGGCGCACATTATTTTTCCAGCACGGCGCGCACCGTGCCGACGTGAATGCCGCGCCAATTGGCCAACGGGGTCTCGATATAGGCGGCCAATTTTTCCTCAGCCGCGCCGTCGAGCAATCCGAGATAGGCGAGCAGCGAGGCGATGGCGGTATCGGCGGCGCGGAGGGCGCCGTCGCGCACCTTTAGCGCCAAACCAAAGCCGCGCTCGAGGAGCGGCGCGAAAAATACCCCTTCGGCGCCAAGCTTAATATAAGCCTTGCCGTCGAGCGCCGAGATGATATCGCTGCAGGCGCGCCCGTCGCCGGCGATCATGAAAGGCTCGGCGGCAATCGCCGCACGGATGCGCCCGATCGCCTCCTGGCGCTCCGCCGGTTGCGCGCCCGCGTCGGCGATATTGGCGGCGCCGCGTGCCAGCGCATGGAGCGGCAGGCCGATGGTCGGAATCGAGCAGCCGTCGATAGCCCATGGCGAGCGCGAGATATCCCAGCCCGTCATCTCCTGGATGGCGGCGCTCACCCGCGTTTGCACTGGATGCTCGCGGGCGATGTAATTCTTGGTTTCCTCGCCCAGCATCTTCGCCGTCACGAGAAAGGCCGAATGCTTGCCCGAGCACATATTGTGGATTGCCAGGCCGGCTTCGCCGCGGCGGATATATTCATCCGCCGTCTCCTTGTGGTAGGGCAGATGGCCGCCGCATTCGAGATGTTCTTCGCCGAGACCGGTGCGCGCCAACCAATTACGCACGGCGCCAATCTGGGCGTCCTGGCCGTTATGGGAGGCGCAGGCGAGCGCAATCTCGGCATCCGTCGCCTGCGTTTCATCCGCCGCGCCGCTCTCGAAAAAAGGCAGGACCTGAATCGATTTGACGGCCGAGCGCGGATAGACGAAGCGCTCGATATCGCCCCACGCCTCGACCACCTTTCCCGCCGCATCGACGATGGCGGCGTCCACCAAATGCGCGCTTTCCACGGCTTCGCCGCGGCTGCATTCGATCACCAGACAGTCGTGATATGTGGCGCCCATGCGGCTCAGACTAAAGCAAACGCCGCGCCGCCGCGCGCATTTTTAAAGCCGGCTCACCTCAGTCGGCGGCCTGCTTCTGCTTGGCCTCCTGGATGAGGCGCCACACCATGTTGGGGCGCAGCGGCAATTCGGTGATTTCGACGCCGAAGGGCGTAAGCGCGTCGCACACCGCATTGCTGAGCGCACCCGGCACCGGGCCCGGAATGCCTTCGCCGAGGCCGCGTTGGCCGAGCGGCGTGTGCGGGCATTTGGTGGTCGAATGGGTGACCTCGATGTTGGGCATGTCGGCGGCGTTGGCCAGCTTGTAGTTCTCGAAATCGGCCGTCAGGCATTGGCCGTTCTCGTCGTAAACGACCTCCTCGAACATCGCGTTCGAGAGGCCCTGAACGACACCGCCCTGGACCTGGCCCTCGACGATTTGCGGGTTGATCAGAGTGCCGAGATCCTCGCAGGTGACGAAGCGGTTGATCTTGAACTGGCCGGTCTCCGGCGTCACCTCGACGAAGGCGGCATGGATGGAGAAGCACATCATCCGCGTCGGCGCCTCGAAGAAGGCGGTATGCTCGAGGCCGCCCTCGACTCCCTCGGGCAGATTGACCGGCGCCATGATGATGCGATCCGCCATTTCGCCGAAGCCCTTGCGGATGTTGGAATCCTTGGCGTAGACGATTTCGCCGTCGGTGAATTCGAAGTCCGCCGGCTCGGCCTCGAGCTCAAGATCGTGGGCCATGATCAGGGCCATTTTATCCTTGAGCACGCGGCAGGCGGTGGAGACGCCGCTCATGACATAGGAGCCGGTGCGCGCGCCGATGGTGCCCGAGCCGAACGGCGTGGTTTCGGTATCGCCTTCGCGCACGATGATATCGTCGGGGTGGATGCCGAATTCATGCGCCGCGACCTGGGAGATGGTGGTCTCGTGACCCTGACCCTGGGCCGCGTCGCCGAACGAGACCAGCGCCTTGCCGCGCGGGTCGAGGCGAACGGAAGCGGCGCCGTAGCCGGGCTGGTTTTCCATCGGCACGAGGATTTCCGAGGCCATGCCGGAGCATTCCACCCCGGTGCCGAAACCGAGGCCGATATATTTCCCCTCGGCCAGCGCCGCCTTTTGCTCGGCGCGGAAACTCGGCACATCGAGATGTTCGATCAGGGTGTCCCAGACCTTGAGATAGTCGCCGCTATCGTAATAGGCGCCGGTGCAGGTGGTGTGCGGCAATTCGGCGATAATGTTCTTGCGCCGCACATCGCCGGCATCGAGGCCGAGCTTGCGCGCCATCATATCGACGGCGCGTTCGATGGCGAAACGCGTCGGATAGGAACCGAAGGAGCGCGCCGGGCTGAGCGCCGATTTGTTGGTCACGGCGACGCGCAGGCGAATATCGCAATCCGGCAGGTCGTAGGAATTGGTGAACAGGATGCCGCCCAGCCAGGACATCAGATAGCCCCAATAGACGCCCTCGCAGCCGTCGCCACAGTCGCAGACACCGTCCGTCCTGAGGGCGAGAAACTTGCCGTCCTTGTCGGCGGCCAGTTCGACCGTGTGGATCTGGTCGCGCTCATGGCTGACCACCATCAGATGCTCTTGGCGGGTTTCCTGCCATTTCACCGGGTGGCCGAGTTGGCGCGCGAGATGGCACACCAGGATCGGCTCGCGGTAGAACGGCGCCTTGACGCCGAAGCCGCCGCCCTGGTCGCGCGGCGAGATGATACGCACCCTTTCGGTCGGGATGTCGAGAATATCGGCCAGTGCCAGACGGTCGATATGCGGGCGCTGGGTGGTGATGTAGGCCAACAGCCCGTCGCCCTCGTCCCACTTGGCGAGCGCGCCGCGCGGCTCCATCGGTGTCATGCCGCAGCGGTGCACGCGGAAGGTTTCCTTGACCACCGCATGCGCGCCCTTGATGATTTTATCGATCTTGCGGGCGTTCTCCTCCTGCCCCTCCGGCGTCGCGCCGCCGGTGAAGGTGTTGGCGAATATCTGATTGTCCTCCCACTCCTCATGCACCAGCGGCGCGCCCGGCGCCAGCGCCATGGCGGCGTTGGCGACAAAGGGCAGGTCTTCTCCATATTCGACCGTGACCAGTTCGGCGGCGTCTTCGGCGGTGTATTTGTCGCGCGCGACGACGGCGGCGACGGCCTCGCCGTGGAATTTCACTTTCTCCATGGCGAGCGGCCAGTGGGTCGGGTAGCGCGCCGGCAGGGCCGGCACCACGACCTTCTGCGGCATCGAGCGAATCTGGTCCTTGATATCGGCGCCGGTGACGACGGTGACGACGCCCGGCAGGGCCTTGGCCGCCGCAGTGTCGATGCTTTTGATCCTGGCATGGGCGCGCTCGGCGCGCACGAAAACGAGGTGAAGCATGCCGGGCTCGGTCAGGTCGCCGAAAAAGGCGCCCTTCCCCGTGGTCAGACGGTGATCCTCCTTGCGCTTGTAATCGACGCCGACCCAACCCTTGCCATTCGTCTTCTCAGCCATGTTCCGTCTCCCTTGATGCAGGCGCGCCTGCTTCGAAAATGATTTTCCAGGCCGTGCTTGGTAACTTCGTTACTTGGTTACTTGGTTACTTGGACGCCGCGTCCTTGACCGCCTCGACGATGTGGGCGTAGCCGGTGCAGCGGCACAGA
>CAJXFT010000027.1 GCA_913053235.1 uncultured Alphaproteobacteria bacterium
CCCTCAATCGCCGGGCGGTCGCATCCGCTCCCTTGGCTACCTCGTATTAACTCGGGCGCTCTTTTTGTTTGTTCCCTCAGTCGCCGGGCGGTCGCATCCGCTCCCTTGGCTTGGCGCGCTTGCCGGAATGCAAGAGACGCATTCCGGGGGTGTGCCGTTTGGATGAGTCTTTGTGGGTTCCGGTGCACGCTGGGCCGGGGCCGGGTGCGGCATCCGCCCCCTTGGCTTGGGCGCGCTCGCGAACGCCGGGCCTTTGAATTCTCAAAATTCGGGGCGGAAGGGGCGGGCGAGCAGGGTGGCGATGGTGTCGTCGATGGCGGCGCCCTGGTGCAGCACAGCGTCTACCGCGCTGGCGATCGGCAGGTCGACCGCCAGTCTGTTGCCGAGGGCGACGACGGCCGGGGCGCTGGTGACGCCCTCGGCGACGCTATCGCGGACGCCAAGGATTCTTTGCAGTTCGTCGCCCTCTCCCAACGCCTGGCCGAGCGAATAATTGCGCGACTGGGCGCTCGAGCAGGTCAGCACCAGATCGCCGAGGCCGGAAAGCCCGGCCAGGGTTTCCAGCCGGGCGCCGCTGGCCAGCGCCAGGCGCACCATCTCGGCGAAGCCGCGCGTCATGATCGCGGCGCGCGCATTCTCGCCGAGGCCGCGGCCGATGGCGATGCCGGCGGCGATGGCCATGACATTCTTCAAGGCGCCGCCGATTTGCGCGCCGATCATGTCGTCGGAGAGATAGGGCCGGAAGGTGGCGCTGCCGAGGGCCGCCGCCACGGCTTCGCCCAACGCCCCGTCGTTGCTCGCTAAAGTGACGGCGCTCGGCAAGCCGTGCGCCACTTCAGGGGCGAAGGTCGGGCCGGAAAGAACGGCGAGCGGGCGATCGCCCATGACGTCGCGCGCCACTTCGCTCATCAGTGCGCCGCTTTCGAGCTCGATGCCCTTGGCGCAGACGACGAGCGGCGCGGCGGCGCTTAAACATCCGGCGAAATCCGCCGCCAGGGCACGAAAATGCTGGGCCGGCATGGCCAACAGGATGACATCGCAGGCGCCGAGTGCCGCCGCGTCGCTGCTCGCCGCGATGACCGGGTCGAGGGCGATGCCGGGCAGGAAGCGCTTGTTCTCGCGCGCCGCCCTGATCGACGCCACCACCTCTTCCTCGCGCGCCCACAGGCTGACCGCACGCCCGGCGCGCGCCGCCACCGCCGCCAGCGCCGTCCCCCAGGCGCCGCCGCCGATGATGCCGATATGCTGGAAATTTGGCATTGCGGATACAGTTATGCCCAGCGGACAGCGTCACGCAAACCGAAAAAAATCCTCTCCCGGACGGGCGACCCGAAGCGCGGCAGCGCTATTGGTCGTCAGATGAAGTTCGCTTAACGCAGCCGGCTTCGCGCATTTGGCGCTTGCGCGCCTTGGATTTCCCCTCTCCCCAGCCCTCTCCCCTATGGGGAGAGGATTTTATTCGGGGTGTTTGCGGCTTCTCTCTATTTTTTACTTAGCTACCTATCTATTGTCCTACACACATGGCCGTGGGCGCGCAGCGCGCCGCACAGCGAGCGGGATCTTACTGGTGAATCGAGGGGGCCGACGATGAGTTCGAAAAATTGGCCGTCGGCGCCCATGTCGATAGGCTCTAAATGATAGGGCAGGCGGTACAGCAGGCCGGCATGGGTTTTTCTTATTTGCTCCCACGCCGCCACGGCCAAGGACTTGGTCTCGAAGGTGGCGAGGCTGATCAGGAAGGTGCTGGGCTCGGGCGGCAGCGGCTGCGAGGCTTCCTCGCCGTCCGCCGCATCGAGCACGGCGGCGAAGGCCGCCGCCTCTTGGTCAAGCTCGGCATCGAGGCTGGCGACCAAATTACCCTCCGCCGCCGCCATTTCGGGCTCTGATGCCGGCTCGCCAGGGGCGGAAATATCCGCTTCGATCCGCGCCGTCTCGCTCTCCGGCTCCGGTGCCGGTTCAGACCGCGCAACTGGCGCCGGCTTGGGCGGTGCCGCTGGCACCGGCTCAGGCAGCGCTGCCGGCGCTGGTTCGGACGCCGCCTCCGGCGCTGGTTCGACCGCCGCCTCTGGCACTCGTTCAGCCGGCGCCTCCGGTGCCGGCGCCGGTTCGGCCGCCGCCAAATCTCTCTCGGCGGCGGGCAAATCCACCGCTTCCCCGGCGGCCCCCTCCTCCTTAAGAAGCTCCCTGACCGAAAGCACGGTTCTTTCCGGCTCCGGCTGGGCCGCTATCAGCAAGCCTTCTTCGGCCTCTTCCGCTGCCGCCGCGGCCAGCGCCGCTTCCGCTGCGTCCGCCACCGCCACGGCTTCCGCCAATGCCTCGGCCTCCGCCGCCGCCACTGCCTCCACCGCCGTCATTTCCTCGCCGGCGGGCGGTTGCAGCCGCATGGCGGGCAAATTCCCGTCCTCGGGCGGCGGCGGTGAGGCGGCCGGCTTGGCAGCGGTGGGCAGCGGCGTGCGGTCGGATTCGACATCGGCCGCGCCGAGCTGCGCGTCAGCGGGCGGCTCGGTTGCTTGTGGAATGCGTGTTTGTTCGGGCATTGTCAGCGAACCGGCGGCGAGGGGGAAGTTTTCGCCGCGCCCGGCGATCGGCTCAGGCCCGTCGAAGACGGTGGCGGCGGGCGGCGGGTCGGGCACGTCGTCGAGGGCGGCGAGGTCGATCTCGATGGCCGGCTTTTCGTCCTTGCCGGCGCTGAATTCGGGCCGGCGCTCGCCGATCGGTACGGCGGCGACGCTCGGGCCGGCCAGGGCTGGGCCGTCCCGCCCGGTGGCGAAGGTGGCCTTCGCCGGATAGCTGTCGATCTCGGCCCAGCTTGCCGAAGCCTCGCTGTAGAGCGCTTCCGCGGCGGCGAAATCGCGCGTCACGCCGAGGCCGCGATCATAGAGATAGGCGAGCGCCGCCTGCGCCGATTCATTGCCCTTTTGCGAGGCGCGCCGATACCATCCGGCCGCCGCCGTATAGTCGCGCACCACCCCGTCGCCGCGCTCGTATAGCGAGCCGATGTGAAATTCCGCCAGCGCATCGCCCTGCTCGGCGGCGCGGCGGTACCAGACCAGAGCCATCGCCGGATCGCGCGGCACGCCGAGGCCGCGCTCATAGAGCAGGCCAAGCGCCGTCTGCGCCGTCGAATCGCCGTCATTGGCCATGACGAACACGCGGTCGGCGCGCGAGCCGCGTTCGGCTATCGGGCTGTCGGTGCAGGAAACGGCGCCCAGTATGACGAGCGCCGTCAACGCCGCGCCGAGAGCCGGCGACAGGCGGACGGCGCGCCGGCGCCATATATGGCGGCATGAACGGAAGATGGTTATCGCTGGGTTTGGCACGCGACTCGACGGTCCCCGATTGCTTCGTAAACCTACTGCGGAATGGCCGCCGGCGCCATTTAATAACGCCGGATCGGGCGCCGCGAAACCACGGCGAAGCGCAGCGTCAGGCCGGCGCAGGAGACGATGGCGCCGGCCATGAAGCCCCACATCAGGCCGGGCGTGCCGAGGCCGCCATGGAAGGCCAGCAGGTAACCCACCGGAACCGTCACCCCCCACCAGGAAACGAACTGCCAGAACGGCGGCAGCCAGATATCGGCGACGCCGCGCAGAGCGCCCATCAGCACCGCCTGGCCGCCATCGAAGACCAACACCAGCCCGCCGATAAATATCAGCGGCGCGGCGGTGATGACCACCGCCGCATCGTCGGTGTAGATGTCCGCGAGCTCTGTGCCGAGGCCGACGAACAGGCCGGCGAAGACAGCCATGATGAGGCATATCAGGCTTAACCCCGACCAGCCGGCGCGCCGGATATCGGAGGAATTATGCCGCCCGACCGCGTTGCCGACGCGTATCGTCGCGGCGCCGGCGACGCCGATGGCGCTCATGAACACCAGCGCCACCAGATTGAAGGCGATCTGATATCCGGCCAGCGGCACCGTACCGAGCAAGCCCGCCATCATCGTCAAGGCGCTGAAGGCGGCGGCCTCCAGGCCGCGCGCAGCACCCATCGGAATACCGATGCGGCGCAGTTTGCGCGCCGTTTGGCGGAAATTGCGAATCGCCCCGCCGATGCCGAGATCCGCCCTGTCGCGCAACCTCAGCACATAGAGGGCGAGGACGATAAACATCACCCAGCGGATGATCGAGGTCGCCAGGGCGGCGCCTTCGGCGCCCATCTCGGGCGCGCCGAGGGCACCGTAGATGAAAATCACGTTGAGCCCGGCATTGGCGAAGACGGCGGAGATCGTCAGCATCATCACCGGCAGCGGGCGGCTCAGCCCTTCGAGGAAAAACGAGGTCGCCACCCACATGGTCAGGGCCGGCATGCCCCATGAGATCATGCGGAGCACGGTGCCGCCGCCGGCCGCCAGCTCGGCGGTTTGGCCGATGACGGTGAGCAGTATTTCGCCGAGGAAGCAGATCCCGGCCATGACGATGCCGAGCACGGCGCCGTGGATCAGGCTGATCCGCCAAAAGCCGCCGCAATCCCGGTGGGTGCCGGCGCCGTGCGCCTGCGCCACCAAAACCACGGTGCCCTGCAAAAGGCCGACCCCGACCAGTATCATGACCACTTGCAGCGCGTTGGAGGCGGCGTAAAACGCCAGATCGAGCGTCCCGTAATGACCGATCATGGCGGTATCGACGGCGACCATGACCAACAAACCGGCGCGCGCGATGATCATCGGCAGCGCGAGGCGCACGGTGCGCTTCAAATGGGTGGCGAAATTCATCGTCGGGCCGGCTCGCTCGGCCGGGCTCGAAGTTTCGGCGCCATTGTTGGGGCTGGACATCGGGCGACAGACTATCCGAACCGCGGCAGCCGGATAAGGGCCGCAAACAAAAATATTTTGCCGATGCAAAGGCACTGGTAGCGCTGCCTGCTACGACCTATTATGATCGCCGTCTGCTTCGATCCGGCGCGTCCGGTTCGACAATGAAATGGTTCGCAAGTGGATTCAGGGAAGAGGAATATGGCAACAGCAGTTCACTCGACGGCTAAGAAGCTCGCATCGCCAGATACCGCGCGCGGCGTGCGCCGCCTATGGCCGGTATTTTTCGCGGCGCTGTTGGGCCTGTCGATTATCTACGGCGTCGGATTGGCCAACTCCTCGGCGCTGCACAATGCGGCCCATGATTCGAGGCATTCGCTCGCCTTTCCCTGCCACTGATCCGATACAGGCGCCACGATATGGCACTGCTGGGACGGATTCTCCTGCCGGCCGTTATCGCCGGCATCTTGTCCGGCGCCCTGCTCACCGGTCTGCAACATATCGAGGTGATTCCGCTTATCTATCAAGCGGAGACCTTTGAGAACTCGGCCGCCGCCGTGCATGCGCATGACCACGAGGCGGCCGGCGGCCTTGAAGCCGGCGCCCCTGAAAGCGAACCCTGGGCGCCCGATGACGGCATCGAACGCACCGCCATTACACTGCTCGCCAATATCGTTGCCGCGGTCGGCTTCGCGCTGCTGCTGTCGGTGGCTTTTGTGCTGCTGTCGGCGAAGGGGCGGTCGGTGGTTTGGCGCGGCGGTCTGCTGTGGGGCCTGGCCGGATTCGGGATTTTCAATTTGGCGCCGGCGCTCGGCCTGCCGCCCGAGCTGCCGGGCAGCGAGGCGGCGGCGCTCGACGGGCGCCAGGGTTGGTGGATTTTAACCGTCGTGCTGACAGCGCTCGGGCTCGGCCTGATCGCTTTCGCCCGGCCCGTCTATGTGCGCGCGCTCGGCGTCATCCCGCTCGTCATTCCGCACGTCATCGGCGCGCCGGCGCCGGAGCATCATGGCGGCCTGGCGCCGCAGGAGATGGCGGAGCGTTTCGTCTACGCCTCGCTCGCCACCAGCGCCGCTTTCTGGCTCGCGCTCGGCGCCCTCACCGCCTTCGCGCATGGCCGCTTGGCGCGCTTCAGGCGAGGCCGTACTTCGCCGGCCTAGCGGCAGCATAGAGAGGGCGCCGAATAAACCGGCCCGATTGCCGCAAATAGGCGAAATTATCTCTCTTGCGTGCTTGAATCGCGCACATGATGGGTGTTGAATGAAACTTGCGCCGCGATGCCGAACGACCGGCGGGACGGGGTGATTTCTCCTTAACCCAAGCACGCCAAAGCCAGGATTCCATGCAACATCGAGGTCCATTCGTCAGCCCTCACGGGTTGGACGCGCTCGGTATCGAACAGATTCGTACCGCCTACTGGAATTTACCCACCCCCTCCCTTTACGAAGAATCGGTGCATCGCGGCGAAGCGCGAATCGCCAAGGGCGGGCCACTCACCGCCATGACCGGCATCCATACCGGACGCTCGCCGAACGACAAGTTTTTCGCCCGCGAAGCGTCGACGGAAGAGGATATCTGGTGGGGCGAGGTCAACCGGCCCATCGATGCCGAGCGCTTCGATGGCGTCGAGAAGCGCATGATGGCGCATCTCAAGGGCAAGGATGTCTTCGTGCAGGACTGCTTCGCCGGCGCCGATCCGGCCTACCGCCTGGCGATCCGCGTGATATCGGAATATGCCTGGCACAGCCTGTTCGCGCGCAACCTGTTCATCACCCCGAGCCTGAGCGAGCTGGCCGATCACGAGCCGCAATTCACCATCGTCCAGGCGCCCGGCTTCAGCGCCGATCCGGCCACCGACGGGGTCGATTCCGAGACCTGCATATTGGTCAATTTCGCCAAGCGCCTGGTCCTGATCGGCGGCACCTCCTATGCCGGAGAATGCAAGAAATCGGTCTTTACCATCCTCAATTTCCTGCTGCCGGCACAAGGCGTGTTGCCCATGCATTGCTCGGTAAACACCGGTAAGGGCGGCGATTCGGCGATCTTCTTCGGCCTTTCCGGCACCGGCAAGACGACGCTTTCGGCGGATCCGGAACGCACCCTGATCGGCGATGACGAGCATGGCTGGTCGGAGCGCGGCCTGTTCAATTTCGAGGGCGGCTGCTACGCCAAGGTGATCCGCCTGTCGGCGAATGCGGAGCCGGAGATATACGCCACCACGCGCATGTTCGGCACCGTCCTCGAAAATGTCGTGATGGACGGCGAGACGCGCCAGCTCGACCTCGACGACGCCGAATTCACCGAAAATACGCGCGCCGCCTACCCCCTCTCCTTCATCCCCAATGCCAGCGCCAGCGGCACCACCGGGCATCCGGACAATGTCATCATGCTGACCGCCGACGCCTTCGGCGTGCTGCCGCCGATTGCCCGCCTCAGCCCGGCCCAGGCCATGTATCATTTCCTGTCCGGCTATACGGCCAAGGTCGCGGGCACCGAAAAAGGCCTCGGCAAAGAGCCGCAGGCGACCTTCTCGACCTGCTTCGGCGCGCCGTTCATGCCGCGCCATCCTTCCGTCTACGCCGAAATGCTGCGCCGCAAGATCGAACAGTCCGGGGCGCGCTGCTGGCTGGTCAACACCGGCTGGACGGGCGGCGCTTTCGGTGTCGGCGAACGCATGAAAATCTCGCACACAAGGGCATTGCTGCGCGCCGCCCTCGACGGATCGCTCGACAAGGTGGCGCTGCGCCGCGATTCATCGTTTGGCCTCGACGTGCCGGAATCCTGCCCCGGCGTGCCGGATGAGGTATTGACCCCGCGCGCCACCTGGAACGACAAGGGCGCCTATGACAGCCAGGCCAGCGACCTGGTCGGGCGCTTCCACAATAATTTCACCCAGTTCGAATCGCATGTCGGCGCCGAGGTCAAGGCCGCCGCCCCACACACCGCTTAACAGTCAGGAACACCGAGTATGATTTCGAGCGACGAACGCTATGCCAAAAAATACACCGAGGTGAATGGATCGCGCATGGCCTATGTCGAGGCCGGCAGCGGCGATCCGATCGTTTTCCTGCACGGCAACCCGACCTCGTCCTATTTGTGGCGCAATGTGATGCCGCATCTGGAGGGGCTGGGGCGCTGCATCGCGCCCGACCTGATCGGCATGGGGGATTCGGACAAGCTGGCCGATTCGGGGCCCGACAGCTATCGCCTGACCGATCATATAGAATATCTCGGCGGCCTGCTGGACGGCCTCGGCGTCAGCCAAAACGTGCTGTTCGTGGCGCATGATTGGGGCGGCCCGCTGGCCTTCGATTGGCTGAGAAGCCACGCCGGCGCGGCGAAAGGCGTCGCCTATATGGAAACCATCGTCAAGCCCATGAGCTGGGACGGCTGGCCCGATCAGGCGCGCCAGCTGTTCCAGGCTTTTCGCTCTCCGGCCGGCGAAGAAATCGTGCTCGAAAAAAATACCTTCGTCGAACGGGTTCTGCCGGGCTCCATCCTGCGCGATCTCGGCGAGGCCGAGATGGCGGTCTACCGCCGGCCCTACACGGAGCCCGGTGAAAGCCGGCGCCCGACCCTGACCTGGCCGCGCCAACTGCCGATCGAGGGCGAGCCCGCCGATATGACCTACATCGTGCGCGCCAACGACGCCTTCATGGCGGCAAGCCAGATGCCGAAACTCTTCGTCAATGCAGATCCCGGCGCAATATTGGCAGGGCCGTTGGCCGATCATTGCCGCGCCTGGCCGAACACAAGCGAAGTGACCGTCGCCGGCAATCATTTCATTCAGGAAGATTCGCCGGACGAGATCGGCCGGGCAGTTGCCGACTGGATCGGCGGCTTTTAGCCCACAACCGGCCCTCAAGCCTCGGCCAAAGACGGCGATTCGGGAGAACCCCATGCTGCAATATTTCGACGATTTGCCTTACACCGTCGCCGTCGTCGGCGCCGGCAGCGGCATCGGCAAGGCTTCGGCCGATCTGATGGGCGCCATGGGCGCCGCCATCGGTTGCCTCGACAAGGATTCGGAGAGCGCCGAGGATACGGCGCGCACGATCGAGACGGCGGGCGGCAAGGCGTGCTCCTACGCCATGGACGTCACCGACCCGGCGGCCACCGGACGCGCGCTCGATCATGTCGAAGACATCCTCGGCCCGGTTTCCGGGCTGGTAAACTGCGCCGGCATCACCGGCAAGACGGCGCTGAAAGGCGCCAAGGTCGATCTCGATGATTTCGACCTGGTGCAAAACATCAATGTGCGCGGCGCCCTGGTGGTTTCCCAGGCGGTGCTGCCCGGCATGCTCAAGCGCGGTTACGGCCGCCTCCTGCATGTCGCCTCGATTTCGGGCAAGGAAGGCAATGCCGGCATGCTCGCCTATTCGACCTCCAAGGCCGGCCTCATCGGCCTGGTCAAGGTGCTGGGCAAGGATTATGCCGAGAGCGGCGTCACCATCAACGCCATCGCGCCCGCCGTCGTGCGCACGCCGATGGTGGATCTGCTGCCCGAGCAGACCGTCACCTATATGACCGACAAGATCCCCATGAAACGCTGTTGCGAGCTCGACGAAGTGGCGCGCATGATCGCCTGGATCGTCTCGCCGGCGTGCAGCTTCAATACCGGATATGTCTTCGACCTGACCGGCGGGCGCGCCACCTATTAGAGCAATGATCAAGTTAGCGGCAATGATCAGGATGCCGACTGAAAGATCGAAGGCGGCGGATCACAAAAAAGATTCTCCCAAACGGAACCACCCTCGGAATGCGACCAGCATTCCGGCTGCGTGACAAGCCAAGGGAGCGGATGCCCCCGCCCGGCGCTTGAGGGGCCAACAAAAAACACGCGGATGCCCCCGGGTGTTGCGAGCGCGCCCAAGCCAAGGGGGCGGATGCCCCCGCCCGGCGAATGAGGGCCAGACAAAAAGCGCTTTCGCGCTAAGTTCGCCCCTTCTCCCAAGCCCTCTTCCCCCCGGGGAAGAGGATTTTGTTACTTCAATCGACGATGATGATATTGCCGAAAAAGCCTTCCGTGATGCGGATCGTCACGACGCCGCCACGGATCATCTGCGAGGGCACCTCGGCGGTGGTATCGGTATAGCCGTCGGCGGTATAGCGCGCCGTGATGGCCTGCTAAACCTTATAGAGCTCGGTCACCGAAATTTCCTGGCCGAGATAGCGCCGGTAAATGGGCAGGAAATCGCGCGCCGAATAGATCGACGAGCCTTCGATGATGACGCCGGCGAGATCGAAAAGCATCCCCGCCTCGTCGTCCTCCGGCGGCGCGGCCGACGCCGCATTTCCTCGCGAAACGTCGAGCGCCGCTTCGATACGCGCCCACTCCGATTCCGCCGCGCTCGGCGGCCTGGTCTCGGCCGCCTCTTCGTCGGCCGGCAAATCCGCCTGCCGCGGCGCCGTGTCCTCGGGCTCGGGCTCGGGCTCGGGCTCCAGGGCGGCGACCACCGTTTCGCCAACCGGCTCCGCGGGCGCGGTTTCACCTTGACTCGGGATTTCGGCTTGTTCGGGCTCGATAATTTCCTCTTGCGCCGCCACGACGATGTCGATTTCCTCCGCCGCTTCGTCAACCTGTTCAGGCGGCGTCTCGTCAACGGCCAGGTCCGAAGCCTGCTCGACGGATTCGCCGACGACGACATCCGGAGGCACCATCTCGGCCTCGCGCTCCGCCACCGCTTGCACGGGCTCTACGGCGGCAACAATGATTTCTTCAACTTCCGCTTCCTCGGGCGCCTCCCGCACCACCTCCTCGGCGGCGGCGACAACGATGATCTCATCGACTTCCACTTCCGCGGGCGCCTCGCGCACCACCTCCTCCTCGGCGACGACAGTGATGATCTCTTCGGCTTCCGCTTCCTCGGGCGCCTCCTGCACCACCTCCTCGGCGGCGGCGACAACGATGATTTCTTCGATTTCCGCTTCCTCCGGCGCCTCCTGCACAACCTCCTCCTCGGCGACGACAATGATGATTTCTTCGGCTTCCGCTTCCTCGCGCGCCTCCAGCACCTTCTCCTCGGCGGCGACGACAATGATGATTTCTCCGGCTTCCGCTTCTTCGCGCGCCTCCAGCACCTCCTCCTCGGCGGCGACGACAGTGATGATTTCTTCGGCTTCCGCTTCCTCGCGCGCCTCCAGCACCTCCACTTCAGCGGCCAGCGTTATAACGGCTTCTTCCGGCGTCACCGGTGGCTGGGGCGGCTGGGGCGGCGCCTCGGCGGCGAGCACGGCGACATCTCGCCGTGGCATCACCGGCGTCCGCTTGGCGGCCGGCGCGACCACGGTTTCTTGCGGCGCTGCCGGCACCACCGAGGCCAGCGGCGGCACCTCGGTGCCAAGCCCGGCGACATCTACTTCCGGCGGCCGTGGCACGACCGGCGCCATTTCTTCGGCGGGCGCGGCGACATCTTCTTCCGGCGGCCGTGGCACAACCGGCGCCACCTCGGCGGCGGGCGCACCGGCATCTTCCTCCGGCGCCGCCGGTGCCACAGGCGCCACCGGCTCCGGCGGCGCAATCTCGGCGGCGAGCGCGACCACGGCTTCCTGTGCCGGCTGTGGTGAAATTTCGGCGATGGTTTGCTCGGTTTTCTCGACCTCGGACGGCTCGCTGGCCGCTATGTCGACCTCCAGGCGCGGCATGACGGCGTCGCCGGTGCGCCCCTGGGCGGAGAACAGCTCGGCCACATTGTTGAACAGGACGGCGCTGGTCAGCGGATGAACGCGCTCGATCTCGGCCAGAATGGCGAGGGCGCGGCGATAGAGCGGCTCGGCCTCGGCGAATCTCCCTTCGAGATAATAAAGCTGCGCCAGATCATTGAGGCTGACGGCAACCGACATATGGTCGGGGCCGAATTCCTGTTCCTTGATCTTGATCGTTCTCAGATGCAGGGTTTCGGCCTCGTCATAGCGGCCCTGCCGGCGGTAGAGCTTGGCCAGCTTGCCGACCAGCACGGCGGTGGTGCGATGGCCCTGGCCCAGCGAACGCTCGGCGACTTGCACCGCCTTGACGAACAGCGGCTCGGCCAGCGCGAGGCGGCCCAATTCGACGTGAAGCTCGGCGACATTGGCGATTAGGACAGCGGCGGTGGGATGATCGTCGCCGAACTCTTTCTTATGCAATTCAACGATAGCAACGGCGAAGGGCAGCGCTTCGCGGAAATTGCCTTGCGCAAAAAACGTGGCATAGCGGTTATAATTGTCCAGCAGGGCGTCGGACTGGGCCCATCCAAGTGCCGGAGTCAACAGCAGGGCAATGCCCGCCGCCATGGCCCAACGTCTGGCTTTCAAAACAATTCCCATCTCTCGACATATAGAAAACCCCGCGGCGCCCGGCGTCAACATTTAGGCGTGCGCGCGCGGCGTGCCGCCCTCTTCTTCGAGGCCGGCCAGAACATCGCCGACCAGATACAAGGAGCCGCAAATGAGGATGCGGCCGGGCGCTTCTTCGCGGCTTAGCCGGTCGAGCGCCGATCGCACATTTTCGGCCGGGCGGCTGGCCAGGCCGAGGCCGGCGGCGGCCTGGCAAATCGCCTCAGGTCGCAGACTCGCGGCCGCGTCGGGTATGGCGACGCCGGTCAGGCTGGTGCTGAGCGCCGCCAGCGGGCGCAGGAAATCAGCCGGCGGTTTGCTGTTGAGCATGCCGACGATCAGATGAAGCGGCTTGTCGCTCCACGAAAGGGCAGCCGCCAGCGCCCGGCCCGCCGCTTCGTTATGGCCGCCGTCCAGCCACAGCTCCCAGCCCGCCGGCAATGACGGCGCCACAACCTGTTGCAGGCGGCCGGGCCAGCGCGCGGCCCGCAGCCCTTCCGCAACCGCCGCCTGAGAGAATGTGCCGGCGCCCAACGCCTCGAGGGCGGCGATGGCGATGCCGGCATTGGCCAGCTGATGTCGGCCGGCGAGAGCGGGCAGCGGAAATTCATAACGACCGGATGTGCCTTCATAGAGCAGCCCGGCGCCGGCGGCGCGGACATGCCATTCGCGGCCATGGCGGAGAAGCGGTGCGTTCAGTTCCGCCGCGCGCGCGGCGATCACCCGCGCCGCCTCACCGGCCTGCTCGGCGATAATGGCGGGCACGCCCGGCTTCAGGATACCGGCTTTCTCGGCCGCGATGCCGGCCAGCGAGTCGCCGAGATATTGCGTGTGATCGATGCTGACCGGTGTAATGGCGCAAAGCGCCGGGCGTAACACCACATTGGTGGCGTCGAGCCGCCCGCCGAGGCCGACTTCGAGCAGAAGAAAATCCGCCGCGCTTCGTGCATAGGCGAGAAAAGCCGCGGCGGTGGTAATTTCAAAAAACGTGATCGGCGCGCCGTCATTGGCGGCCTCGCACTCGGCCAGCAGAGCCGCCAGGCGGGTCTCGGAAATACTGGCGCCGTCGAGCCGGATGCGTTCGTTGAAATGCACCAGATGGGGCGAGATATAGGCATCGACCCGACATGCGCCGGCGCGCAACATGGCCTCCAAATAGGCGATGGTGCTGCCCTTGCCATTGGTCCCGGCGACATGAAGCACCGGCGGCAGGCGCGCTTCCGGGTTGCCCAGGACCTTCATCAGGCGCTCCATGCGGCCGAGCGATAGATCGATCAGCTTGGGATGCAGGTGGAGCAGGCGGGCGAGGATGCGCTGGCTCGGCTCCTCCTGTCGGCGCGTCATTCCTGAATTTCGTCGGCTTGCGGGCGCGCCAGCGCGACCACCTCGGCGGAGGGGGCGGTGTTGCGCAACAGCGAGATAAGCCTGCTCAGGGTGTCGCGTAAATCATGGCGGCGCACCACCATATCGATCATGCCATGTTCCAGAAGATGCTCGGAGCGCTGAAACCCTTTCGGCAATTTTTCGCGGATCGTATCCTCGATAACCCGCGCCCCGGCGAAACCGATCACCGCGCCGGGCTCGGCGATGGCGATATCGCCCAACATCGCGAAAGACGCCGTCACGCCGCCGGTCGTCGGATTGGTCAGGACGACGATGTAAGGCAGATGCGCCTCTTTCAGCTCATCCACCGCGACCGTGGTGCGCGCCATCTGCATGAGCGAGAGCGTGCCCTCCTGCATGCGCGCGCCGCCCGATGCCGGCACCACGATGAAGGCCGAATCCTGCAACACCGCAAGCCGCGCGCCGGCCAGCAAGGCCTCGCCCACGGCGACGCCCATGGAGCCGCCGAGAAAGGCGAAATCGAAGGCGGCGACGACGGTGGAATGGCCGCCAAGCCTGCCATGCGCGACGATGACGGCGTCCTGGTTGGTTTCGCTGCGCGCATCCCTGAGGCGGTCCTGATAGCGCTTACGGTCGCGAAAACGCAGCGGATCGGCCGCCACCTCGGGCAATTCGATGGTCTGAAACTCGCCGTCATCGAAGAGATAGGCGAGGCGCTTTCTCGCATCGAGGCGCAAATGATGGTCGCAATGCGGACATACCCGCTGATTGTTTTCAAGCTCGCGGTGGAAGATCATCTGCTCGCAGTTGGGGCATTTTTCCCACAGATCCTGCGGGATATCGTCCTTGCGGAAAAGCCCTCGCACCTTGGGGCGGGCGAAGCGGTCGAGCCAGCTCATGGGGCGGCCTCCGTTGCGGTTTGGCGCACCCCGCCGCTCAGGGCACGAACAAGCGAAAGCGCCGCATCGACCGTGTGCGGTGTCGCGGCGCCGTTGCCGTTCAGGCTTTTTTCGATCGCCGATATGATCGCCGAGCCGACCACCGCGGCGTCGGCCGCGCGCGCCACCTCCGCCGCCTGCTCGGCCGTCTTGATGCCGAAGCCGACGGCGATGGGAAGCTCGGTATGCCGGCGTATTCGCTCCACGGCGGCCGCGATCGAGCGCGTCGAGGCGCCGGCGGCGCCGGTGATGCCGGTGATCGAAATGTAATAGACGAATCCCGAACTGTTGGCGAGCACGCGCTCCAGGCGCGCGTCGTCGGTGGTCGGCGCGGCCAGGCGAATGAAGGCCAATCCCGCCTCCAACGCCGGCAGACAGAGTTCGCCATCTTCCTCCGGCGGCAGATCGACGATAATCAGCCCGTCGAGCCCGGCATCCAGCGCGTCGCGCAGGAAACGCTCGACACCATAAATATAGATGGGATTGTAATAGCCCATAAGGATGAGCGGCGTCTCACCATCCTGTTCGCGAAAACGGCGCACCAGGCCGATGGTTTTATCGAGCGTAATGCCGGCCTTGAGGGCGCGCTGGCCGGCCACCTGAATGACCGGCCCGTCGGCCATCGGGTCGGTGAAGGGCGAGCCGATTTCGATGATGTCGGCGCCGGCGGCGGGCAGGCCGCGCAATATCTCGAACGAGGTTTCGATATCCGGATCGCCCATCATGGTGAAGGTGACGAGGCCGCTCCGCCCCTCATTGCGAAGCGCCGCGAAGCGGCGTTCGATGCGCCAACTCATATACCGATCTCCAGCGCTTCGGCGACCGTGAAGATATCCTTGTCGCCGCGCCCGCACATGTTCATGACGATGAGGTGATCGGCCGCCAAGGTGGGTGCGATTTTGCCGACATGGGCCAGGGCGTGGGCCGGCTCCAACGCCGGAATGATGCCTTCGAGGCGCGAACAGAGCTGAAATGCTTCGAGCGCTTCGTCGTCGGTGACCGGCTCATAATCGACGCGCCCCATATCCTTGAGCCAGGAATGCTCGGGCCCGATGCCGGGGTAATCGAGGCCGGCGGAAATCGAATGGGCCTCGTTTATCTGGCCATGTTCGTCCTGCAGCAGATAGGTGCGGTTGCCGTGCAGAATGCCCGGGCTGCCGGCGCTGAGCGAGGCCGCGTGGCGGCCCGATTCGATGCCGTGCCCGGCCGCCTCGACACCGATCATGGAGATCTCCTGATCGTCGAGGAAGGGATAGAACAGGCCGATCGCGTTGGAGCCGCCACCGACGCAGGCGACCAATGTATCGGGCAGGCGGCCCTCGGCCTCGATGATCTGGCGGCGCACCTCTTCGCCGATGATGGATTGGAAATCGCGCACCATTTCCGGGTAGGGATGCGGCCCGGCCACGGTGCCGATCAAATAATAGGTCGATTCGACATTGGTGACCCAGTCTCTGAGCGCCTCGTTCATGGCGTCCTTCAAGGTCTTGGCGCCGGAGGTGACGGGCACCACCTCGGCGCCGAGCAGCTTCATGCGAAATACATTGGGCTTTTGCCGCTCGATATCGACCTCGCCCATATAGACCGTGCAGGGCAGATCGAAGAGCGCGCACACCGTGGCGGTGGCGACGCCATGCTGGCCGGCGCCGGTCTCGGCGATGATGCGCGTCTTGCCCATGCGCCGGGCCAGCAGGATCTGGCCGATGCAGTTATTGATCTTGTGGGCGCCGGTATGGTTGAGTTCGTCGCGCTTGAAATAGACCTTGGCGCCGCCCCAATGGGCGCTCAGGCGGCGCGCGTAATAAAGCGGGCTCGGCCGGCCGACATAATGCTTGAGCCAATAATCCATCTCCTCGGCATATGCGGCATCCACCTTCGCCGCGCCGTAAGCGGCTTCGAGGTCGAGAATTAGCGGCATCAGCGTCTCGGCGACAAAGCGCCCGCCGAAATCGCCGAAATGGCCGTCCGCATCCGGTCCGGCGCGATAGCTGTTGGCTGTGTTCATGTTCTTTCCGAGTTTAATTCCGCTTGCTTCAAAGCGTCGCGCCGAGGGCGAGAAAGCGCCGCACCAGCTCGGGATTTTTCTTGCCCGGCGCCGATTCGACGCCGGAAGAGACATCGACCGCCCGGGCACCCGATATCCTAACCGCTTCGGCCAGATTGTCGATATCGAGGCCACCGGAAAGCAGCCATGGCAGGCCGCCCGCCGGCGCCGGATGCGCGGCCAGCATGCGCCAATCGAAAGCCAATGCGTTGCCGCCGGGCAGCGCGCCGGCGAGGCTCTTCGGCGCCTTGGCATCGAACAGGATCCAATCGGCCGCGGTGCGAAAAGGCTCGGCCGCGGCAATATCCCCCGGCGCCGCCAGCTTGATCGCCTTGATGATGCCGGCGCCGGTCCGCGCCTTGATTTCGCCGGCGCGCGCCGTGCTTTCGCTGCCGTGCAACTGCACGAAATCGAGCCGTAAGGAGGCGAACACGGCGTCGAGCAGCTCATCCTCCGGATCGACGAACACGCCGACGCGGAATATATCCGCCGGCACCGGCGCCGCGAGTTGGCCGGCCTTTTCCGGCAACACGCTTCGCGGCGACGGCGGATAAAATACGAAACCGACAAAACGCGCGCCGCCCGCCACCGCCGCCGCAACCGCGGTCGCGTCGCTGAGGCCGCATATCTTTGCCGCGAGGCCGCTCCGGGCCATACCGATATCCGCTTTGTCATTGATTGCGCATTCGCGCGCTGGGCGCTTATTCGACGATCCCGCGCCCGGCGTCAAGAACTTCGCGCCACAGCACCTCCCGGCGCCACGCCCGGCTCAGGCGATATCGCCGGGCGGCGCGATGCGATTTCGCCCGGCGGCGGGCTTGGCGGGCGCGCCATTCCCTTCCGGCGCGCCGTCAAGGCGCTGCCTGAGAGAGGAAATCTCCTGCTCCAGGGCGCGTATATGGCGCTTGCTCTGGCGCGCTTCGGCGCGCCAACGATGATCGAACAGCCAGCGTATCAAGGCACCCAACAAAAAGCCGACGGCAAGCGCGCCGATGACGGCGGCCCATAGCGGAATATCGAGCTCATACGGCAGCGGATTGAAATGAACGCCGACCGGCTTGCGGTTGGCGATGGCAAAGGCGATGACGATAAACGCCACCGGAACCGCGATGATCCAACCGATAAATCTCACGCCGTTACCCTCGGCGCCTCACCCGCGCTGGGCGCGCCGGCAAGCGCTTGCCGGCGAAACACGATGTGCGGCGCCGTCAATTTTGATTGATGCGCTCGCGCAATTCCTTGCCGGTCTTGAAAAACGGCAGATGCTTTTTCGCCACATTGATCGATTCGCCGGTGCGCGGATTTCGCCCGACGCGCTCGCCGCGCGCGCGCACCGAAAAGGCCCCGAAACCGCGCAGCTCGACGCGGTCGCCGCGCGCCAGGGCGGCGCTGATTTCGTCGAACACCTTGTTCACCACGCGCTCGAAATCGCGGTGATAGAGGCGCGGGTCGGGATACATCTCGGCCAGCCGCTGAATGAGTTCAGATTTGGTCATGCTTCCGCTTTCCTTATCGCCGTCCCATTTTCCCAGCGCGCGAGCAAGGCATCGAATTATTTGAGTTTTTCTACTCGCGACCGAGCCCAGGGTGCCAAACGGCGAGAAGGCCGTCAAGCATCAGGCGGCGCGGCAAAACGGCGCCGCCGACCGATGACACCAGGCGCTCGATAATATCGTCGGCATCCTCGACGTCCAAATCATGGAGCGGCAGCGAAGACGGGACGCCGCGCTTGCTGTCGAGCCAGGCCAGGGCTTGCTGCTCGCCGCCGATTTCGTCGACCAGGCCGTTGGCCACCGCCTGGCGGCCGGTAAACACCCGCCCATCGGCCAATTGCAAGGCCGCCGCCGGCTCGAGGCCGCGCCGTTCGGCCAACAGATCGACAAAGAGATCGTACATATCGTCGACCACCGCCTGGCTGGCGACACGGCCGGCCTGGTCGAGCGGCTCAAGCGGCGACGGCACGCCTTTCAGGGGCGCGCTTTTGATGGCCTCGGTCATGATCCCGAGATCGGCCAGCATTTGGCTGACCTCGGCGGTCTGCAGGATGACGCCGATGGAACCGGTGACGGTGGAATTGCGCGCGAATATGCGTTCGCCGGCAAGCGCCGCCATATAGCCGCCGGATGCCGCCGTGCCGTCCATCACGGCGATGACCGGTTTTTGCGCCGCCACGCCGCGCAAGCCGAGATAGAGCGCCTCGCTTCCCGACATGGTGCCGCCGGGCGAATTGATGCGGACGATGAGGGCCTTGACATCGTCATCGTCGGCGATTTCGGCCAACAATTCGTCGCGCCACGGATCGTCGAAGATCAGGCCGCCAACCCACAGGCGGGCAACATAATCGCCGCCCACCCCGCCATCGACGGCGAAGCGGCCGATGGCGACAACGATAAGCGCGATCACCGCGACGATAGCCAAAGCGCGCCACAGGGCGACACCGCGTTTGAGGCGCCGGCGATCGAGCAATCTATCCGGATCAAGTCTCATCCCAGCCGCTCACTTCCCGAGTTGCCGGTCGACAGGCGGCAATCCACCGCGCCTAAATGGGGCACCGGACCTAGGAGTCCTTATCCACCCCTTCGCCCGCGTCCTTCGCTTCTTCCTCGGCCGGCGCCGCCTCGGCTTCGGCTTCTGGCGCGGCTTCCGCTTCGACCTCTGGTGCGGCTTCCGCTTCGGCCTCTGGCGCCGCTTCTGCTTCAGCCTCTGGCGCCGTCTCCGCTTCGGCCTCTGGTGCGGCTTCCGCTTCGGCCTCTGGTGCCGCCTCGGCTTCGGCCTCTGGTGGCGCCTCGGCTTCGGCCTCTGGTGGCGTCGCCTCGGCCTCCGCCGGCGCGGCTTCCGCTTCGTCTACCGGTGCGGCTTCGGCGGCGGGCGGGCTGGCGTTCGCTTCTTCTTTCTGTTTGCGGCTGATCGCGGCGCCGAGGATATCGCCGAGGCTGGCGCCGGAATCGGTCGAGCCATATTCCTCGACGGCCTGTTTCTCCTCTTCGACTTCGAGCGCCTTGATGGAGAGCGTAATACGCCGCCCGCCGCGATCGATCTGCATCAGCTTGGCGTCGAACTTGTCGCCGACGGCGAAACGGTCGGGCCGCTGCTCATTGCGGTCGCGCGCCAAATCGCCGCGCCGCACGAATCCGGCCAGGCCGTCGAGCACTTCCACATCGACGCCCTGGTCATGCAGAGCGGTGACGGTACAGGTGACCGCCTGGCCGCGCTTGGAATGGGCGACCTGGAACGGATCGTCATCCAATTGTTTGATGCCGAGGCCGATGCGTTCCTTGTCGATATCGATGGTCAGCACCTTGACCTTGACGGAATCGCCCTTGTCATAGTTCTGGATCGCGGTTTCGCCGGGCAGCGCCCAATTGATATCGGAGAGATGGACCATGCCGAATATTTCGCCCGACAATTCGACGAACAGGCCGAATTCGGTGATGTTCTTGATCTCGCCCTCGAGAACGGTGCCTTCCGGATTTTCCTCCTCGAAGGATGTCCACGGGTTGGCCAGGCACTGCTTGAGGCCGAGGCTGATACGCCGCTTGTCGGGGTCGACGTCGAGCACCATGACCTCGACTTCCTGGCTCGTCGAAACGATCTTGCCGGGATGGACATTCTTCTTGGTCCAGCTCATTTCCGAGACATGGACGAGGCCCTCGACGCCGGGCTCGAGTTCGACGAAGGCGCCGTAATCGGTGATGTTGGTCACCCGGCCGGTATATTTGGCGGAGATCGGATATTTCGCCGCAACGCCTTCCCACGGATCGGCCTCAAGCTGCTTCATGCCGAGCGAAATGCGCTGGGTCTCCGAATTGAAGCGGATCACCTGAACCTTGACGCTCTGGCCGATCTGCAAGGCGTCGGTCGGGTGGTTGACGCGCCGCCAGGCGATATCGGTGACGTGGAGTAGGCCATCGACGCCGCCCAAATCGACGAAGGCGCCGTAATCGGTAATGTTCTTGACGATACCGGCGAGCACCTGGCCTTCATGCAGATTGGCGATCAGCTCGTTGCGCTGCTCGGCGCGGGTATCTTCGAGGACGGCGCGGCGCGAGACCACGATATTGCCGCGCCGGCGGTCCATTTTCAAAATCTGGAACGGCTGTTCGGTGCCGATCAGGGGCGCTATATCGCGCACCGGGCGAATATCCACCTGGCTGCCCGGCAGGAACGCCACGGCGCCGTCGAGATCGACGGTGAAGCCGCCCTTGACGCGGCCGAAGATGACGCCATTGACGCGCTCGCCGTCCTGATAGGCTTTTTCGAGTTTTTCCCAGGCCTCTTCGCGGCGCGCGCGCTCGCGGCTGAGGACCGCTTCGCCGCGCCGGTTTTCGATGCGCTCGATGAAAACCTCGACCTGGTCGCCGACCTTGAGCTCGGCCGGCTGGCCGGGCAGCGAGAATTCCTTCAAAGGAACCCGGCCTTCGACTTTCAGTCCGACATCGATGAGCGCCGCGTCATTATCGATGGAAAGCACCGTGCCCTTGATCAAGCGGCCTTCAAAATTGGCGCTGTCGCCGACAAATTCGTCGAGCAGTTCGGCAAAGTTTTCCTTGCTTGGCGGCTGCTCATCAACCGATTGCGTTGTCATCTGTTCTCCTATCCAACCTACATTTCACATCGCCGCCTCGATCGCATCAATCCAGCCGCGCCGTGAGATAAGAAAGCGCCCGATCAAACACCTCGTCGGGCGATAGATCGCTGGTATCGATCTTGAGCGCATCCGCCGCCGCTTTCAGCGGCGCCACCGCGCGACCGCTGTCGCGGGCGTCACGATCCTGCATTTCCTGCAAAACGCGCGATTCTATACTCTCCACGCCGCGTAACCGCAACTCTTTCACGCGCCGCCTGGCGCGCACCTCGACCGGGGCTTCGAGATAGATTTTGCCGTCGGCCCCGGGGCACACCACGGTGCCGATGTCGCGGCCGTCCAAAACCGCCCCCGGCGGCGTCGCGGCGAACTGGCGTTGATAGGCCAAAAGCGCCGCCCGCACGCCCGGATGGGCGGACACCACCGAGGCCGCCTGACCGACCTCCTCGGTGCGCAGATCGGCCGCTTCGAGGTCTTTTTGTTCGAGGCTTTGCGCCGCCTTCTCGCCGGCTGTTTCATCGCCGGGATCGCCGCCCAGGCGCAGCAGGCGCGACGCCACGGCGCGGTAAAGCCCGCCGGTATCGAGATGGCTGAGGCCGAAGCTAGCGGCCAGACGGCGCGCCAGCGTGCCCTTTCCCGAAGCCGCCGGGCCATCGACGGCGATGGTGACGGCGCGCTTCGCGCTCTCGCCTGCCTCAGCCATGGCGAATCCGCCCGCCGAGACCGTTCATCAGCTCGGCAAAGGCGGGAAAGCTGGTGGCGATGGGGGCGCCGTCATCGATGGTCATGCCCCGGGCGGTGGCCATGCCGAGCACCAGAAACGCCATGGCGATGCGATGATCGAGGCAGCTTTCTATCTCACCCCCGCCGGGCGGCGGGCCGGCCATGCCGGTGATCAGGATATCGTCGCCTTCGGCCGCCACTTGCACGCCGGCGGCGCTGAGCCCGGCGAGGATGGCGGCGAAGCGGTCGCTTTCCTTGTGGCGCAATTCGCCGACGCCGGCGAGGCGGCTCGGGCCTTCGGCGCAAGCCGCCAACACCGCGAGGATGGGAAATTCGTCGATCATGCTGGGCACGCGCGCCGCAGGCACGTCGATGCCATGTAATTTAGAGGCGCTGACGGCGATATCGGCCACCGGCTCGCCGGATATTTCCTTGGCGCCCTGCAATTCCACCGCGCCGCCCATCTCGCGCACGCAATCCAGCAGGCCGCCGCGAAACGGATTGACGCCGACATTCCTGAGCAGCAATTGCGAACCCGGCACGATCAGCGCCGCGGCGAGCGCAAAGGCGGCCGAGCTGATATCGGCCGGAATCGACAGCGCCCGGGCGCTGAGCTCGGGCTGGCCCGACAAAACTATCCGGCGCCCCCCGGCGGCGGCGTCCTCGACCCTGAGCTCGGCGCCGAAATGGCGCAGCATGCGCTCGCTGTGATCGCGGCTCGGCGCCGGCTCGACGATCGCGGTTTCGCCGGGCGCCGCGAGGCCGGCGAGGAGCACCGCCGATTTCACCTGCGCCGAGGCCACCGGCAGGGTGTAGCTGAGCGGCAGCAGTTCGCTGCTGCCGGTGAGCGCCAGGGGCAAGCGGCAGCCGCTGCGCGCTTCAATGCGCGCGCCCATTTGCCTGAGCGGCTCGGCGACCCGGCCCATCGGCCGATTGCCGAGCGAATCATCGCCGCTGAAAAAGCTGGTGAAGGGGTGCTGAGCCGCGACCCCCATAAGGAGGCGCACCGCCGTGCCCGCATTGCCGAGATCCAACTGGCGCGCCGGTTCCTGAAATCCGCCGACGCCGGCACCCCAAACCCGCCACGCGCCGGGGCCATCGCGCGCCACCTCGACGCCGAACTCGCCGAGCGCGCGCGCCGTCGCCATGACGTCGCCGCCCTCGAGCAAACCATCGATGCGGGTTTCGCCGACCGCCAGCGCGCCGAGGATCAAGGCACGGTGCGAAATGGACTTGTCGCCCGGCAGGGTGGCTTCTCCGGACAATGAATCGGAAGGCTCGGAAATCATGCGGCGCGGCGGCGAAATCGCTTCTGCGGCGCCACCGTTTCGCGGCGCAGCGGATTGATCTGAAATGATTTGTTCGCTTCTCTTCACGTCATGTCTTTAACACAGCCAGGCGCCGCGACAAACGCGGGCAGGCGGTCAATGTCATTTTATTTTTGACAGAGTCTGCCGAACGTGGCAATTCGGCCTGAACAAGCGCATGTCGGCGCGTGCGTGGAAAGTCACCAGGGGAGATATTTATCGTGGCGGATGCTAAATGGGGCAACAAGCGGACCTGCCTCGGTTGCGGTAAACGATTTTACGATATGCGGCGCGACCCGATCGTTTGCCCGAGCTGCGACGCGCCATTCGAAATTAGCGCGCCGCCACGGACGCGGCGGCCGCGCGCCGCCGTCGAGCCCGCGCCGCCGCCGCCGCCGCCGGTGCTCGCCGAAGCCGAAGACAGCGCGCCTGCAACGGACGACGGCGCGGAACTGGCTATTGTCGAGGATGCCGGCGCCGGCGATGACAGTGAAGCCGAAGAAAAAAGCGCCGAGACGATGGAAGATCCGTCGGAATTGGGTGAGGACGAGGACGACATGGCCGAGGTCATCGAAGGCATTGAGACGCCCGAAAAAGCCGACGTTTAGACAAGTATTTTCGCCGCCGGGCTTGCACCAAGGCATCGGGGCCCATATTTTCACTTCGCCGGGGGCGCGAGAATTTCGGGGCCATAGCTCAGTTGGGAGAGCGCTTGAATGGCATTCAAGAGGTCGGCGGTTCAATTCCGCCTGGCTCCACCAATCAAATCAGGGGCTTAGCTGAAAACGGCTAAGCCCCTGTTTCTTTCAAGTGACCAGAAAGTGACCGCGCGCCGTCATTAATCCCCCATTTCCCAGATGAAACCGATATTTCATGCGGCGGCAACATGCTTCTGCTATAA
>CAJXFT010000028.1 GCA_913053235.1 uncultured Alphaproteobacteria bacterium
CGAACCGTCGCATGTGCTGTGCGCCCTCGGCGCGCCCGACGGCGAAACCGGGTGCGCCATCCGCATCAGCTTCGGTTGGGCCAACCGGGACGAGGATGTCGACAAGCTGGTCGGCGCCTGGCGGGCTTTTTACGCCGGCTTGACGGCGCGCTATACCAGCGGGGTTTCACAAACTTCCGGCAGCGATGCGGCGATCGAGCGTTGACCTTGCCGGGCGGCTTGCGTTTGGATGGCGCCGCCGGCACGGGGAGCCGACCGGCGCCACGATTGCTGGAGAAATAATGTATGCCGCAAATGACGTTCATCGCCGCCGACGGCAGCCGTCGCGTGGTCGACGCGCCGCTTGGCGATTCGGTGCTCGATATCGCTCACGAAAACAAGATCGACATCGAAGGCGCTTGCGAGGGCTCCATGGCCTGCTCGACATGCCACGTCATCATCGACAAGAAATGGTATCGCAGACTCGAAGAGGTCAGCGAGGATGAAGAGGATATGCTTGATCTCGCCTTCGGGCTGACCCGCACCTCGCGGCTCGGCTGTCAGATCGTGATCACGGAAGAACTGGACGGGCTTGAGGTTTCGCTTCCCAAGGAGACGCGGAACATGCTGCTGGATTGACCATGGCCGGGCGAAATTCGAGCGCTGGCTTCGACGGCAGCCTGTTCGCCAGCCTGCGCGACGCTTGCGCGGAAGCGTGGCGGCAATATACCGAGCATCCCTTCCTCATGGCGCTGGCCGAGGGCAGCCTGCCCGAGGCGGCGTTTCGCCACTATCTGATTCAGGATTTCATTTTTCTTCGCCATTTCGCCAGGGCCTATGGCCTGGCCGTCTACAAATCCGAGAGCCTGGCGGAAATTCGCGCCGCATCGCAAGGGTTGCAGGCGATCGTCGATGTCGAGATCGGCCTGCACGAAACATATTGCGCCGATTGGGGGGTCGATTCCGCGACTCTCGAAGCGGCGCCTGAAGACAGCGCGACGCTGGCCTATACGCGCTATGTTCTGGAGCGCGGCATGGCCGGCGATCTGCTCGATCTCTATGTTGCGCTGGCGCCTTGCATTGTCGGTTACGGCGAAATCGGCGCCCGCCTGTTGGCCGACGATCGCACGCAATTGGCGGGCAATCCTTATCGCGCCTGGATCGAGATGTATGGCGGCGATGACTATCAGACGGTAGCCGCCGAGGCCGTGCGCTTGCTGGAGCGCGTCGGCCACAGGCGCGGGGCGGAGCTGCGAATCACCGCGCTCGCCCGGATATTCCGCGAAGCCACCCTGTTGGAGGCGGATTTCTGGCAAATGGGTCTCGCCGCGGGTGAATAGGGACGGGCACGGACGGGTCTGATGGTGAAATCGCCGCACTTGCCCGCCCGGCTTGGCGGCCTATATTGCCGGCATGTCCATAGCCTCCACCATAGCCTCTATTGATGCCGGAATAGACAAGCCGCGCGCCCGCACCCGCATCGTCGTGGCGATGTCGGGCGGCGTCGATTCCTCGGTTACCGCGGCGCTTTACGCCGAGGCCGGTTACGATGTGGTCGGCATCACGCTTCAGCTTTACGATGACGGCGCGGCGCAGGGGCGCGTCGGAGCCTGTTGCGCCGGACAGGATATTCACGATGCCCGCCGCGTCGCGGCGCATCTCGGAATCGCCCATTACGTCCTCGATTACGAGAATCGCTTCCGCAGCGAGGTCATCGATGATTTCGCCGATTCATATTTGCGCGGCGAAACGCCGATTCCCTGCATCAAGTGCAACCAGACGGTAAAATTCCGCGATCTGCTCGCCGCCGCCCGCGATCTCGGGGCGGATGCCCTGGCGACCGGTCATTATGTGCGCCGCGTGATGGGCGACGCGGGGCCGGAGTTGCACCGCGCCGACGACGGCGAACGCGATCAGAGCTATTTCCTTTTCGCCACCACGCGCGAGCAATTGGAATTTCTGCGTTTTCCGTTGGGCGACGTCGGCAAGGCGGAGGTCAGGCGCCGGGCCGGGCGCCTCGGCCTGGCGGTGGCGGCAAAGCCCGATAGCCAGGACATATGCTTCGTCCCCGACGGCGATTACGCCACGGTCATCGAAAAGCTTCGGCCCGGCGCCTGCGAAGCCGGCGATATCGTCGATCTCGCCGGAGAAATCGTCGGACAGCATGCGGGAATCATCCGTTACACCATCGGCCAGCGCCGCGGCCTCGGTATCGCCGCGCCGGAGCCGCTCTACGTCGTCGCCCTGGATGCCGCCAGCCGGCGCGTCACGGTAGGGCCGAAGGCGGCGCTGTTGTGCGACCGCGTTTTCCTGCGCCAGCTCTATTTTCCCGACCGCGGCGCCCCGTCGCGCGGCGGCGCCGAAATAACCGTTCGGTTGCGCTCCTCCCACCCCGGCGCGGCGGCGCGCTTGACCCTGTTGGATGACGGCGAAGGCGAAATCCACCTGTCCCGGCCCGAAGCCGCGACGGCGCGCGGCCAGGCGGCTGTTTGCTATCAAGGCGACAGGCTGCTCGGCGGCGGCTGGATCGCCGGCATGGGGCAGAGCGACGCGCTCAGGCGGGCCGCCGCCGCATAGCGCGGCATCCGGCGCTTCCCGGAAAAAAAATTGTGTGATATCGATCACATCGCGGCGCGCCCGAAACCGGCAGGCTAACTCGCTTGATTCCACGATAATGGCAAACCGTCGGCAACGGCGGGACGCAAAGCTTCCGGCCCGGTTATCTCCGGGTAGCGGGGTTGTCGAAAGGAAATACCATGCCGACCCGGACGCCAGACAAAACGCCAACGCCATCCCAAGATGATCGGCGCCGATATGGGCGAAAATTTGAAGCGGCGGACCAGCTTCATCTGGTCGTCGGCAGTCACCGACTGGTGACGATAAATTGGTCGCCGGGCGGCTGTCTGGTCGGCGCCCTGGATTGCTGGAAAATCGGCGATAAGGTGGCGGGTAGCCTGGAATCCCGCGACGGGCTGCCGATGGGCGCCGTCATCTCGGAAATTGTACGAATTGACGACCGGCGCCGCGCCGCGCTGCGTTTCATCACCGTGGCGCCGATATTCTGAAACTGGTCCAGAATAAATAGGCATTGTCACCGGCACGCACTGGAAGTTGATCGGTTTGTGACGATGGTCACTTTCCTTATGTGCGGTAATTTGCCAAGATGTGAACACTGTTCATCGAAACGGCAATTTTAGAAGCCGTTTTTTTTGTTATTTTGGGGACGTGGGAATTGCTCGTGCGATCGCTGCGGGAGCGACCGGGTGGAGGATGACAAATTGAAGTTAAAAGTAGGAAAGCGCGAGCTCAAAGCCATGAACTGCTCGGTCGGCGGATTTATGGCGCATGGGCTTGAAAGTTTTGCACGCTGGGAGCGCTTCACCGGGGTGATGGAGCCGGCCGATGGCCCGTCCAGCGAATTTACCGGCCAGGTTACGCGGGTCGAAGACGACGGCGCCAGAGCGGTTCGCTTTGTCGAGGTCGATCTCAACTCGCTATTGGCGATGCAGAACCAGTCCAACGCTTAAACGGCGCGTCTCCGCGCTTGACACGTTGCCGCGCCCAGACGTATAGCCAACGCCTCGACGGTCGGGGCGGGGTAGCTCAGCTGGTAGAGCAGTGGAATCATAATCCATGGGTCGCAGGTTCGAGTCCTGCCCTCGCTACCAAAATAGATTCTGTTAAATCATATATTTAACAGGGTTATTTTCACTCAAGTCAAACCTGACATAATGCTGTGTCGCGGCTTCGCCGCGGGCGGCGTGATTTCGAGGGAGCTTGATATGGATATCTCGGTGATTGGAACCGGTGCGATGGGCACGGCCGTGGTCGAACGCCTGCTGGCCAAGGATCACAGCGTCACAATATACAACCGTTCTCCTGGGCGCATGGCGCCGCTGGCGGGAAAGGGCGCGCGCATCGCCGCCTCGGCGCGCGACGCGGTCGAGGCCACTTCGCTCGTCATCTCGCTGGTCGAGCACGCCCCGGCGATGGACGAAATGATCCTCACCGATGACATCCTGCCGCGCTTCGCCGACAAGGTTTTCATGAAGATGACGACGACCAACGGCCGGGTGGCGCGCCAGGTCACGAGCCGCATCGAGGCGGTCGGCGGAACCTGCCTCGATATCGCGATCCTCAATTTCCCCGACGATGTGTCGAGCGGCAAGATGCACGCCATGGTCGGCGCCAGCCAAGCCGACTTCGATGCCTGGGCGCCGCTGCTCGGCGATCTCGGGCCCAAGATTCTCAGGGTCGGCGAGGTCGGCACGGCGTCGATCGCCGAGAATGCGATGATCCAAATCATGATGTTTCAGGTCGTCGCGTTCGCTTATGGCCTGGCGGTGTTCGAACGCGCCGGTTTGCCCGAGGACATGCTGATGGAGGCGACCGGCGAGAATCCGTTGTTTCAGATCGGCCTCGGCGAATATTTTCACGGCCGCATGACCAAGCGCGATTTCACGCCGCCGCTCTATCGGCTGGTAAAGCACAGGAACGACATGCAGCTAACGCTTGACGATATGGAAGACCTCGGGATCATGAGCGATGGCGTAAGCGCGCTGCGCCAGCTTTTCGTCAAGGCGACGGAACAGGGGTTGAACGAAAATGATTACAGCGCCGTCTACGACATAATTTGTCCGCGCCAAGAATAAATAATCCGGGGAGAGGGCGTTCGATGCGCAATCTGCGAATAGCCGTCGATATCGGCGGCACATTTACCGATATCTGCGTGCTCGACGAGAGCAGCGGTGAATTGCGCGTCGCCAAAACCGCATCCACACCCGCAGATCCGATGGACGGCGCGATGAATGCCCTGGCGGTCGCCGATGTCGACCTCCACGACGTCACCCTGTTTTCGCACGGCACCACGGTGGCCACCAACGCGCTGATTACCCGCCGCCTGCCGCCCTCGGCAATGGTGTGCACCGACGGCTACCGCGACGTGATTGAAATCCGCCGTTCCAATAAAGAAGAGTTGTGGGACACCTATAAAGATGTGGCGCCGCCCTATATCCGCCGCCGCGACCGCTTGGTGGTGCCCGAGCGCACCGATTACAGCGGCGCCATCATCAAGCCGCTCGACGAGGCGGCGGCGCGCGAGGTGGCGCGCATCCTCAAGAAGCGCGCGGTCGAGGCGGTCGCCGTCTGCTTCATGAACTCCTTCATCAACCCGACCAACGAAGTGCGCATGAGGGAAATTCTCGAGGCCGAACTGCCCGGCGTCGCGATCTCGGCGTCGAGCCAGACGATCCCTGAGATTTTCGAGCATGAGCGCTTTTCGACGACGGTGGTGAACGCCATCCTGAGCCCGGTGATCGGGCGCTATGTGGCGCGCATGAGCGAGGCCCTGGCCGAAGGCGGCTACGCCAACGATCTGCTGATGCTGCATTCCGGCGGCGGCGTGATGACGGCGGCGACGGCCAAGAATTTCGCCGGCCGCCTGGCCGGCTCGGGCATCGCCGCTGGCGCCATCGCCAGCCGTCACATCGCCGGGCTGTGCGGCTATGACAACGCCATCGGGCTCGACATGGGCGGGACGAGCTGTGACGTCTCGCTGGTCTATGGCGGCGATCTCCGCGTCACCAAGGAATGGCATATCGAATTCGGCTATCCGATCCGCTTTCCCAGTATCGAGGTGCTGACGATCGGCGCCGGCGGCGGCTCGCTGGCCTGGATCGACGATGACGGGGCGCTGCACAGCGGCCCGCAATCGGCCGGCGCCGACCCGGGCCCGGCCTGCTACGACCGCGGCAGCGCCACGCCGACCACGACTGACGCCAATCTTCTGTTGGGCCGCCTCGGCGATGAACTGGCGGGCGGCCAAATAAAGCTCGACCGCAAAGCGGCGGCCGAGGCCGTTACCTCGGACATCGCCGAGCCGCTGAAGCTCACGCCGACCGCCGCCGCCAAGGCCATCGTCAGCGTCGCCAACGCAAACATGGCGGACGCCGTCAGGCTGATCTCGATCAGCCGCGGCTACGACCCGCGCGATTTCGCGCTCGTCGCCTTCGGCGGCGCCGGCGCCCTGCACGGCGTCGCGCTGGCCAAGGAGCTTTCGATACCGACCGTGATCGTGCCGCCCAACCCCGGCGTGACGTCGGCCATCGGCTGCCTGCTCGTCGACATCCGTCACGATTTCTCGCGCTCCTACCTCAAGGCGGCGGCGGCGGCCTCGCCCGGGGACATCGAAGCGCAATTCGCCGCCATGCAATCCGAGGCGGCCGAGCAGCTCGAATCGGAAGGCGTTGCGCCGCAAGATATGGTTTTTCAACGCAGCATCGACATGATGTATGCCGGCCAATGGCGCTCGCTCCAGGTGCCGGTGCCGGCGCCGTTCGATTCAGTGGATGACGCGGTCGAATTGTTTCACCGCGATCACGAGCGTGAATATGCCTATCGCCGCGACGTCGAGCCGGTCGACCTGTTCCGGCTCAATCTGACCGCCATCGGCGAGGTGGCGAAAGCCGAGTTGATGCGCCACGCCGAGAAAGGCGGAACGCCCGAGCCGAGCACCACCCGCCCGGTTTATTTCGACGGGCAGGAGGAGCCGATCGAGACGCCGATTTACCGCCATGAGGATCTGCCGGCCGGCGCCGTGATGGCGGGGCCGCTGGTGATCGAGCAGCTCGATTCTACCGTGCTGGTGCCGCCCGGCTGCCGTGCCGAGACCGGCGCCTGGTTGAACATTATCATCCATTTGGGGGAGGCTTCGCGATGAGCGTTGCAAGGCCGAATTTTTCGCTCGATCCGGTGACCTTCGAGGTGCTCAAGAACTCGTTTATCACCACGGTCGACCAGATGGCCGAACAGATCATCCGCACCTGCCATTCCTTCGTCATCTACAATCGGGATTTTTCCAACGGGCTCAACGATGTGAACGGCGATTCGGTGGCCCAGGGCAATATGGACATCGCCTCGCATGTCGGCACTTTGCACTACACCTGCAAGTCGGTGATCGAGGAATTCGCCGATGACATGCATCCGGGCGATGTGTTCATGATCAACGACCCATACGCCGGCGGCACCCATTTCAACGATGTCCGCATCGTCCGCCCGATCATGGTCGATGGCGAAATAATCTGCTTCGCCCAATCGAACGGCCATTGGACCGATGTCGGCGGCAGCGTGCCGGGCTCGTTCGATGTTCAGGCCAAGGAAATGTTCCGCGAAGGCATTCGCATTCCGGCCGTGCGCCTGTTCGACAAGGGCGTTTTCCGACGCGATGTCGCCAATCTGGTGGCCTCCAACACGCGCGACCCCTCCGCCATCTTCGGCGACATGCACGCCCAGTCCGAGGCGACCCGGGTGGCCGAGCGCGAAATTCTCCGGCTGGTCGATAAGTACGGCAAGGACACCGTCGTCACCGGTATGAAGGAGGTGCAGGATTATGTCGAGCATGCGACGCGCCGGCGTATTTCCGAGCTGCCCGACGGCAGTTGGGAAACCGAAGACTATCTCGACCGCGATCCCGGCGGCGGAGAGAGTCTCATTCCGATCCATACCAAACTCGTCATCGAGGGCGACGAGGTCACCTACGACTTCACCGGCAGCCACGGCACCATAGCGACGCTTTACAATTCGGCCTTCGGCGGCACTTTCTCGGCCATCGTCGCCGGCATGAAAACCTATTTCCCGGACCTGCCGCTCAATTCGGGTTTTTACCGCCCGCTCAACGTCATCGCGCCGGCGGATTCGATCGTCGACGCGAAGTGGCCGATAGCCGTCAGCGGCTTTCTCATGCCGTTCGAGAAGATCGTCAATTCGATCTTCGAGATCTGGTCGGAGATCATGCCGGAGCGCGGCATGGCCTGCGCATTCAATCTCGAATATCTGCTGGTCGGCGGGCGCGACCTGCGCTCGCGGGAGAAAAACATTTTTATGTTTTATGACTGGCTGCCCGGCGGCTGGGGCGGGCGCAGCGACCGCGACGGCTGCAACGTTACCACCGCCTGCTTCGGTACCGGCCTGCAGACCCAGCCCAGCGAAGGCCAGGAGCGCCTCTGTCCGGTGATGGCCGACCATCATCAAATACTGACCGATTCGCCGGGTCCGGGGAAATACCGCGGCGGCGCCGGGGTGATCAAAACCAGCACCATCGGTGCCGCCGACGAGACCATCATCTCCTATATCTGCGACCGCGAGCGTTCGGTGGTGTGGGGCATCAAGGGCGGCCTGCCCTCAATGCCGCACGGGCTTTGGATCAGGCGCAAGGACCGCGACGAGAAGGAATGGTTCGGCTCGCTCTTTTCCGACGAGCCGATCGGCAGTGGCGATGTGTTCAGCCGCTCGACCGCCGGCGGCGGCGGGCTCGGCGATCCGCTCGAGCGCGACCCGGCGGCGGTGATGCGCGATGTCGAGGACGATTACGTCTCACTCGAACGCGCCAAAACCGATTACGGCGTCGTCTTGCGCACCATCGATCCCGACCTGGCGCAATATGAGGTCGATGTCGAGGCGACCAAATCGGCGCGCGCCGAGATCGCCGCCGCGCGCGCCGGCTGGCTCGACGAGGAACCGGAGGTGGCGGCTGGGCGCTATCAGGCGGGCGAGCTCAACGAGTTCGATCTGGTGCGCCGCTACGGCGTCATCGTCGATTGGGGAAGCGGAGAATTGCTGCCCAAAACGACGGAACAGTTTCGAGCGATGATGAGAAAACGATCTGCCGTCCACTGGCAAGCCAAGTGACAAGTCCCTCTTCCCCGGGGGGAAGAGGGATTAGGGAGAAGGGGCGAACTTAGCGCGCGGAGCGCGCTCGCGACACCCGGGGGCATCCGCGCGCTTTTTGTTGGTCCCTCAATCGCCGGGCGGTCGCATCCGCTCCCTTGGCTACCTCGTATTAACTCGGGCGCTCAGTCGCGCAGCCGGAATGCTGGTCGCATTCCGGTTGGTGGTTCCGTTTGGATGAGTCTTGGTGGGTTCCGTCAATTGTCGGCTCTAACCCTTCCAATGCCCTTCCGCAATTATCTCCTTCTCCCAGCGCGCCAGGGCGGCGGCGAAGCGGGCTATGATATCGTCGATCTGCGCCTTGGTGACGATCAGGGGCGGCGAGAATCCGATTGCCGTCGACTGGAACAGGGCGCGCACGATCATGCCTTCCTCGAGGCATAATTTGGCCAGCCTGGGGCCGAGCTTAAGGCCAGGATCGAACGCCATCGGCGCCGATTTATCGGCCACCGGTTCGACCGCCGCCATGAGGCCGACGCCGCGCACGTCGCCGATCAACGGATGGGGCAGAAATTTCTCGCGCAACTGCGCCTGAAAATAAGCGCCGACATCGGCGACATGTTCGACAATGTTCTCGCGCTCCATGACGTCGAGCACGGCCATCCCGGCGGCGGCGGCGACCGGATGGGCCGAATAGGTGAAACCATGGCCGAAGGCGCCGATTTCCGCGCTGCTGCTCTCCAGCACATCCCACACCTTGTCGCCGACCAGCGAGCCCGACATCGGGATGTAGCCGTTGGTCAGGCCCTTGGCCACCGTCATGATATCGGGCTCGATGCCGAACACATCGCAGCCGAACCATTCGCCGAGACGGCCGAAGCCGCAAATCACTTCATCGACCAGCATCAGCACATCATGTTTCTTCAGCACCTGCTGAATTTCGGCGAAATAGCCTTCAGGCGGCACCACCACGCCGCCGGCGCCCATGATCGGCTCGGCGATAAAGGCGGCGACTGTCTCCGGCCCCTCGGCCTGAATGCGCGCATCGAGCTTCTCGGCCAAATCCTTGGCGTATTCGGCTTCGCTCTGGCCCTTCGCCGCGTTCCAATAATGGTCCGGTTTTTCGACGTGAATGACGTTGGCGATCGGCAGGTCGAAATGTTTGTGCACCATGGGCAAGCCGGTGAGGCTGCCGGCGCCGATGGTCACGCCGTGATAGGCGAGCTCGCGCGATAGGATTTTCTTCTTTTCCGGCCTGCCAAGAATATTGTTGTAATACCAGACGAGCTTGACGTTGGTGTCGTTGGCGTCCGAGCCCGAATTGCCGAAAAACACCTTGCTCATATTGAGCGGCGCCAAGCGCAAGACCCGGTCGGCGAGGCGAATCGCGGGCTCGTTCGAGATCGAGGTGAAGTTATGATAGTAGGATAGCTTTTCAAGCTGCGCCGTGATTGCGTCGATCACCTCGCGCCGGCCCCAGCCCAGATTGACGCACCACAGGCCGGCCACCGCATCGACATATTCCTCGCCATGTTGATCGGTGATGACAATGCCCTTGCCCTTGTCGAGTATGAACGGGCCGTCGGTCTCGTGCTGGGCGATGGAAGTATAGCCGTGAAACATGGACTGGCGGTCCATATCTTCGAGGGAAAGGTTGCTTCGGTGATTGTCATCCATGTCCGTATCGCCTTGCGCAGGTGGTGCCGGGAGTCATGCCCGAGCGGAAATCGTTCTAAAATTATGTAATGTGAGCGCCGTGATCGCAATATAATCTGGCGCCAACAATCCGCCACGAAGGGGAGATATGAGATGGCAGAGCGAGTTACGAACCCTGTTGGGGTGTTTCTTCACGGTACGACACCGGCCGGCGAAATCGCCGAAATGTGCCGCCTGATCGAAGATCTCGGATATGGCGAGATTTGGATTGCCGAGGATTGCTATATGCTCGCCGGCTTCGCGACGTCGGCGATCGCGCTTCAGGCGACGCGGGATATCCGCGTGGGGCTCGGCTGCGTCGCTTCTGTGACCCGCCATCCGGCGATCACGGCGATGGAAGCGGCGACGCTGGCCAACGCCTTTCCCGGCCGCTTTACCATGTCGATTGGCCATGGCCCCGATGCCTGGACCAAGCAGATGGGGGTCTATCCGGGCTCGATCATGGGCGCCATGCGCGAATGTATCGGGTCCTTGCGCCAACTCTTCGAAGGCGAGACCGTCGAGGCAGAGGGCAAGCATTTTACCCTCGACAAGATCGGCCTCTTGAATCCGTGCAAGGGCCTGCCGATCCTGGTCGCCGCGGTTGGCCCGAAATCCATCGCGCTGGCCGGCGAAATGGCCGACGGGCTGGTGGTGTCGGTGCTCGCCGGGCCCAAATATGTCGCCCACGGTCACGAACGGCTGAGCGAAGAAATGGCCAAGGCCGGTCGTACCGGCAAGGTGCATCTACCGGTCTACGCGATCACCAGCATCTCGCGAGACCGCAAGGCCGCGCGCGCCGCCGCACGGGCGACCGTGGCGTTTTATCTGGAGATCATGGGCGAGACGCTGATGACCGGCGTCTATGACGTGAATGAGGAGCTCGGCGAAATGTTGGCGCGTGGCGGCGCCGCCACCGTCGAGAAGGAAATGCCGGATGAATGGCTCGACTGGTTGGCGATTTGCGGCGAGCCGGACGAGTGCGCCGAGAAGATACAGGCATTGTTGGACGCCGGCGCCAGTTCCATCGGCCTGTCCTTTATCCCGGCCGAAACGACGCGCGACCAGTTGCAGCTCACGGCATCCGAAATCCTGCCTAAGATTACTTAGCAGCCCATCCTAGCGGGCGTGGCGGCGCCAAGCGGCTTCGACGCTGCACGGCATATCCTTGGCCTCGGCGACCGCCGTCAGGCGCGGCTTTTCCTGGCCCGGCATGACGATGGCGTCGCGCGTCATCACCTCATAGATCGGCACCCTGATACAGCCGGCCCACATCTCGATCTTGCGGCTGTGGATGTCGCGGTAAACGCGCTTCATGTTCTCCGGTGTTGGCGGCATATGGGGCTTCATCGAATCCATCAGCGCCAGGCCGCCAAATTGTCCGATAAAGTAGGACCAGCTCACGGCGACAAATAATTGGCAAATTGGGCCAAGACCTGCAAACCTTCGCCAACTCACCAAAGAATGGCAGGTTGCGTCATGGCTCATAATCTTCAGCACAATTACGCCCAGGAAGTCTGGGACAAGGATCGCCAGCACTTCGTCCACCCGTGGACGCATTTCGAATCCTTTGGCAGGGACGGCTCTTTGGTCATGAATGAAGCCAAAGGCGCCTACGTCACCGACATCAACGGCAAGCGCTACCTCGATGGCATCGGCGGGCTGTGGTGCGTCAATGCCGGCTATGGGCGCGAGGAAATCGTTGAGGCGATCGCGGCGCAGGCCCGCAAAATGCCGTTCTTCAATCCGTTTGTGGATACCACCAACGTGCCGGCGGCGGAATTGGCGGCCAAGCTGGCCGAACTGACGCCTGGCGACCTCAACCATGTCATGTTTGCCGGCGGCGGTTCGACGGCCAATGATTCGGCCTATCGTCTGGTGCAATATTATCAGCGCGACCGCGGCAAGCCGGAAAAGCGTCACATCATCGCGCGCAAGGAGGCCTATCACGGCTCGACCGATCTCACCGCCGGGCTGAGCGGCAAGACGGCGGACCGCAACCCGAATTTCGAATACACGCACGACAACATCCATCATATTTCGACACCCGACCTCTACCGCCGGCCGGACGGCATGAGCGAAGAGGAATTTTCCGATTTTCTGGTCGACGAGTTTGAACAAAAGGTTGTCGAGCTCGGCCCCGACAGCGTTTCGGCGTTCTGGGCCGAGCCGATCATGGGGGCCGGCGGGGTCCATGTGCCGCCGCATAAATATTTCACCGGCATCCGATCACTGTGCGACAAATACGATATCCTGTTCGTCGCCGATGAGGTCGTCACCGGCTTTGGCCGGGTCGGTCACTGGTTCGCGGTGAAGGATATGTTTGGCGTTCAGCCCGACCTGTTGGTGTGCGCCAAGGGGCTGACCTCGGGCTACCAGCCGCTCGGCGCGGCGATTTTCTCCGACCGCATTTACGATTCTCTCAACGCCAATCCCGACAAATGGTTCAACAACGGGTTTACCTATTCGGGCCATCCGGTGGCCTGCGCTGCGGCGCTGAAAAATATCGAAATCATGGAACGTGAAGCGCTGTTCGCGCATGTCCGCGAGGTCGGCCCCTATTTCATGGAGCGCCTGCAAGGCTTGCGCGACGTCGCCCATGTCGGCGACGTCCGGGGCAGCCACTTCATGGCCTGCATCGAATATGTCGCCGACAAGGAAACCAAGGAAGCATTTCCCTACAGCGTCAATATCGGCAAGCGGGTTTCCAACGCGGCGGAAAAACGCGGCCTGATCGTGCGCCCGGTTGGCCACCTCAATGTCCTGTCGCCATGCCTGATCCTGACCAGGGAACAATGCGACACCGTCGCCGATGTGCTGCGCGACAGCATGAACGAGGTTTTGGCCGAATTGTCTTCCGACGGCATTATCTGAACGCGCCGGCCGCAGGCCCGAAACCTATCGGCGCCCTATTCGGCGTGGCGGCGCCAAGTTGCCTCGACGCTTGGCCGGGGCGCCGATTTGTTGGTCGCCGCCATGACTTGGCGCTCGCTCGGGCCGCCATTGTCGAGGGCGCGGAAAGCCTCGACGACGGCGCCCGTCGGATTGCCGTGGCGCTTGGCGGCAAGCGATAACGGCTCGTCCATGCGCCCCGAGCAATGGGCGCAGGGCCAGGACAGGCGCGCCATCAGATCGCTCGCCTTGCCGTCGGGAAAGCGCGCCATCAACTCCTCGATGGTGGTCGAGCCGCGCACCGGGCCGGCCCTGTCCTTGACGCTGCGCGGCATATCGCTGCCGGCCTTTCCTACTCGGCGACCGCCGCCAGGCGCGGCTTTTCCTGGCCCGGCATGACGATGGCGTCGCGCGGCATCTGATAGCGCGCGAAGGGCAACACCACCACTTTGGCGTCCTTGCCATGCTGCTCGAAGGCACCGCCAAGCGCGCCATCCAGCGAGGTGCTCGCCTCGATGCCGATATCCGCCGCCATTTCGAGATTTTCCTCGAGCGTCACCACATGCAGCTTCTTGCGCGTCATGACCTCGTAGATCGGCACCCAGATACAGCCGGCCCACATCTCGATCTTGCGGCTGTGGATGTCGCGGTAGACGCGCTCCATGTTTTCGGGCGTCGGTGGCATATAGGGTTTCATCAAATCCATCAGGGCGAGGCCGGGAAAATTGCCGAGATGGGTGTTCACGCCGGGCGACGGGCTGCAATAGATGATCGTGGCGCCGTCCTTGAGCACCAGATCCGACGACATGCAGCCCCAGCCGGTGTGGAAGAACAGATGATCGGTCGGCGCGAAGACGCCGCAAATGGCGATATCGGCGAGGCCGCCGGCCGGCCGCTCGTAAGCGTAGATATCGTTGAAGTTGCGCAGCGCCTCGAGATGGGCTTCCGGGTGGCTGCCGAAATTCATGAAAGAGACGCCGCCCTTGGTATTGATGACGCTGTTCAGCGTCGCGGTGAGTTCGCACATGGTCGCCACTTCGTCGATATCGGCGCGCATCGGCCCGGCATAGGAGCCGTAATGGGTGTCGGGCGACATGACGAAGGCGCAGTGGTTCGATTCAATGGTCTCGTCGGCGACCACGCCCGGCAGGATCAGCTTGCCGCCGCCGCCCGCGCCCCAATGATTGGACTGGGTCTGGCCGACCGACAGCTTGACATCCGACTTGGCCACTTCTTTGTGTAGCCATACCGGCGTGCCTCGCGTGGAGATGCCGACGAAGCTGTACATATCTTCCTCGCGCGGCTCGTTCTGGAAGAACGGGATGCCGAGGCGCTCCATGCGCGCCATGTTTTCCCTGCCGAGCTTTTTCTCGGTGTCGGATTCCGACATCGTGAAGACCTTGCCGTTGGCGCACACCACCCGGGCATCCTTGACGCCATGCTTCTCGACCGCATCGAGTATCGCCGGCAGGATTTTGGAGGCAGGGGTCGGGCGGAACTGGTTGTCGATGATGATCGCCAAACTCTTGTCGGCGCCGATCATCTCGGAGAAGCGCCGGCCGGATTGCGGGTTCTCCAGCGCTTGCGCCGCGGCTTCTGTGACATCGGGCAGCGAGGCGGGCTCGTTCGGTTCGATTACCGCAAGCAGATTACGCTCGGCAATTTCGATCTCGATATGCTCGCGATAGACCATGCTCGGATCGTCACAGGAGCCTATGGTCAGAGGGTCCAGGGATTCGAAGGGAATCGAAATGCGTTGAGTTTTCGACATGGCTGCCTCACAGTAAAATTCGTCGACATCTTGCGCCAACCGGGCGGCCCGGTCGAGGGCGGAATGACCGATATCGGGCGATGCCGATATTGACATTCGCCGGCAAAACGGTTTTTTTTGCTTGTGGGGCCAGTGAAAGGCGGAAACAGCCTTAACTATTTGGGTGAGCTTTTTCGATGACTCGGGCCGTAAGAATTATTCAGGGCGATTTCGGCCGCCTGGCGTTGTTGGACATGGACCAACCGCTTGTGGTTCATGCCCATTCGCAATGCCAATTGATCTTCAAATGCGGCGGCGTGGATTCGGCCTTTCGCGTCGCCGAGCAAGAGTTTCCGCTGCATAAACGGAACGCCATACTGATCAATTCCTGGGAGCCCCATCAGTATCTTCACCGCGCCGATTCGGCCTCGGCGATTCATTTGTCCCTTTATATCGAACCGGCCTGGCTGGAAGCGGTCGACAGGAAACTGCACGGCATGGCGCATCCGGCGCTGTTTTCATCGCCGAGCGCCGAGATGGGCGAAAAAACGCGAAAAATGGCTGACTCCCTGGCGCATATGCTCGGTTGGTCGGGTACGGTCGAGACCGCTGAGTTGGAACGTCTGACCTTCGAACTGGTTGCCGGAATGGTCAGGGAATTCGCTGACCGCGGCGTTTTGGAGCATGGCGCGGCGGCCGGCACCGCCAGCGATTTCCGCATCCGCAAGGCGATGCGATATATGAGCGAACATTCCGCCGAGCCGCTCGATGTGATGGCGGTGGCGCGTCATTCGGGTTTGTCGCGCCCGCATTTTTTCGCCCTCTTTCGCCAATGCACGAATTTGACGCCCAACCTCTATGCCAATGTTCTGCGCATGAACGAGGCGGTAAATCATCTTTCCGAAAGCGCCGACAGCATCGCCGAAATATCCGAGGAACTCGGTTTCAACGCGCAAAGCCATTTTACCAGATTCTTCCGCAGCCATCAGGGCGTGCCGCCGACCGAATTCCGCCGCGCTTTGCGCTAGCCAGGGCGACGCCAGCCGCCATGGCTGGAGTTTTTACCGAGGGGTCTGATTATTCGCGTTTTGCCGCCGCGACGCGGTGAAATGAAGGCCGCGCCGGGCTAAACTGCGCCCAGGTTCTCAATAAAATGAATCGCACCCAGGACCGCCGGATCGGCGGCGGCCCGTGAATGCGTATCTCTGTTGCAATCGGGGGATAAGAAAATGGCTGAATATCTGCGGCCGAGCTCTCTGGAAGAGGCGGCCGGCATGATCGCCGCGCACGGATCCACCTTGGCTATCGTCGCCGGCGGCACCAGCGCCATGCGCTTTGCCGTGCCCTATGTCGCGTATGCGATGGGCGTTCGCGGCCTCGGCATGAATGAGATTGAGCGCTCAAGCGGCGGCTTGTCGCTGGGCGCCGGGGTCACCATGCGCCAGATTCGCGACAGCCTGCCGATACCGGCGCTTCAGGATGCGGCGCGCGGGGTTGGCGGTCCGGCCCTGCAAAACATGGCGACCATCGGCGGCAATATTTTCGCCCATCCGCCAAATGGCGATGTCGCGACGGTCCTCCTTGCCATGGACGCGACGGTGACGTTTTTCACGACAAACGGCGAGCGCACCCAGAAGCTGGAGGAATTTTACGATTCCGGCGCCCAGGCGGACGGGCTGTTGACGCGTATCGACTGTGCCGCGCCGGGTGGCGAGCTGGTCTTTCTCAAATGCGGCCGTCAGCGTTTCAACAGCCGCACCGTGATCTCCGTGGCCGCCTGTATCGGCCTCGACAACGGCAAGGTGGGCAATGCCTGCATCGCCGTCGGCGGTGCCGGCGCCCACCCGATGCGTTGCGCCGCCGCCGAGCAGGCGCTTATCGGCCGGGCTCTCGACGACGCCGCCATCACGGCGGCCGGAGATGAAGCGGCGCGCGCCAGCTCGCCCGGCACCGATGCGGTCGCCAGCGAATGGTACCGCCGGCGCATGGTGGCAACATATTTGTGCCGCGCGTTGCGCCAGATCGCCGCCGGCTAATATCGATTGGGGAGTGGGATAATGGCTTCAGGAATTGTCAGCATCAAGGTGAACGGCCGCGCCGAGGAAGTAGTCACCGGTGCCGTGACCACCTTGCAGGACGTGCTGCGCAACAATTTGGATTACACTTCGGTCAAGGACGGCTGCAGCCAGGGCGGCTGCGGCGCTTGCTCGGTGATCGTCGACGGCGAATTGCGGCTTTCATGCCTGACCCCGGTTCAGGAGGTTGACGGCAGCGAGGTGGTGACGCTGGAGGGCTTGAACCTCAGCAACTCGATCACCGCCCTGCAGCAAAAATTCATCGAAAAATATGCCGCCCAATGCGGATTTTGCACGCCCGGAATGATGGTCGCCATCACCGCGCTGCTGGACCGGAATGCCAATCCGAGCCGCGATGAGATCGCCGAGGCGTTGGCCGGAAACATCTGCCGCTGCACCGGCTATCTGCCGATCATCGAAGCGGTGGAAAGCATCGTCGCCGAAATGGCGGGCATAGCGGGCGATTAGGGGGAGGGACGGGAGATGGCGATGAAGGATCTGAAAATTGTCGGGCAGCCGGTCAAGCTGCGCGATCTCGACACCCATGTGACCGGCGAGACGGTCTTTTACGAAGATGTCCGCGTGCCGCGAATGCTGCATCTGAAAATGCACCGCAGCCGCTATCCACACGCCAGGATATTAGGCATCGATACTTCGCAAGCGCTGTCGTCTCCCGGCGTTGTCACGGTTTTGACGCATGAGGATTTGCCCGGCAAAAAACTGTACAACGCGCTTGCCGGCGCCGGCGTCGGCCCGGAGGACGAGCCCGTGCTGGCCTTTGACAAGGTGCGCTGGAAGGGCGAATCCGTGGCGGCGGTGATCGCCGAGACGCCCGAGCAGGCCAACGCCGCGGTGGCCAAGATCAAAGTGGAATACGAAGAGCTGCCGGCGGTGTTCGACGTCGAGGAAGCGATCAAGGATGGCGCGCCCAACCTGACCGCCCACTGGCCCAACAATCATTACGTCTATCCGGACGATCACCGGGCGGCGCAGATCCGTTACGGCGATGTCGAGAAAGCTTTCGCCGAAGCCGATCATATCGTCGAGGATTCCTACCAGACGCAGCCCATCGAGCAGGCGCCGATGGAGACCAACGGCTGCATCGCGGTGCCCGAGGGCGATGGCCGCATCACCGTCTACAGCAATACCCAGGCGCTGCAATTCTCGCTCGACGTCACCGCCGGCATCCTCGACATGCCGACCAGCAAACTGCGCTTTGTCGGCGGCACGGTGGGCGGCGGCTTCGGCGGCAAGGTCGATATTCAGCCCGAGCCGATCACCACCCTGGCGGCGCTGCGCACCGGCCGGCCGGTCAAATTCAAATATACCCGCGAGGAGGAAATGCAGGTGTCGTCCTCGCGCTCGGCATGGCGCGTCTATGTCAAGGACGGCGTCATGAATGACGGGCGCATCATTGCCCGCAAGGTCACGACCTATCAGGATTCGGGCGCCTACTTGCGCTTCAGCTCCTATGCCTGCATGAAGCATTGCGGCCACATGCCGGGGCCTTACACGATCCCCAATGTCTCGGTCGATTCGATCGTCGTCTTTACCAACCGCACGCCGTCCAACGCCATGCGCGGCTTCGGCGTCATGGCCGGCTCCTTCGCCCTCGAAGTACAAATGGACAAGATCGCCGAGACCATCGGCATGGACCCCTGGGAGCTGCGCCTGATCAACGCTTACAGGGAAGGCGATATGAAGGCACACCGCAAGGAAGTCGAGGATGCCGGCATGGTGGAATCGATCCTGGCGGCGGCCGAAATGGCGGGAAAACAATTGCCTGAGAACTTCCGCAACATGTCCTCGCTCGACCGAAAGGCAGGTTGATATGACAAAATTGCGCGGTACCGGCTTCGCCGCCGTGAATTATCCGACCGGCATGCATTTGGGCGGAGATCCGACCCAGTCGTTGGTGCACGCCACGACGTCGGGCAATTTCGTCGTCACCATGTCGAGCGTCGATCTCGGCCAGGGCCTGAAGACCATTCTGGCGCAGATCGCCGCCGAGGCCCTCGGCGTGCCGTACGATACGGTCATCGTCGATACCGGCGATACCGACACCGGCCCGCACTGCACCGGCACCTTCGCCAGCCGCACCACGCACCGCGCCGGCAATGCGGTGATCATGGCCGCCGAGGAAGCGCGCAAGGTAATGCTGGAAGTCGCCGCCGAAAAGCTTGAGGTTGGCGTCGAGGATTTGGAGACCGACGGCCTCGGCAATATCCATGTCAAGGGTGTCGAGGATAAAGCCATTTCGGTTGCCGAGACGGCCGGCGCCGCGCATTTCGAACTCGGCAGGACGATTTCCGGGCGCGGAATATATCTCAAGCCGCCGAGCCCGATGGATCCCGAAACCGGCGAGAGCGATCCCGATTCAACCCAGGCCCATGCCTGCACCGTGGCCGAGGTCGAGGTCGATACCGAGACCGGCGACGTTCAGGTGCTGGCCATCAAGAGCGCCTATGAGGTCGGTCAGCAGGTAAATCCCGAACTGGTCAAGGGGCAGATCGTCGGCGGCGCCTGGATGGGCATCGGCCACGCCCTGCAGGAGACCACCGCGCCCTATTATCCGGCCATCGATCACGCGCCGAGGGATTTTCAAACTTACCAGATGCCGGGCGCCGTCGACATGCCGGAAGTCGAATGCGAAGTGCTTGAAATCGCTTCGAGAAACGGGCCGTTCGGGGCGAAGGGCGTCGGCGAGATGGTGACCAACAGCCCCATCCCGGCCATCGTCAACGCCATCAACAACGCACTCGGCGTGCGCATCACGCAGATTCCGGTAACCCCGGAAGTGGTGCTTCGCGCGCTCGACGAAAAGGCGGCTGGCGGCGGCTGATCTATCGGTGCCTGAAGCGATCTATTTCAGTTCGACAATCGCTTCGATTTCGACCGGGATCTGAAAGGGCAGGGAGCCCATGCCCACCGCCGAGCGGGCGCAGCATGCCGAATCACCGAAGATTTCGACCATCAGGTCGCTAAAGCCATTGATCACTTTCGGCTGTTGCTCGAAATCCGGCTCGGCATTGACCATGCCGAGAACCTTGACGAAGCGGCGCACCCGGTCGAGGTCGCCGATTTCGCCCTTCAGCGTCGACAGCATATTGAGGCCGACCATGTGCGCCGCGTCATAGGCCTGGTCGAGCGAAACCTCGGTCGGCACCTTGCCCTTGCGGTAATTGCCGTCGGCGTCGCTCGGTCCGTGCCCGGCGAGATAGACCAGCTTGCCGTAAGTGACGGCGCCGATATAGTTCCCCGCCGGCGGCGGCGGCGGCGTGAGCTCGAAGCCGAGCGATTTAATTCTTTCTTCGATTTGCATCTCGGATACTCCTAATTGGATTTGCTCAAGCCGTGCCGCGACAAGCGCCAGCACAGCATGTCGAAGCGGTCCTGGCCGTAGAACGGCTCGCCGTCAAAGACCATCAGCGGCACGCCCCAATGGCCGGCGGCGCGTTGCGCCTGTTGATTGCCGTCGATCTCGGCATCGAGCCCGGCGGCCTCGCGCGCGGCGCGCCGGTCAAGCGCGGCGAAATCCAGCCCGGCCTCGCCGCAGGCATCGGCGAGGTGGCTGCCCTGGTGCCAATTGTCGGTCGCGCCGTTCCAAAGAAGCGCCATGACGGCGGCGCTGTAGGCAACGCCGGCGCCGATATCCGCCGCCGCCTGAGCCATGCGGGTGATGTGTCGTATGTAGGGCTGCTCGGTGGCGATCTCACCGCTCGCCAAATCCTGGACGATGGGATCGGGCACCGGGCGGCGGTAAGGAATATTCAGAAATTCGGCGAGCCTGGCGGAATCCTTCAGATGGTAGGGCCGATATAGCGGATCCACCCGGCGAAAAAATTCGGCATCGCGGATGGCGATCGGATAGACCGGCCGGATGATCGCAGCGACTTCGAAATCGCGCGCCAACGATGTCAGCCGGTCGGTCAGCAGATAACAATAAGGGCTGCGGAAGGAATAGAAGATTTCGACTTTGTGCGGCATGGCGGCGGCGTTCGCCCGGAATGCTAACTATCGAGCAATTCGCGGCCGCTTTTGGCCAGCCGAATCGTCGTCGCGGTATCCGACAATTTAGTCAGGGTGATCCAGCGATGAGAGTGGCATTCGTGCAGGGTGGTCCACAGCAGGGAATCATCCTTGGCGCCCATCACCGCGATTTCCCCCGACATGTTGAGCAATTGCAGGAGCAGCTTTTGCTGCGGCAACGCGTAATTACCCTTGGCGGGAGGCTTCGGTTGGGTCATTTTTTATTAACTTGGCTCCGGCTGTGGGCGATCGCAGGGCCAGCATAACGTATGCAACCGGTTGCGTCAGCCACGATAGAGTTGGCCTGTTTTCAGATCACCGCCGGGTGCCGCCGCGCCGCGCGGCGCCGTGCCGGCTGGTCGGCGAAGAAATTTGTTTCGGGCAGTTTTTTTACCTCGTTTGTGCTGCTAAGTTCGATCGCGGCGGCCATGATGATGGTGCCGCCCGCGATTGGCGACAATTCCTATAAATAACTGAATTCGTTTTATTATTTACCAAGTCTGGGGAGCAGGAAAAATGGCTGAGAGCAATTGGACTGTCTATCTGTCCGGCGAAATCCACACCGGGTGGCGCGAGGAGATAATCGCCGGCGCAAAGGCGGCCGGGCTCGATGTCCAATTCCTCTCTCCGGTGACCGATCACGGTTCGAGCGACGATTGCGGCGTCGCCATCCTCGGTGGAGAGGCCGAGAGTTTTTGGCACGACAACAAAGGCGCCAAGGTCAACGCCATTCGCACTCGTACCCTGATCGACCGCAGCGACATCGTGGTGGTGCGCTTCGGCGATAAATACCGCCAGTGGAATGCCGCCTTCGACGCCGGATATGCCGCCGCCAAGGGAAAATCCATCGTCACCATTCACGACCCCGCGCTCGGCCACGCCCTGAAAGAGGTCGATGGCGCCGCCATGGCGGTTGCCGAGACGCTGGGCCAGGTGGTGCGCATTCTGGATTACGCCATCAACGGCAGGCTGGCCGGCTGAGCGTCTCAGCCGGCTGCTTCGCGGCGGCGCCAATTGATCAGGGCGACGCCGGTCACGGCCAGCACCATTCCGGCAATCGAAATAGCGCCCAAAGTCTCGCCGAACAGCGGCCAGGCAATCAGGGCGGTGGTCGGCGGCACGAGAAAGAACAGGCTCGAGACGCGCGCCGCCGCGCCGCGCTTGATGAGGGCGTAGAAAAGCATAAAGCCGCCGATCGAAAGCACCACGACAAGCCAGACAAAGGCGAAAACAAACTCTCCCGTCCAGTCGATTTCCCAGCTCTCCAGGAACAGGGCGAGAAGGCCGACCAGCAGGGCGGCGGCGGCCAGTTGCAGGGCGCTTCCCGAGAGCAGGTTCATGTCCGAGCAGAAACACTTTTGATAGAGCATGCCGGCGGAGATGCCGAGCAGCGCCACGAGATGCAGTCCGACACCCGTCGGCGTTCCCAAATCCAGCGACAGTTTGCGCCATACCACAAGCGCCACGCCGATGACGCCCAAGGCGACGCCAAGCCATTGCGCCTTTGTCGTGCGTTCGCCGAGGAACCAGCCGGCAAAAAGCGCGACGACAAGCGGTTGCAGGCCGACGATCAGGGCCGACGTGCCGACCTCGATGCCGTGTTGGATGCCGCCATATATGCCGCCGAGATAGGCGCCGTGGATCAACAATCCGGCGAACGCGATGTGGCCCGCCTGGCGCCAGTTACCGGGCCAGGGCGCACGCAGAAGGAGGGCGAGCGGAATCAGAATGGCGACCGCGGCGGCGAAGCGCAGGGTCAAAAACGTCATTGATTCGGCGTAGGGAAGGCCGAGCTTGGCGCCGATGAAACCGGTGCTCCACAGCAGCACGAACAGGGCCGGCATGGCGGCCGGCCAAACCCCGTTTGGCGCTGACCGGGTCATCGGCGCGCGATCCCGCTTTCAGCCGGCAAACTTTATTTGGCGCTCAGAAACGCCCATGGCGTCGGGCCCTGGCGGCCTTCCCATAGCGCCAGCCACTGATCGAGGTGGCTGGCTTTTTCAAGCTCCGTGAAGGCGTTGGGGTCGCGCCCCTGATGCTGAATGCGCTCTATTTCATGGCTCTCGGTGAAGCGTGAGAGAATTTCCTCGGGCATCGCCTTGTCCAGGACTTCGTGCAGCTCGACCAAAATGTCGAAGCCCTTGAGCGCCGGAATGCGCTCCGGGTCGAGCAACTCGCGCTCGCCGCCCTCAATGTCGCAGACCACCAGCACATGGCGCCCGGCGAGCGCCGCCAATTCCTCGGCATTGCATTCCGAGCCGATTGTTACGCGCCCGCCGACGCCGTTCTCATCCGCCGTTATCCGGCTGAACGCGCGCCGCTCTTTGTTCAGGTCATAGGCCTTGATCTCGCAGTTCGGCATGCGCCGCGCCATGCCGACCGCGTAATAGCCGTCGCCGCATCCGATGTTCACCACGCATTCGTAGGCGCTCTCGATGCAGCGCTCGATGACCTCATGAAGTTCCTGCTCGTAGCAGCCGAGCAGTTTTGGCGCCACATTGCCTTCCGATGCCCGGTTATGCATCGTCATGCCGCGAAACGGCCCGGAGCGCACCAGCGCGCCGCCGCTGCTGTACAGCGCGGCGCCGATTTCGCGCGCCCGGTAGCGCGCCAGCAGGTTCAGGATATGGGCCATCTTGGCGCTGTTCTTGGCGCCATCGCGGGACAGTGTGCGCAGCAGCTCGTGCATGACCTGCTCGCTTAAACCCCCATTTCCCAGATGAAACCGATATTTCATGCGGCGGCAACATGCTTCTGCTATAA
>CAJXFT010000029.1 GCA_913053235.1 uncultured Alphaproteobacteria bacterium
TTCTCGGCGATCCCGAGAAAAGGACGCTCGAAATGTATGTCGAAAAAATCAACGCCGAGGGCGGCGTCAACGGCAAGCAGGTCGAACTCATCCTCTATGATTCGGCGACCAATCCGAAGAACGCCGTGACCTTCGTCAAGCGGCTGATCCAGCAGGACGAGGTCGACGTCATCGTCGGCGGCACGACGACCGGCGAAACCATGGCCGTGATCAAGGAAGTGGAAGGTGCGGGCGTGCCGTTCATTTCGCTGGCCGGCGCCGGCGTGATCATCAACCCGGTCAAGAAGTGGGTGTTCAAAACCCCGCACACCGACGGCATGGCGGTGAAAAAGATTTTCCTCGACATGACATCGCGCGGCCTTTCGAAGGTCGGGCTGCTGTCGGGCAGCGGCGGCTTCGACAAATCATGCCGCGGCAACGCTCAGGCCATGGCGCCCGAGACCGGCGTGACCATCGTCGCCGACGAAACCCACGGCAAGGGCGACACCGATATGACGGTGCAGATTACCAAGATCAAATCCGCCGGCGCCGACGCGTTCCTCTATTGCGGTTTCGGCGCGCCGACCTCGATCGCCGCCAAGAACTTCAAGCAGATCGGCCTGACCATCCCGCATTACCAAACCCACGGTTCGGCATCGATGCGCTTCGTCAATGGCGCCGATGGCGCCGCCGAGGGGGTTCGTCTTCCCGCCGCCGCTCTGCTGGTCGTCGACCAGCTTCCGGCCGGGCACCCACAGAAGAAAATCGGCGGTGATTACAAGGCGATGTACGAGTCCAAAACCGGCGATACCATCTCGACCTTCGGCGGCCATGCCTATGACGGCCTGATGATCGCCATCCAGGCCATCGAGCGCGCCGGCTCGACCGACAAGGCCAAGGTGCTCGCTGAAATCGAGAACACCGCCAATTTCATCGGCGTCGACGGCATCTACACCATGTCTGCGAGCGACCATTTGGGCCTCAACACGGATTCCTTCGTCATGGTCGAGGTCAGCAACGGCGGCTGGAAGCTGCTGAAATAGAACAAACGTCAAAACACCATAGGGCTTCCCCGCACGGCGGCGGGGAAGCCCATATTTTCCACGGCACGCGGCCCCCGCATGGCTGATTTTCTGCAGTTCCTGTTTTCGGGCATCACCGTCGGCGCCACCTATGCCCTGGTCGGGCTGGGTTTCGCCATCATCTACAATGCCAGCCATGTGATTAATTTCGCCCAGGGCGAGTTCGTCATGCTGGGCGGCATGAGCGCCGTGTTTCTGATGCATTTGGGGCTGCCGCTGCCGGCGGTGATCCCGCTCGCCGTGGTGGCCACCATGGCGGTCGGCGTGGCGTTGGAAAAACTGGCCATCGAGCCGGCGCGCAATGCCTCGGTCGTGACCCTGATCATCATCACCATCGGCGCCTCTATTTTCCTGCGCGGCTCGGCCGAAGTGATCTGGGGGCGAAGCTTTCATTCGATGGCGCCGTTTACGGGCAGCGAGCCGATCGATATCGGCGGCGCGGCGCTGTTGCCGCAGAGCCTCTGGGTGCTGGGCGGCACAATCGTCGCGGTGGTGGCACTGAAATGGTTTTTCGGCCGCACGCGGACCGGCAAGGCGATGCAGGCGAGCGCCTTCAACCCCTACGCGGCACGCCTGGTGGGCATCGATCAGCGCTTCATCCTGATGCTCAGTTTCGCCCTTTCCGGCCTCTTTGGAGCGGTCGCCGGGATTTTGATCGCGCCGATTTCGCTGACCTATTCCGGCGTCGGCGTGATGCTCGGGCTGAAGGGATTTTGCGCCGCCATCCTCGGCGGCATGGGCAATCCGTTCGGCGCCATCATGGGCGGGTTGTTGCTCGGCATCAGCGAGGCGATGACGGCGGGATATATTTCGTCGGCCTACAAGGATGCGGTGGCTTTCCTGATCATCCTGCTGGTGCTGTTTTTCCTGCCGAGCGGATTGTTCGGCAAACGCCGGACCGAACGGGTTTGAGTTTCTGGAACTCCTCGCGTAGCGGCGGCCTGGTGGCGCTGGCGCTGGTCATCGCGTTGCTGCCGCTGACCTTTCCCAACACCTATTTCTTCAATGTCGCCATCCTTATCGGGCTCAACGCCATCGTTTGCATCGGCCTCAACCTGTTGATCGGCTATGCCGGGCAGATCAGCCTCGGCCATGCCGGATTTTTCGGCCTCGGCGCCTATGTCGCGGCCATACTGAGCTCGAACCACGGCGTTCCGCCGCTGGCGGCGCTGCTGCTGGCGGCACTGCTTGTCGGCGTTCTCGCCTTTGCCGTGGCGCGGCCGATCATGCGCCTCAAGGGCCATTATCTGGCGATGGGGACTCTCGGTCTCGGCATCATCATCGCCATCGTCCTCAATCAGGAGGTCGGCCTGACCGGCGGACCGGACGGCATGCCGGTCGACTCGTTTTCACTGCTCGGCTGGCAGCCCTACGGCGACCGCATCTGGTATTGGATCGTCGGCGTGTTGCTGCTGGCGACGGTGTGGCTCGCCCTCAACCTGATCGATTCACCGGTCGGCCGCGCCTTGCGCGCACTGCACGGCTCCGAAGTCGCGGCCGCGGCGGCGGGCATCAATGTGGTCCGCTTCAAGGTCCTGGTGTTCGTCACATCGGCAATATTGGCGAGCCTGGCGGGCAGCATCTTCGCCTTCTACACCGGCTTCATCACCCCCGGCGAAGCCAATTTCTTCCACTCCCTGGAATTGGTGGCGATGGTGGTGCTGGGCGGGCTGGCGTCGATTTACGGCGCCCTGATAGGCGCCGCGATCCTGACGATTCTGCCCCAGCTGCTGACCGTCTTTCACGATTACGAAATGATGATGCTGGGGTTGATCATGATGCTGGTCATGATCTTCATGCGCAAGGGCCTGGTACCGACATTGGCAAACCTGCTGTGGCGGCGCGGATCATGACCCTGTTGCAGGTCGACGACATGTCCAAGGCCTTCGGCGCCAATCAGGTGATCGAGGGCTTGAGCTTTGGCGTCAGCCCGGGCGCCATCCATTCCATCATCGGGCCCAACGGCGCCGGCAAGACGACGCTGTTCAATCTGATCACCGGCATCTACCGCGCCGACCGCGGGCGCGTCCTCTTCGACGGCCGCGACGTGACCGCCCTGCAGCCGCATGAATTGGCCAAATGCGGCATATCGCGCACCTTCCAGAATCTTCAAGTATTTCTCAACATGAGTGCGCTTGAAAACGTCATGGCCGGCATGCATCTCCATTCCGACCATCGCTTTTGGCCGTCGCTGTTTCACCTGCCGATGATCACCCGCCGCGACCGCGAGCTTGCCGAGGAGGCGCGCCGCCTGATGGCTTTCGTCAATCTCGAGGATTACCTCGACGCCCATGCCTCGGCGATGCCGTACGGCGCGCTGAAGCGCCTTGAAATCGCCCGCGCCCTGGCGACCAAGTCGAAACTGATGCTGCTCGACGAGCCCGCCGCCGGCTTGAACCCGTCGGAAACCCGGGCCATCGACGGGCTTATCCAGAAGATCGCCGAGAGCGGCGTTACGGTCATTCTGGTCGAGCATGACATGCGCCTGGTGATGGGCGTGTCGGACCATATTCTGGTGCTCGAAGGCGGCCGCAAGCTGGCCGAGGGCACGGCAGGTGAGATTCGCCACAACCCGGATGTGGTGGCCGCCTATCTGGGCGAAAGCGCGCGCAAGCAATAGGTCGGAAAATGCTGCTGGAATGCGAAAATCTGTCTTTTCACTATGGCCGCATCCAGGCGCTGCACGACGTCTCGGTATGCGTTGACGAGGGCGAGCTGGTGGCGCTGGTCGGCGCCAACGGCGCCGGCAAGACGACCTTGCTCAACGCCATCTCTGGTATCGAAAAACTCTCCGCCGGGTTGGTGCGCTTCTCAGGGGATGATATCACCAACGCCTCGTCGCACGCCCGCGTGCGGCGCGGCATCGTGCAGGTGCCGGAAGGGCGCCAGATGTTCGGACCGATGTCGGTCGAGGATAATTTGATGCTCGGCGCCTATACCCGGCCCAAAGAGGAAGGCGGCGAAACATTGGAACATGTGCTGGAGCTGTTTCCGATGCTGCGCGACCGGCGCCGCGAGGCGGCCGGCAACCTTTCCGGCGGCCAACAGCAGATGCTGGTGATGTCGCGCGCGCTGATGGCGAAACCGAAGATCCTGCTGCTCGACGAACCCAGCATGGGATTGGCGCCGAAGCTGGTCGACGGCGTGTTCGGCATCATCGACCGCCTGCGCGCCGACGGCGTCACCATCTTCCTGGTCGAGCAAAACGCCTATTTGGCGCTCGCCATCGCCGAGCGCGCCTATGTGCTGGAAGCCGGCCAAGTGGTGTTGCAGGGCAGCGGCCAGGAGCTGATCGACAATGAAAAGGTCAAGCAGGCCTATCTCGGATTGTGATTTTGTTTAGTTCTTGGGCCTCAGGTCCTTGATACGCTGGGCCTTGCCCATCGAGCGTTCGACACTGCCGGCTTCGCCGACGCTGACGGTGACGCTGACGCCGGTATAGGTCTTGATGTTTTGCGCCAACAGTTCGAGCGCCGCGTCTTTGTCTTGCCGGCTGATTTCGGGGCGCGCCTCGACCATGACCGTGAGGCTGTCGAGCTGACCTTGCTTGGCGAGCTCGCAGAAATAATGCGGCGTGAGACGCTGGTCCTTGAGGATTTCGACTTCGATTTGCGACGGGAACACGTTGACGCCGCGAATGATCATCATGTCGTCGGAACGCCCCGTCACCTTTTCCATGCGCCGCATCGAGCGCGCGGTACCGGGCAGGAGACGGGTCAGGTCCCTGGTCCGGTAGCGGATAATCGGCTGCGCTTCCTTGGTGAGCGATGTAATCACCAATTCGCCGCGTTCGCCATCGGCGAGCACCGCGCCGCTCTCCGGGTCGATGATCTCGGGGTAGAAATGATCCTCCCAGAAATGCAGGCCGTCCTTGGTTTCAACGCATTCGCAACTCACGCCGGGGCCCATCACCTCGGACAGGCCATATAGATCGATGGCATGCATATCGAAACGCCGCTCGATTTCCTCGCGCACCCCCTGGCTCCACGGCTCGGCGCCGTGCAGCCCGACCTTGAGCGCCGCGTTGCGCGCATCGAGGCCGAGGCGCTCGAACTCATCGGCCAGGGTCAAGGCGTAGGACGGCGTCGCCATGATGATATCCGGCTTGAAGTCTTCGATCAGCTGCACCTGGCGCTGGGTGGCGCCGCCCGACACCGGTATCACCGTGCAGCCCAGATGCTCGGCGCCGTAATGCGCACCCAGGCCGCCGGTAAACAGGCCGTAGCCATAGGCGACATGGACGATTTCGCCGGGCTTGCCGCCGGCGGCGCGGATCGAGCGCGCCATCAGATGCGCCCAATTGTCAATATCGTTTTTACTATAGCCGACCACCGTCGGGCTGCCGGTGGTGCCGCTCGAGGCATGAATGCGAATCACCTGTTGGCGCGGCACGGCGAACATGGCGAACGGATAGTTGCGGCGCAGATCGTCCTTGACCATGAAGGGGAAATTGGCGAGGTCCGAGAGTTCGTTCAGGTCACCCGGCGCGATGCCGGCGGCGTCGAATTTTTCCCGGTAATGCAGGACATTGTCGTAAGCATGGCGGAGCGACCATTTGATCTGCTTGAGCTGCAACGCCGATATTTCGTCGCGGCTGGCGATTTCGATTGCTTCCAGACTCGCCCTGTCCGGCGTCAGGTCCTGCATGTTCAGGCTTCCCCATGTTTTTCCGCACCGAAACATGCCGCCGCGCCGCAATCAAGTGTTCAAGCGGTGGGCCGGCGAATTGCCTAGCCGGAGCTATTAAGGCACGATCAATCCACCGCAAGAAACTCAGATGTGAAGTTCCACTTGGTCGAATTGAGCCGGATAGTGAATTCATGCTTGGTGATGTCCTAAACGCGGTCGATAAGATTATATCCTGGTCACGATTGCCTAGCGAAATGCGGCGCCGGCAATTCTCTGATCATGTCGAGCCGGCATTTCATGACATCCAACGAATGCACGAAGGTTACCTGCGTTCCCTCAACCAACTTGAAAATTTGGTGTACGAATATCGGTGCTATTCAGACCGCTTGTTGGCGGATTGCCGCAATTTCGTTGATAGCCGTCGTACCGAATTGGAAGCCAACCGGGGCGAGACGAAAGCCATCGCCGAATGCCTGGCGAGTTATTGGCATGAACTACTGGATGACCCGCAAAGTTCGTTTTTTGTATCCTTGCTGGATTATTTATGCGTGAGATCGGGCATGCTGTCACCGATCACGGATCACCATAATGAGCTTCGAAAAATGCTCGAGGTCATCGAAGACGGCGAATCTACGATAGACCAGAAGATACGCACGGTCTCCGAGGGAATTCCGGAGCACTCCTTTGAGTTGCGCAGGGCATGGTCAGTCTTGGTCCATTTCCATGCGGAAACCCGACGGGAATATTCGTCTTGATCCAATTGATTTGACCGGCTTTCGAGTTCCGCCAAAGCGGCTAAGGATATTTGACAAGCGGCGTGCTCACAATGTGAACGGCAGAGGGCAGCAAGGCTTCACTCCATATTTGACCTATCCGTCTCTATGAGCAGCGCGTCCAGTTGCGCCGCCAAATCCGCCGCACTGTCGACCGGGAAATCGCACATGCGGTTTTTGCAGACATAGGCGGTGGCGCGCGCGGCGAGGAGCGGGCGGGCGATGAGCAGCGGCCAGCGTGTGTTTTCGCTCGGCGCGCTGGGCGCGACCACGGCGACGACCGTTCCGCGCAGGGGCCGCGCATAGACCTCGCTGAGCAGCGCCCGCGTATCGGCGCCCGCGGCGTCTCCGGCGATGACGATCTCGCGCGCTTCGCCGGGCGCGTAGCCGAGCGCGCGCAGAAGCCCGGTGGCGTAAGCTGCATTCCTTTCCAGGTAGCCGCGCAAATTGGCCGAGATGGCGATGGCCTGCGCTTCGAAATTACCGCCGGCGCCGAACAGCGCCAGGCGATAAAGCGCTTCCAGCGCCGCCGCGTTGGCCGAGGGCGCGCCGTCTTCGTCCAGCACCATGGGCGCCTGAATATTCGCCGGGCCATGCAGCTGCGTCAGTTGCAACGGCATGCCGGCCTCGGCCTGGAATTTCTCCAGCGCCGCCGCCATGAGGGCGCGCGCTGCGTCAAGCCGCGTCACATCGAAATCCGCCTCGAACAGGTGTAAGAGGGCGAGCGCGGGAAAGGCGTAATCATCGAGGAAGGCGGCGGGTGATTGCCGGGCGCCACGGCGGCTATGCGTGAGCCCGGCGATATCGGGATAGGCCGGCATCAATTGGCCGAGAACGGCCTCCGCCGCCGTCAGATATTTTTGTTCGTTCAAAATCTGATACGCCTTGGCCAGGGCCATCAGGGTGACGGCGTTCCACGGCGTCAACATCTTGTCGTCGCGCCTGGGCGCCGCGCGCTGAGCCCGCGCACGCCTGAGCGCCTCACGCTCCGCCGCCAATTCCGCCTCCCGCGTCATCAGGGTTTCGGGTGCCGCCAACAGGCGCAGCACGCTTCGCCCGCGCACCAGCCCGACTACCGGATCCAGATAGGCGGCGCCAAATTCCGCCGCCCGCCCGGCGCCGAGCGCGGTGCGGATTTCAGCCTCGGTCCAGGTGTAAAAACTGCCTTCCTCGCCACCGCTCTCGGCGTCGAGGGAGGCGGCGAAAGCGCCACCGGGCAGGCGCATGCGGCGCAGCAGATCGTCGAGAATGGCGCCCGCCACGGCGGCGTAGCGCGGCCGCGCCGAGGCCTGATAGGCGCGTAAATACAGAAGTGCCATCCAGGCATTTTCGTTCAGCATGATTTCGAAATGCGGCACCTGCCAGTAGCGGTCGACGGCGTAGCGGTGAAAGGCGCCGCCGAGCTGATCGCGCACGCCGCCCGCCGCCATTTGGTCGAGGCTGAGGTAAACTTTCTCCAGCAGCGCAGCGTCGCCGCCGCGCACGCCCTCGTCGAGCAGGAACGCCAGCAATTCGGGGCGGAGAAATTTCGGCTCGTTGCCGAAGCCGCCATAATCGGCGTCAAAGGCGCGCGACCATTGGCGGACGGCATCTTCGCGGGCGTCGAACCCGGCGCCCTCGGCCGGGCCGAGAGATTCGTGCGCCGCATTGTCGAGCATCCAGGTGCGGTTGCTGTGCGCATCGGCCAGGATGGCGTCGCGCTCGTCGCGCCAGGCGCCGGCGACGCCGTGCAACACCTCGAGGAGACCCGGATTGCCGCGCTCGGCCTTAGCGGTGAGATAACCGGAGGCGAATATCGGCACGCCGTTCGGCGTCAGGATAAACAGCGCCGGATAGCCGCTTCGCCCGGCCATCGCCAGCATGACGTCGCTGAAATGGCGGTCGAGATCGGGGCGTTCCTCGCGGTCGACGAGGATGCTGACATAGTCCCGCCCAAGCGTCTCGACAACATCGCCGTCCTTCAGGGTGGTGCGCGCCAGCACATGGCACCAATGGCAGGCGGCGTAGCCGAGGGTGAGGAAAATCAGCTTGTCTTGCCGTTCGGCCCCGGCCAGCGCCTCGCCGTCCCAGGGCTGCCAGCCGATGGCGTCCCCGGCGTGCGCGGCGAGATAGGAGCTGGTCGAATCCGCGAGGCGCCCGGCAATGGCCGGGACGGAGCCGACAGCGAGAATTATCAGAAACGCCGGAATGAAAGACTTAAGCCGACAAACAGTCGAACACATCGCCTTCGCTTGCATGGCCGAGAACATGGATATGGTGCCAGAGGGCGTAGAATAGCAGAATCCAGGCGGCGAATTTCCGGTGTTTGCCGCCCTGCGTAAATATGCCGCGCACGCGCTCCGGCGGGCACATTTCCGCGACGCCGGGCTGGTCGGCGACGAGCGGCCCGAGCGCCGCGCCATGGCGCCCGATCCAAGTGCCGACGGGCACCGTGAAACCGCGCTTATGCTCGAAGGCGCGGGCTTCGGGAAGCCTGGACGCCAACCATTTTCGGAGCAGCCATTTGCCGAGCCGCCCGCGCAGCTTGAGAGCGTCGGGAAGCGCGAAGGCGACCTCCGCCACGGCACGGTCGAGGAGGGGAGTGCGGCCCTCGACGCCATGCGCCATCAGGCAGCGGTCCAACTTGATCAAGAGGTCATTGGGCAGCCACTCGGCGCAGTCCACCGCCTGCACTTGTTGTAAAGCTGTGAGATCGGCGCCACGGGCCAGATGTTCGGCCGCCGCGATGCCATCGCGCCAGCCCAGCGCCGGCTCGCGCAACAGGCCGAGCCGTTCCAGCGCCGAGCGCGCCCGCATCGCCTTGGCGCCGCCGCGCCACCATGGCCGCGTGGCGCTGCGGTAGCGGCCGTAACCGGCGAACAATTCATCGCCGCCTTCGCCGCACAGCACCACTTTTAGTTCCTGCGCCGCCGTCTGGCCGAGCTTGTAGGTCGGCAGGGTGGCGTAATCGGCGATCGGATCGTCGAGCGCCGCCGCGACGCGCGGCAACAGGCCGAGAAAATTCTTCTCGCCGAATTCGACTTCGATATGTTCGGCGCCCGCCGCGCGCGCCACGGCGCGGGCATGGGCGCGTTCGTCATGCGCGCCGTTACCAGAGAAACCGGCGGTGAAAGCGCGCACCGGCCTGTCGTTGAGTCGCGCCATGGCGGCGAGCAGGGCGGAGCTGTCGATGCCGCCCGAGAGAAACATGCCGTAAGGCACGTCGGAACGCTGATGAACCATCACGCTGTCCATCAGCGCCGCGTCGAGGCGCTTGAGGGCTTCGTCCTCGTTTTGCAATGGCGGCACGGCCGCGCGCGGCAGCGCCGCTATATTGCGCCGCTCCACCACGCGCCCGGCGCGCACCTGAATGGTCTCGCCCGGCAGCACCCGTTTGATATCGCGGTAAATCGTGTCGCGCCCGGTGGTGAACTGCATGCTCAGCAATTCGATGCGCGCCGTTGGCGAGAGGTCCCCGCTGTTGGCGAAGCCGCCCGCGATCAGCGCCCTCGGCTCCGACGCGAAGGCCAGGCCGGACGCGCCCTCGACATAATAAAGCGGCTTGATGCCGAACGCATCGCGCGCCAACAGAAGGCTGTTCTGGCGCCGGTCATGCAGGGCCAGCGCATACATGCCGCGCAACGCGCCCGCCACATCGGCGCCGGCGCCGGGATAAAGTCTGAGCGGCAGTTCGCAATCCGAGCGCGTGGCGAATTCGAGCTCGCCGTGGCGGGCGCGCAATTCGACGAAATTGTAGATCTCGCCATTGGCGATGAGCGCCGCGCCAATGCCGTCGTCGAGCGGCTGGCCGCCGGTTTCGAGATCGATGATCGAGAGCCGCGTATGCGCCAGTGCGACATCCTGCGCCGCATAGGCGCCGCGCCCGTCGGGGCCGCGGTGGTCCAGCGCATCGCCCATGCGCTCGACCCTGTCCCGGTCCGGCTCGGCGCCGTCGAGCGCCATCGCGCCGGCGATGCCGCACATCAGCCGCGCACCGCGTCGAAAAAATCCAGATAGCGGCGGACGATTGCCGCCTCGGTGTAGGATTCGGCGTAGGCCGCGCGCCCGGCCTCGGCCAGTCTCGCGGCGAGCGCCGGATTGTCGATCAAAGTGCGCATCGAAGTGGCCAGGGCCGGCGCGTCCTCGAGCGGCACCAGCAACCCCGTCTCGCCGGGCGTGACCAGGCCCATCGGTCCGGCGGCGGCGGCGGCCACCACCGGCGTGCCATGCGCCCACGCCTCGATCACGACATTTCCCAAGGGCTCGATGCGCGACGGACAAACCAACATATCCGCCGCCGCCAGCAGCGCCGCGACATCCTCGCGCCAACCGAGAAAGCGCACCCGCCCGGCAATGCCGAGGCTCCGCGTCAGCGATTGCAGCTCGTCCCCGAGCGGTCCCTCGCCGGCAATCCAGCAATAGGCATCGGGCAATTCGGCGATGGCGCGCAGCAGCAGGTCAAACGCCTTGTTGACGTGCAGGCGGCCGAGCGCCAGCACCAGCGGCGCGCTCTCGGGCGTTTGCAAATCGCCGCGCGGCAGCGCAGGCGCCGGCTCGGCGGCGACGAAGTTGGGAATGTAGTGGCTGCGCGCCGCCGGCCACCCATTGTCCCCGAGGTAACGCACAATGCCCTCGGTATTGCCGATCAGGTGATCGCAGGAACGGTAATATTTGAGATCGTAATAGCCGCCGAGGCGGGCGACATGGGTAAAATCGCGGCCGCCGACGCTGGCCGGGCAGAGCCGGCTCGCCCGGTTCATCCAGGTCATCACCACATGCGGCGAGAAGGCCTTGATTTCGCGCCCGAAGGCGCGCCGCGTGGTGATATCGGCGGCGCCGCCGAAAGAAAGCGCCAGCGGCTGCAGCCCGCCCTCGACCAAGGCCGCCACCCATGGCCGCCCCTTGCGCACGAGCACATGCTGATCGACGCCGGCGCGCGCCAGGGCCAGCGTCAGGCGCACGAAAAACGCCTCGGCGCCGCCATGCTCGCCGCCGGCGATGGCCTGCAACAGGCGCAGGCCCGAGGCGCCGGAGGTACTATTCATCGTCGAGTTCGGCCTTGAGGTGCGAGAGCAGGGGATAAAGCGCCGCCATGACGGCGATGGCGAAGCCCCAGCGGCCTTCGCGGTATCCCTTGCGCAGAAAATAGCATTTGAGAAAGCGCGAAGCTGAGCGCCTGAGCGTCCACAACAGGGGCGGCAGCTTGTCGCCGCTGGCGCGCAAATCCGCGGCCCGGGCATCGCTGTAGCGTTGCAGGCGCGAGACCATGTCGGCGAAATTGCGGTCGACATAATGTTTCATCGGCGTGTGCAGCCAGCGCTTGGGCCCGCTCAGGGTCAATGGCGGATGAATGCGGCTCGATCCCCATATCTTGGCGCCCGGCGTAAACAGGCGCGGCGCCGCCATGACGCCCCATGAGCCGCCCCAGCCACGGCGCACCAGGCGGGTGCCGATATAATTGTCGAAGGGAATAAGAAAATAGCCCGGCCCGGCTTGCGCGATGACGCGCCGGATTTCGCGCCCCAGCGCCTCCGAGGCGCGCTCATCGGCATCGACCTCCAATATCCAATCGCCGCTGCACAGATCGATGCCGGCATGGCGGCGCGGCCCTTCGAGCGGCCATTCGCCCTCGACGATCCGCGTCGCGAATTTTTCGGCAATCTTCTTGGAGCCGTCGTTGCAACGGTCGAGCACCACGACGATTTCATCGGCGAAGGCGAGGGATTCCAAACAAGCCGTCAATTGCTCGGCCTCGTTATGGACGCAAAGCGCGACCGATAGCTTGGCTGGCGATCCAGTGTTCATGAATTACTGCCCGAAACCCTGTTCCACAATTCGCGCGCGCCGTTCTCCGCTTTCTCTACCGTCAGGCTTGCCATCAGGCTACCCGTCGTCTTGTGGTCATAGCCGTCGCCGCCGACCAATTGATCATATTTCAAGTCCGTCCGTACGATGTCGCAGTGCGACCCCCAAGGCCTATAATGCTCTTCGCGGCTCGGCCCGAACAGGCCCAGCGTCGGGACGCCGGCGGCGGCGGCGATATGCATGAGCCCGGAATCGTTGCCGACGTAGAAATCGGCGCGCGCCAGCACGGCGGCGGCGGTCAGAAGATCGAGCTTGCCGATCAGGTCGAGCACTTGCCCGGCCGGCAGAGAATCTATCGCCGCCGCCGCTTCGCTGCGCTCGGAAGCGGCGCCCAACAGGATGATGGTGGCGCCCGGCAAAATTCCGTCGGCGGCGGTCAAGCGGCGCGCCAGTTCGGCGAAATTCTCGCCCGGCCATTGCTTGCCGCGCCAATTGGCGGTCGGGCCGAGGGCGAGAGCCGGCCCCTCGGGCAGCAATTTCCGCGCTTCGCTTTGCCGCGCCGCTCCGGTCCATAAACGCGGTGCCGGTGGTTCCGGCAGGCGCGCGAGCTCGGCCAGCGAGATCAATCGGTGTTGCACGGCACCGTTGTTCGGGCGCATCACCATGCGCCGGCGCGTCATCAGGAAATAGGACAGGGCGGAAGCGCGCAGGTCGACCACCAGATGCCAGAAAATAGGCCAGCATTGCCGCCACAGAACCAGCCAATGCATGCCGATGCGGCGCTTTTCCAAGGCGATGACGCGCGTCACCTGGGGTATCTCGGCAAACAGCGGCGCCGCGGCGGGGCCGCAGGCGATGGTGATTTCCGCCTCGGGATATCGTTCGATCAGGTGGGAGAGCAGCGCCGTGGAGAGTACCGCGTCGCCGATGCGCGTCGAGGTGATGAAGAGAAGCTTCATCGAAATATGGTTTCGAACTCGCTTGCCGTTGTATCCCAACTTCTCGAGCGGCCATGGCGGCGCGCCACGATGCTGGCCGATTTGAACTCTTCCTCGTCGCTCAGCATGCGGATCGCATGATCGGCGAAATCGCCGTCCGAATCCGTCAAAAATGCCGATTTGTCGCCGATCACCCGCTCCTTGACCGCACCCATCGGGCGCGCCACCGCCGGCACGCCGACGGCCTGCGATTCGGCCAGGGTGGAGCAATACATTTCCTTGTCCGAACCGGGATAGAGGTGAACCCGGGCGCGCCGGTAAGACTGCGACATATCGCGATCTCCGGCCGGCGCCTTGATCACGATGCCGCTCTGCTCGGCGGCGATAGCCTTGCGGTATATCTCGTTGAGATCGTCGGGCAGCGTTTCGCCGGCGTCGGCTTTTTTGAACGCCGCCGAAAAGATATGCAGCTCGGCCGCCGGGACTTTCGGGTGAATCCGCGAGGTCCAGATATCGAGCAGCCAATCGAGCCCGTGCCTGGGATGGGTGGTGACGATGGCGGTCGGCGGATCGCTGGGCTCCATCTCATCGGCTTCGCGGTATTCCTCGCGCACGCCGGGCGAAATGTTGCGCAGCGAAGATTCTCCGCTGCCGGTGTAGCTCTCCTGATGGGTGCGGCCGAGGAATACCAGGCGCGCCTCGGTGCGTTGCAGCATGTCCGTCACTTGCGGCTTGTCGAGATATCCCGCCGGGCCGGTAAGCCACAGGATGCGGGCGCGGGTGGCGCGCACGAATTCCAGCAGTTGCGGTTTGCGGAAGGCGATCAACACTTCGGTGATGGGCGGGCGGCGGCCCTCCCATTCGAGCCAACTGACATTCTCATAGCCCATGGCGTTCGGCGTGCGGTTGATCACGCGCACCACATGCCCGGCGCGCGCCAATGCCGCCGGCAGGCTGGCGAACGCCTTCTCCGCCCCGCCAAGCGGCTGATAGGCGGGCGTCATCCCATTATAGGGTATGGAATCATCGACCAGAGTGACCAACATCTTGCGGCCTTATAGCCATCCCCAAACGGCTTGCCAAGCACTCAGGAACAGTGCGCCTTGCCAAGCGCCGCCAATCGGCTTAACTCATTGTTGGACAACAAAGTCATTAACCAAACTTGGCGCATCATGACCGGACTTTGTCGCATCGAGTTGGAGAACCGGGGCATCCTCGCCGTGGCCGGCGGCGATGCGGCGGAATTCCTGCAGGGTCTGGTCTCCAACGATATCGCGCCGGTTGGCGAAGGGCGCGCGGTTTATGCCGCGCTGCTCACCCCGCAGGGCAAATTTCTGCATGATTTCATCGTTGTCCGCCGCGGCGGCGCCTATCTGCTCGACTGCGAGGGCGGGCGGCTGATGGATTTGGGCAAACGGCTCGGCGCCTATCGCCTGCGCGCCGATGTCGAATTGCTGGATGCGACGGAGGATTGGCGTGCGGTGGCGCTTTTGGGCGCGGGTGTGGAGGCCGCGTTCGGTCTCGGCGATGCCGATCCCGGCGCCACGGCGGCGCTCGACGGCGGCGGGCTGATCTACCGCGATCCCAGGCCACGGATGCCGGGGCTGCGCGCGCTGATGCCGCGCGCGGCCGGTTTGGCGCCCCTCGAGGCGGCCGCGATAGCGCCGGGCACGGATTTGAATATTGCGCCGGGTGCGGCTGTGGATTACGAGCGCGCCCGCATCGCCGCCGGCGTGCCCGACGGCAGCCGCGACATGACCGTCGGCAAGGCCACCCTGATGGAGTTCGACTTCGAGGCGCTGCGGGGCGTCGATTTCGCCAAGGGCTGCTACGTCGGGCAGGAGCTGACCGCGCGGACCAAATATCGCGGCCTGGTGCGCCGCCGCCTGGCGCGCGTCCTGGTCGACGGCGCGCTGCCGCCGCCGGGCACGCCGATCATGGCAAACGGCAAGGAGGCCGGCGAAATATGCTCAGGTCTGGAAAACCAGGCGCTCGCCCTGTTGCGCCTCGACCGCAGCGCCGAGGCGGCGGCCACGGGCATCCCCTTGACCGCCGGCAAGGCGGTGCTCAGGCCCGCGCCCTAATCCTCCAGGCGCTTGCGGATCTGGTTGAATTCCTCGTGATTTTCCTTGAACACCTGGAGCAGCTTGGGCTCGAAATGCTGCGTCGGATCCAGCCGGTCGTCGCCGACGGTCAGAATCTGAAATGTTTTTTCGTGGCTGAAGGCCGGTTTGTAGGCGCGCTCGGAGCGTAGCGCGTCATAGATATCGGCGATCCCGAGGATGCGCGCCGAAATCGGAATCTGCTCGCCCTTCAGCCCTTCCGGATAACCGCCGCCGTCCCATTGCTCATGGTGGGAGAGGGCTATTTCGGCGGCCATATTCAGGCGGTCGGAGCGCGCCAGGATTTGGTTGCCGTATGAGGTGTGCTGGTTCATCTCGTAGCGCTCGTCTTCGTCGAGGCGCCCGCGCTTGGTCAGGATGGCGGAATTGACGCTCATCTTGCCGATATCGTGGAGCTGGGCGCTGAAGGAAATCTCGCGGCAAAAATCGGCCGGCATGCCGACCTTCTTGGCCATCAGAAAGGCGTATTCATTACATCTGATAATGTGATTTCCGGTGTCCTCGTCATGCACCTCGGCGGCGCGGGCGAGCAGGCGGATCGACACCATGAAGGCCTCTTCGGTATCCTTCTGCAACTCCTCGATCTGTAATTGCTGCGCCCGCAAGGTCTTGTTCTTGACTCTCAGATCCTTATTTCTCTTATTAATTTGTTCAAGCATATCAGCACGTTCAATGACACGGCCAACAATTTGGTTGAACGGCAGGATCAGGTCGGCCTGCTTTTCATCGAAGGCGGCGGGGGTTTTTCTCTTGCCCTTATGGCGATTGATGAGCTGCACCACGCCAATCACCTTCTTCTGGAAATTGGTCAGCGGGAATGCCAGCATCGAGCGCGAGCGGTAGCCGGTCGCCTTGTCGAAGGATTGATCGAAATCAAACGGCACGTTTTTCGGAATCGTGTAGAGATCGTCGATCAGCACCGTCTCGGCGGTCGACGCCACATAGCCGGCGATCGAGGTCGGCACGACGGGAATGCGGAAATCCGCTTTGCTCAACTTGATGGCGTCATTTTGTATCGAGTTGGCGACCAGCCAATCCTGCTTGCCGGATTTGCGCACGATGAATATCGAGCCGGCCTCGGCGCCGGTCATTTCGCGCGCCTTGAGAAGAACGCGATCAAGCAGCTCGCGAACCGACTGCTGGCCCGGCTGCTCGATAAACTCTAGGAATTCGAGAACTGCACTCATATCCCGAAATCGCCCCCCGTTATTAACCGCCCGGATGTTAACGCGGAATACCGCACAGGCAAAGAACGCGATTGGTCGACCGGGGCAAATAAATATCGCCGGCGCCGGCCGGGCTTTTCGCCCGCCGCCTCAAGCTGCTAGATTATTGCCGGGCGGATAGCAGGAAATGGCCCCAGGGAGCGGCGAGGAAAATGGCTAGAATCAAGGGCAAGACGGCGCTCGTCACCGGCGCCACGGCCGGTATCGGGCGCGCGGTGGCGCTGCGTCTGGCCGAGGAGGGGGCGCGCGTCGCCGTCACCGGGCGCAATGAAGCCACCGGCCAGGCGGTGGTTGCCGAAATCCTCGGGGCCGGAGGGGAAGCGACCTTTCTGCCGCTCGATGTCACCGAGGAAGCGGCCTGGCAGGGCGCGCTGGCGGCGCTCGAAGAGTCGTTCACGCGCCTCGATATTCTCGTCAACAATGCCGGTATCACCATGTCGGGGCCGATCGAGAATACCGCGCTCGAGGATTGGCGGCGCATCATGGCGGTCAATGTTGACGGCGTCTTCCTCGGCACCAAACACGCCATCCCATTGATGCGCAAGGGCGGCGGCGGTTCGATCGTCAATCTCTCCTCGGTGCTCGGCATCACCGGCACGCCGATGATATCCGCCTACACCGCGAGCAAGGCCGCCGTTCGTCTCTTCACCAAATGCACGGCGCTCGAATGCGCCGGCGACGGCATCCGCGTCAACTCCATCCACCCCGCCTTCATCCACACGCCGATGATGGAAGACACGGCGATCCGCATGTTTGGCGACGTCGCCACCGGCAAGGCGGAATTCGGCAAGCTGCACCCCATCGGCCATGTCGGCGAGCCCATCGATATCGCCAACGGCGTGCTCTATCTGGTCGCCGACGAATCCGCCTTCACCACCGGCGCCGAGTTGGTCATCGATGGCGGCTATACGGCTGCGTGAGGAGGTGGCCGTAGGGACGAAAGCCGTGCATAAGCCGCGCCCATTGAAATTCCTGTCACCTAGCTCTTGAATATTTCATCGGTCTCGACATCGAAGCCGTCGGCGAGGCTGTTGGTTTCGTTGGCCATGCCGACCACGGCCAGGAGTTCGGCCAGCATCTCGTCCGTCATGCCTTGTTTGCGCGCCGCGGCGGTGTGCGAGCGGATGCAATATTCGCAGCCGTTGGTGGCGCTGACGGCGATGTAGATCATTTCCTTGGTCAGCGGATCGAGGGCGCCGGGCGCCATCACCTGTTTGATGCTGTCCCAGGTGCGTTTCAGGGTCGGCGGGTGATTGGCGATGACTTTCCAGAAATTGTTGATCCAATCGACCTCGCGCACCGCCATGATATCGTCATATACCGCGCGCACCTCGTCCGGCGCGTCGTCATATTCAACCAAATTCAGTGTCGCCATTTTTCCTCTCCGCCAGATCAATTTTCAAAACGCGGCGACGAATTCATCGGCCGTGATCAGCGTCGCATAGAGCGGCAATATCTCCAGCATCGCGTCGTAATTCAGGTCGGTGAAACCGCTCGTGCAGTCTTTCAGGACGCTCGCCGTATAGCCCATGTTGACGGCGCGTTTCACCGTCGTCTCGACGACATGTTCGATACATTGTCCGGCGACATAGAGATTGTTTATCCTTTTGACGCGCAGCAGCAGGTCGAGATCGGTGCCTTCAAACCCGTCCGAACCAAAATTGATGACCACCGCTTCATGCTCTCTCGGCTTCAGCTCCTCGATCACCTCGGCGCCCCATGAGCCGACCAGGCACTCGTTTTTCTGCTTCGCCTCGCTGAGCAGCCCGCAGGTATTTTCGGGCAGTTCCGGAAAGCCGATACGCCACGCGATATTGACGTAGATGACGGTCATGCCGCCCACGCGCGCCGCCGCCAACGCCTTTTTGGTATTCTCTATTGAATCGTTCTTTTTTACTTGCGGGTATAAATTCTTGCCCCACACGCCGTCGGGATGGGCAACGCCATTCTGAAAATGCAGAACCAAAAAAGCTGAATCCTTCATCGCGGTTTCTCCCTTTCGCTGGAAATTTCCGGAAGCTTGCCGGCTCAAGGCATCAGCGTAGCCATTCGGGCTGTAGGGGACAATCCGGTGATCGCCGCGCCGGCGGCGCGTTGCTTCGATCGGGGCGGTGTGATTTCATCCCCTGGCAGCAATATTCTCCCAATATTTCGGATGCGGACGCCGGCATGAACATCCTAACGCACGAGACTGGCGCGCCATGGCGTTAGACAAAACAGGCGCCGGGCTGGTTGCCGGGCGGCGCGCCATCGTCACCGGCGGCGCCTCGCCGCGCGGCCTCGGCAAGGCGACGGCGCGGCTGCTGGCGGCCGAAGGCGCCATGGTGGCGATCGCCGATATCGACGGCGAGGCGGCCGCGGCGGTGGCGCGCGAGCTCGGCGAAGGCCATATCGGTATTGCCTGCGACGTCACCGATCACGCCCGATGCGTTGCCGTTGCCGCACAAATCCAGGCGCAACTTGGCGGCGTCGATATCCTGATCAACAATGCCGGCATCACCCAGCCGATCCGCCTGATGGAGATCACGCCGAGCGACTACGATGCCGTTCTCGACGTCAATTTGCGCGGCACGCTCAACATGAGCCAGGCCGCGATCCCGCATATGCGCTCAGGCAGCGGCGGCGCCATCGTCTGTATTTCCTCGGCCTCCGGGCAGCGCGGCGGCGGCATCTTCGGCGGCCCCCATTACTGCGCCTCGAAGGCCGGGATATTGGGCCTGGTCAAGGCCATGGCGCGCGAACTCGGGCGCGACGGCATCCGCGTCAACGCGGTGGCGCCGAGCCTGATCGACACCGATATCACGACCGGCGTCATGACCGACGAGCGGCGCCGCGAAATCGCCGCGGCAATCCCGCTCGGCCGCATCGGCCACGCCGAAGACGTCGCCGGCGCCTGCCTCTTCCTCGCCTCCGACCTCGCCGCCTACGTCACCGGCGCCACCCTCGACGTGAATGGCGGCTCGCATATGCATTAGAAGGAGGGGAGAGCCAGGCGCGCGGAGCGGGCTCAAATTATCCTCGAAGAAGAATCTGCCCTCGGCAATCCGTATCATTTCGAATTGCCACCCGTGCGTGGTCGACTTAGTTTGTTTTCATACCGAGGGGAGGATGCCGTGACGATGTCCCGCTGGATGGCCTGTATTTTGGTGCTGCTGATGCTGTGGCCCGGCGCGGCAGGCGCGCAGTCACCCGAGCTGGCCAAAGCGGTCCGGCAATATACCGAATACTCCCTGATCGGCATGCTCGACGCGGCGCTGCCCTTCGCCGAGAAAGCGGCGGCGCTGAGCGAAAGCGAGCTCGGCGCCAGCCATCCCGACACGATCGATCATCTCACCACCCTGGCGCGCTTCTACGGCGAGCTTGAGCGGCGCGGCGAAGCAGCCGGGATTCTCGAAAAACTGCTGGCGATTTCGACCGCCAAAGCGCCGCCGGGGCAGGCGAATTTAGCCAAACAACATCTCGCCCTGGCCAAGCTCTACAAGGCAGACAAGCGTTACGCCGAGGCCGTTTCGCACATTCGGAAAATCCTGGCGATGCAGGAAAATTCACTCGGCGCCGAAGATGGCGCGATCGCCGCGACGCTCAACGAACTGGCAATCCTCTACCGTCTCCAGGACGCTTACGCCGAGGCCGCGCCGCTCGCCGAGCGGGCGCTGGCGATCTACGAGAAACTACACGGGCCCGAGCATATGTATGTTGCCGTCATGCTCAACAATCTGGCCCTGATCTATCACGCCGACGGCAATTACGCTGCGGCAGAACCTCTTTACCGCCGTTCGCTGGCGATCCGCGAAAAATCCCAGGGGCCGGATCATCCGCGCGTAGCGCAGCTCCGCACCAGCCTGGCGGCGCTCGGCCAGGCGCGCATATCGCCGGGCGCTGGGGGTGATGGCGATGGGACGGTGCGCGCGCGCCACCTCGGCGCCGAGCTTGTCGCGCTGCCGCCCGGCAACGGGCTCGGCCATGATGTCAGCCTGCTCGCTGTGCCGAATGTCATGCGCGGCCTGCGCGCCGCGCTCGACGCGATTCACGCCGAATCGCCGTTTAGCGCCGAAGTGCTCGACGATCTCGGCAAGGCCGGCGCCATCACCATCGTCTACAATCCGGACTTTCCCAAGGAGCAATTCGGCACGCTGCAACTGGCCGAATTCCAGCCCGATTTTTTCGCCGCCTCCAAGGCCGGCGGCAAGACCTTCCTGGTCGTGCTCGGGCGCCATGTGGTCAAACTTCCGGCGCGCGAATTGGGCGGCGTCATCGTTCATGAACTGGTCGGCCACGGCGTGCAGCATCTCGAGGGCCGCCTCGAGGGCATGCGCCAACTCGACGCGGAATGCGAAGCCCAGCTCTACCAGTTGAGCGCCTATCAGGATTTCCACCTCGACAAATTCTCGCGCGACATGGTGCTCTTCCGGCGCGACCTCGAAGAAGTGCATTGCGCCGATTTCAAGCGCTTCATGGGCGCCAATTATAGGGCGGAAATGGCGCTCTGGGACGCGGTTGATCTCGACGTTCCGGTGATACTCAACCTCTTCGATTCATATTATCGAGGTATATCCGGCTGAAGCGGTGCCACCGGTTTCATGCGCCGCACCCGCCTCTATTCGTTGGTGATTTCGGCCAGTGAGCGCAACACTTCGGCTTGGATGGCGGGTTGTATGACGGCCAGGAATTTGGGCATTTTTTTCAGCACCGACTGGCCCAATTCGGAATCGTAGAATTCGGCTAGCGCTTCGATCTCCGCCAGGGTGAAGACGCCGGCGACGCCGTCGATGCCGATTTCCTCAATAGCGTCATGATTCACCGCCCGGCGCATGAGATAGATAAATTCCTCTCTGATCTCGGCCGGATAATTATTGGCAAGCTCGACAATGGTATCGTCCATCATCGTCGAAAAACCGGTTATCTTCCAATATTCCCGGGCGGCGCCCAGCTTGCGTTGTTGCGAGTCCTGAGCCTGCGCGCCGAATTCCGCCGCCGAGGGGATCAGCGCCACGGCGACAACGGCGCAGACAAACAGATTAATCGCCAGATTTCGAAAACCGCGCTTCATGATATGCGCCCCCGTTATTTTCACCATCGTCAATTTCACGCCGGCAGTTGATCCGCCGTCTCGACAATAATCGCGAAGCGGTCGCCGAGCGCCGCCAGGCTGGCTTCGTGCAGGCTGGCGGCGTCGATCACGCCGCCCGACGGCGTCGGCAGATCGCGCGTCGCGGCGGCGGCGCCGACGATGGTCGAGCGGTAGCCGAGGTCGAGCGCCGCGCGCACGCTGGCGCTGACGCACATATGGGTCATGAAGCCGACGAAGATCAGATTTTTCGCAGCCACCTCCCGCAGCTTGTCGTGCAGGCCGGTGGCGGCGAAGGCGTTGGGCAATTCCTTGCGGATCACCGCCTCGCCGGCGGCACTCGCCACTTGCGGTGCGATCTGGCCGCCGGCGCCGTCGAGATCGAAGACGCTGCCGGCCTGGCCCTGATGGACGATATGAACGATCGGCGCATTGGCGGCGCGCGCGCGGGCGAGTACCTTGCCGGCTTCGACCAGCGCCTCGGCAACGCCCGGCAGAGGCACGGCGCCGCTGACATATTCCATTTGGCAATCGATCAGGACGAGGGCGGAATCGGAAAGCGCGTTCGGCGTCATATCGGCGCCGGCCATTTCCATCAGTGTTTTCGGCTGGCTCATGATTTTTTCCTGTTGCTGAGATCGCCAAACGGTACTTTATGGCATCGTCAAATGCGATAGACTCTTTAATCTTTGGTGACAAACAAAAAACCGGACAAGGGGGACGAGCATGCCATCCGATAAAAAAACCTACTTCACGCCCAAGAGCCACCGTTGGAGCAGCAAACTGCCCGCCTCGGCGGCGGTCAGGGCGGGCGATCTTCTGTTTATTTCCGGCCAGGTCTCGGCCGACGCCAACCTCAAGCCGAGCGCGCTCGGCGACGTCAAAGCCCAGGCCCGCAACGCCTTCGCCAAGATCAAGGCGCTGGTTACCGAGGCCGGCGGCTCGATGGCGGATATCGTCGATATCATGTCGTTCCACCAAGATGTGCGAAGTATGGACACGGTCTTCGATGTCGGCCGCCAGGTTTTTAAAAAGGATTTCCCGGCCTGGACGGCGCTCGGCATGCACGGCTCCTACCACCCCGAATTCCTCGTCAGCATTCGCGCCATCGCCCATCTCGGGCCGGGCAAAAAGAAATGCGCCACGCCGAAATCCCTGGCCTGGATGAACAAGCTGCCGATGTCGGCGGCCTGCGCCAAGGGCGATTATCTGTTCACCTCCGGTATCGTTTCCGCCGATGCGGCGGGCAACACCGTCTCGCCGGGCGAGCATTACGCCCAGGCGCGCATCTGTTATGACCGTTTGCGCGACGCGCTGAAAGCCGGCGGCGCCGGCCTCGACGATGTCGTCGATATGATCTGCTTCAATCAGGACGCGCGCGGCATGGACGACGCCGTCAATTGCTGGTGCAACGAGGTGGTGGAAGGCCTGCCGGTCAACCGCGCGACCTCCTATACCTGCATCGCCATGACCGGCTTTCACAAGATCGGCATGGTCGGCGTCTACCGCGCCATCGCAGATTTCAGCCCGGGCCCGCGTGTCGCCACCAATCTTCCCAGCGTGCATTGGCACAAGGAGCGCATCGCCGGCGCGGCGAAGCAGAAAGAAGGCCGGTTGATCGGCATTTCCGGCCAGGTCGCCTCGGATGGTGCCCGCAACATCGTCGCGCGCGGCGATCCGACCGCCCAGGCGCGCTATTGCTTCAGCCAGATCCGCGGCGTGCTGGAGAAGCATGGCGCCAGCCTCGACGATGTCGTCGAGATTACGTCTTTTCACAAGGACCCGCGCGCCTGGCGCCAGGTCATGCAGGTCGGCGAGGAAATTTGGCGCAAGGGCAGGGGCCCCGCCTGGACTCCTATCGGCTGCACCGGCCTCTATTTGGAGGGCTATCAGCACGAGATCTACGCCCTGGCGATGGTGTGATGCGAAACCGCGAGCACGGAACTAAATAATTATGTATCCTGTCACCGTAATTCCCACAAAGATTCTGTCAAACGGCACACCTCCGGAATGCATCATGCATTCCGGCAAGCGCGACTGCGCGCCCGAGTTAATACGAGGTAGCCAAGGGGG
>CAJXFT010000030.1 GCA_913053235.1 uncultured Alphaproteobacteria bacterium
TTATAGCAGAAGCATGTTGCCGCCGCATGAAATATCGGTTTCATCTGGGAAATGGGGGTGAAAATATGTGGGGCATCGGCGAGCGCCTGCATCTCACCGCGGATGACAGGCTGTGGCTGGCGGTGTCGCTGTTCTGGGGTTTGGGCTGCGAGAACGCCTTGTTCGCCGTCTGGAGCCACGGCGCCTGCATCGTGCTGCAGGAACATTTCGACGCCGGCGAGGCGCTCGGCCTGATCGAGGCCGAGCGCTGCACGGTGTTCTACGGCACGCCCAACATGACCCTGGCGCTGGTCGAACATCCCGACTGCGCCGGGCGCGATCTCTCCTCGCTGCGTACCGGCGCCACGCTCGGCTCGCCCGAGCAGATCCGCCGCCTCGTCGATCTCGGCGCGTCCGAGATCTGCCAGGTCTACGGCCTCACCGAGACCTACGGCAATTGCGCCCTCAACGACGCCCATGACAGCGTGTTGCGGCGCACCGAATCGATCGGCAAGCCGCTTCCCGGCAACGATATCGTGATCGCCGATATGGCGACCGGCCAATTGTTGCCGCAAGGCGAGACCGGCGAAATCCGCCTCAAGGGCTATGTCACGCCGGGCTATTACAAGGACCCCGAAAAGACCGCCGAGGCGTTCGACGAAGAGGGCTATTTTTGCACCGGCGATCTCGGCTTTTACGACGCCGAGGGCTATCTCTATTTCCGCGGCCGCACCAAGGAGATGATCAAGACCGGCGGCATCAACGTCTCGCCGGCCGAGATCGAGGAAGCGCTGATCGGCCACAGCGCCGTCGAGCTCGCCTATGTCGTCGGCCTCAAGGACGCGCGGCGCGACGAGATCGTCGCCGCCGTGATCGTCGCCCGCGAGGAGATCGAGGCGGAAGAGTTGCTCGCTCTCTGCCGCGAAACCCTCGCCGCCTACAAGGTGCCGCGGCGGCTCAAATTTGTGACCCACGCGGATTTGCCGCTGACCAGTACGGGGAAGTTACAGAAGAATCGGCTGAAGGAACTGTTTGAATAAACAGAACAGAATCCTCTCCCAGAGGAAGAGGGCCTATTCCGGGTGGCTACTCAAATCCCTCTGCCTTCAATTTCTTAGCGCACCGAATGTAAACCCGCGGCTTAAATGCGGCTGAATTAAAAACCCAAGAATGAGCAGCGGCGGCAGGGCGAGAACGGCAAGCGCGCCTTGCACGTGCGGGCTGAATACCTTGTTGACGAGTTGCACCGGAATGGTGACCCAGTGCCCGGCGCTCAAGGCGAGCGCCAGCGCGCCTTCGCCCCAGCAGATGATAAAGATGAACAGAAGCGTCGCCGCGAGCCCGCTGCGCATCAGCGGCAGGGTGACCAAGAAATGGCTTTGCCAGCGCGACATTCCGTCCATCATCGCCGCTTCCTCGATTTCCGCCGGTACCTGGTCGACGAAGCTTTTCAGCATCAAGGTCGAGATCGGCACCGTGTAGGCGGCGTAGACCAGGATCAGGCCGGAAAAACTGTCGCGAATGCCGACGGTGGAGATCACCACGGCGACGGGAATGGCGACGGCCATCGGCGGCGCCATGCGGAATGAGAGAATATAAAGCAGCATTCGGGATCCGCCGGCGCGGTGGCGCGAAATGGCGAAGGCGGCCATCAGGCCGGCGCCGACCGAGAGGCAGGTCGCCGAGCCGGCAACCACGCCGGACGCGACGATGGCGCGCCATGACGAGCTTTGCGGCCAGCCCGCCGGGTCTATATAGGGGTAGAAGACGTTGTGGTAGTTCTCCAGCGTCGGCGCCCGCGGCAGCCATTGCAGGGGCAGGAGATAGAATTCGAAGAGCGGCTTGAAGCTGGTCGAGACCAGCCAGAAAAGCGGCACCAGGGCGAACAGCAGCGCCGCCACAAGCGCCAAATACTGGACCGGGTGCAAGGCTCGCCGCCGCGTCATGACCGTTTGTGTTTGCGCGTTTTCGTCATCGCCGTTCCTTGCTATAAGCTCGCATCACGCCTCCCCAAACCAGCGCGGGAACAAACATAACATGCTGCCCAAATTGCATCCGCAATGGCGGAGTCTGGACTTAAGGGCGCTGTTCGCCGGCGGTGCCGCCTTCGTCAATACGGACGCGCAGAACAGCATTCTCGATCCCGAAGGCGTGCTCAACTTTGAGAATATCTGGCAGGGCGCGCGCGAGCAGGGTGGCTCGCTCTATAACATCCTCCGCCTCGCCGCCGCCTGCCGCGGCCCGGCCATGCCCTTTCTGTGGCTGCGCTACGACCGCTTTATCGGCGAACGCCAACCGCTGACGGCGATGGACGAAGCGCAATACGGCCACTGGAACAAGGATTATAAGGGAGACGCGGCGCGCAAGGCGTGGGAGGCCGATCTGGTGCCGGAGGTGAAGGAAATCATGGAGCCGGACGACATCACCCTGGTCTATCCCGCCTGGAGCATCTTCACCGGCACGCCGATCGAGCGCTGGCTCGCCCAATGGGGCGCACGCACCCTCATCATTTCCGGTTATCACACCGACTGGTGCGTCGAGATGGCGGTGCGCGGCGCGCGCGACATGGGCTATATGCCGGTCGTCATCGGCGACGCCTGCGGCACCACCCAGCCACTACACGATCAGACCCTGGCGCAGATCAATGATTGCTACGCCCCGGTGATATCTACGAGCGACGCCATCGAAGCGCTCCCCGAATAAGCCCTTCTTCCCCGAGGGGAAGAAGGGCTGGGAAGATGGGGCAAACCAAGCGCGCGGAGCGCGCTCATGTTTGTTCCCTCAATCGCCGGGCGGGGGCATCCGCCCCCTTGGCTTGGCGCGCAGCCGGAATGCAAGAAAGTGCATTCCGGGGGGGTGTGCCGTTTGGATGAGTCTTTGTGGGTTCCGGTTAAACGCTGGGCAGCCGTTATTTCGGCGCCGTCTCGGCGAAGCTCGGGCGCTCCACGGCGTCGTCATACCAGGCGGCGAGATTGGGGGCGTCGTCGCGCCAGTCTTCGCCGTGGCGGAACTCGACATGGCCGAGGCCGATCACGGCGCAGATCTTATCCATGCGCATGGCGCCGGGGATCAGCGCATCGGCCTGCTTTTCAAGCTGCGCCACGGCGCGCGAAATGCGGCTCGAATAGCGCTTCCCCAGGGTGGCGCTCTGCTCGGCCTCGGGGAGCACATTCTGCAGGCGCAATTGCACGCTGGCCTCGGCCAGGCCGTGGCCGACCGTCATGCGGGTGCGCCACACCCAGCGGCCGGCCTCGGGATAGAGTGTCGGGCCGGCGCCGATCGAATCGAGATATTCGCAAATCAATTGACTGTCATACAGCACCGCGCCGTCGTCGAGCACCAGAACCGGAATGAAGCGCAACGGGTTGAGCCCGGCCAACTCTTCCGATTCGAAGGGATTGCAGGTCTCTTCTTCGAGATCGATGCCGTGCTCGCGCGCGACGATCGACGCCTTGCGCCCGAACGGCGAAGCCGGCGCGGTATAGAGCTTCATTTTTTCCGCCTCCCTTTTGACCTGGTAGTTAGGATAATTCCTCGAACGGGTTCTCACCACCGGGATTTTCGATCTCGACGATCCAGATATCGGGGTCGAAGCGGATTTCGGATTCGAGGCGCTTTTCGATTTCGGCGTCGGGCAGCCAATCCTCGCCGCTCGAGCGCTGCCATTCGGTGCCGCCGGAAAACGAGGTGACGCGGGAGAACAGGGCGGCGCTGCCGTCGAGGCGGCTGACCTTGACCAGCAGCGCGCCGGCATCGGCGTCGCCGCGCCGGCGCAGCATGGCGCTGAGCAGCTTGGCCTCGCAGTGGCGAATGCCGGCCTGCACCAGCAGGCCCGTTTTGATGCGCGCTTCCATGCCGCCTCTCACGATCGGCTCTTCTTCCCCGAAGGGACATGAACAAGCCCTTCTTCTTGTCGGGGAAGAAGGGCTCATCACGGCTGCTCCGCCAACCTTGTCAGCGCCCGATATCGTAATATTCCGGGTTGGGGCGGGTGTCGAGGGCGCTGGCGAGGCGGTTCGAGGCGGCGAAGAAGCCGGCTATTTCGGCGATATCGAATATGTCCTCGTCGCTGAAACCGGCGCGCCGGAGCGCCGCGCGGTCGCTTTCGGCCATCATTGCCGGGGTTTCGCTCAGCTTCCAGACGAAATCGAGCATGGCGCGCTGGCGCCGTGACAGCGCGGCGGCGCGGTAATTGGCCACCAGTTGATCGCCGAGCCGGGCATCTCCCGACAGCTGCCGCACCGCCGCGCCGTGGGCGATAAGGCAGTAATGGCAATGATTCACCGAGGAGACCACCACCGCGATCATCTCGCGCTCGAGCCGCGTTAGGCCGGACTCGCCGAGCAACAGCTCGTTGCTGTATTTGCGGAAATGTTCGAGCTTGGCCGGCCGGAGCGTAAACGAGCGCAGTACGTTGGGCACGAAGCCGAGTTTCTCGACGCAAGTCGCGAACAGCGCCTTGATCGCCGGGTCGAGGCGGCGCTGGTCGGGCAGTCTAAGCGCATGCACCGGGTTGGCCCGGGGCCTGCGAGGCGCTGATTTCGAGCCCGCCATCTTATCTTATCCTATCCGCCGCACTGGGCGCGCTGCAGCAGCAAATGATCGGCCAGCACGCAGGCCATCATGGCTTCGCCGACTGGAACGGCGCGGATGCCGACGCAAGGGTCGTGCCGCCCGGTGGTCGAAATCTCGGCGTTCTCGCCGGCCATATTCACCGTCCGCCGGGGCTTGAGGATCGAACTCGTCGGCTTGACGGCGAAGCGCAAGCGGATGTCCTGGCCGGTCGAAATGCCGCCCAGGATGCCGCCCGCATTGTTGGACAGAAATTCCGTATTGCCACCCTCGCCGGCGCGCATTTCATCGGCATTTTCCTCGCCGCTGAGCCCGGCGGCGGCGAAACCGGCGCCGATCTCGACTCCCTTCACGGCATGTATGCCCATCATCGCGGCGGCCAAATCGGCGTCGAGCTTGCCGTAATGCGGCGCGCCGAGGCCGGCCGGCACGCCCGACGCCTCGATTTCGATCACCGCGCCGACCGACGAGCCGGCCTTGCGCACCTCGTCGAGATAACCTTCCCACTCGGCCGCCGCGACGGCGTCGGGGCACCAGAAATCATTGCCGGCGGTGGCCGCCCAGTCCCAGCGCGCGCGCTCGATCTGTTTGGTGCCGAGGCTCGTCAGGGCGCCGCGTATGGTGATGCCGGGGCCGAGTATTATGCGCGCCACGGCGCCGGCGGCTACGCGCATGGCGGTTTCGCGCGCGCTCGCGCGGCCGCCGCCGCGATGGTCGCGGATGCCGTATTTGGCCTGGTAGGTGTAATCGGCATGGCCGGGGCGGAAGCTGTCGCGGTTGTCGTCATATTCGCCCGAGCGCGCGTCCTGGTTCTGAATTTCCAGCGCGATCGGCGTGCCCGTGGTGAGGCCCTCGAAAGTGCCGGAAAGAATCGCCACCTGGTCGGCTTCGCGGCGCTGGCTGACGAAGCGCGAGCCGCCGGGGCGGCGCCGGTCGAGAAATGGCTGGATATCGCCGACGCCCAGCGCCAGGCGCGGCGGCACGCCGTCGAGCACGCAGCCGATCATGGGCCCGTGACTTTCGCCCCAGGTCGTGACGCGAAACAAACGGCCGAAGCTGTTCAGCGACATGGTTTAAACCACCGAAATATCCGGTGCTTCCGGGTGTTTCATTCCAACGATATGGTAACCGCAATCGACATGGTGGACCTCTCCGGTGACACCGGCGCCGAGATCGCTGAGAAGATAGACGCCGGCGCCGCCGACTTCATCGATGGTGACGTTGCGCCTGAGCGGCGAGTTCAGCTCGTTCCATTTGAGAATGTAGCGGAAATCGCCGATGCCCGACGCCGCCAGCGTTTTGATCGGCCCGGCGGAGATCGCGTTGACGCGGATATTATCGCTGCCGAGATCGGCGGCGAGATAGCGCACACTGGCTTCCAGCGCCGCCTTGGCGACGCCCATGACGTTGTAATGCGGCATCACCCGCTCGGCGCCCGAATAGGTCAGCGTCAACAGGCTGCCGCCATCGCTCATCAGCGGCACCGCACGGCGGCACAAAGCGGTGAAGGAATAGCAGGATACATTCAGCGTCGCGGCGAAATTATCCGCCGTCGTGTCGAGGTAGCGGCCTTTCAACTGTTCCTTGTCCGAAAAGGCGATGGCGTGGACCAGGAAATCGAGTTTCCCCCAGCGCGACTTGATCGCCTCGAACAGGCCTTCGATGCTCGCTTCATCGGTCACATCGCACGGCAAAATGACATCCGAGCCGACCGATTCGGCGAGCGGCAGGACGCGTTTCTTCAGCGCATCGCCCTGATAGCTGAAAGCGAGTTCCGCGCCATGGCCGGCGGCGGCGCGGGCGATGCCCCAGGCGAGCGAACGCTCATTGGCGACGCCCATGATAAGCCCCCGCTTGCCCGCCATGAGCAGGTTTGTATCGTTCATGAAATCCCCGAGTTTGGCGTGTCCGAGAGGCCCGAATCCGAGCTCACGCATCCTACACCAAAGCGCTCCGCGGGCAAATTACCCGCGTCGCGCAATCGGCTTGCCGGGTGGCCGCCCGATCCCCTAAAATTTGCCGGGCGCTCGGCGCCTGAACGAAGCCGCCCGGCGGGAGGGCAGAAAATGGCAGACATGGCACAACAGAGAGCCGCCTGGGCGGAGAAATTCCGCGCCGCGACGGAGAGCGACCCGATCATCCAATGCTACGCTAAATATTACACATGCGATTTTCTCCTCGATATGGAGGCGCTCCGCGTCGGCGTGCAAATGCGTGACGGCCGCGTGTAAAAAATCGAAATCGACCCGGCGCCGCTCGAGCCGCATCACTTCTCTCTCCATGCCAGCGCCGAAACCTGGCGCAAGATGAGCCAAAAACATCCACCGCCGTTTTTTCACGGCATGTGGGCGGCCTCGGTGCGCGAGGATCTCAGAATCGAGGGCGATATCACGGTGTTGATGCAGAATCTGCGAAATTTCACCGCCCAGTTCGAGCTGTTGCGCCAGGTCGGCGTACCGGTCTAGCGGAGGAGAGCGGAAAATGGCAAAAATATCGCCGGTCACCGGCCGCTACGTCACCATCGAGGTCGATGGCCTGGAATACCGCGTGTTCTGGCTTGAGAATGGCGACGGACCGCCGCTCGTCTGCCACCACACGGCGGCCACCCATAACCATCAATGGCGCCACCTGCTGGAAGACGGTGACTTCACCTCGCGCTACCGCATCATCGCCTATGACATGGCGCGCCACGGCAAGTCGGACCCGCCCCGGAACGCCGAATGGTGGAAAGAGGATTACCGCCTGACGGCGGATCACTTCGTCAATTTCGTCACCGCCTTTTGCGATGCCCTGGAACTGGACCAGCCGATCTTCCTGGGCTCGTCATTTTCCGGCTGCGTCGCGCTACACCTGGCGCTGCGCTGTCCCGAGCGCTTCGGCGCCAACATCGCGCTACAGGCGGCGGACTATGCGCCGGGCTGGTGGCTCGACTGGTGGCGCCACCCGCATACCAACGCGGCACAGGTCTGTTCGAGCGGCGTCTGGGACATGATGGCGCCGATGTCGCCGGACGATGAGCGCTGGCTGACGCTGTGGTATCACATGCAGGGCGCCGAAGTGCTCAAGGGCGATCTCTATTTTTATTCGATGGATCACGATCTGCGCGGCCGCCTGCACGAGATCGATACCGCCAAATGCCCGCTCGTCATGATGACGGGAAGCTATGATTTCCTCACCCCGCCGGCGGTCACCAAAGCCACCGCAGATCAGGTGGCGGGCGCCGAGTTCATCGAGATGAAGAAACTCGGCCACTTCCCGATGAGCGAGAATTCCCCGCTGTTCAAGCCCTATCTAAACCAGGCGCTGGACATCGTCGCGCGCAAATTAACCGCGGCGAACGGAACTTAGTTGACGATGCGCCAGGTGCCGTCCTCTTGGCGGCAGGCGGTGCCGTAGGCCTGCTGGGTCTCGCCGCCGATGGTGACGGTCTGCTGATATTCGCGGCACGGCTGGCCCGAATCCGAATAGGATGTGCGCGTCGGCGTGATGGTGCCGCTGTTGCCGCTGTCCGGATTGCTCCAGGTGCTGCTTTGGCCGCTCGGGTTGGATTCGAGCGCCTGGCCGGCGGTGCGCTCGGCATAGAGCTGGTCCGCCTTGTCGAGCGATTTGCCGACTTCGGAGCCGATAAAGAAGCCCAACAGGGCGCCCACCGCGGTCGCCGCGAGCTGGCCCGAGCCGCCGCCGACCTGGGCCCCGGCGAGGCCGCCGACGGCTGCGCCGCCGAGCCCGCCAAGGGTTTCCTTTTCGCCCATATTCTGGCACGCGCCGAGCCCGACCATGCCGAGCAAAGCGATGCCAAGGGCTGCATTTCTCACTATTTTCATGACCTTGTCTCCGGTTCAGGGAAAGTCGCGCGGCGCAATGCCGCGCGCCATGACTTAGCTATGGCAACATTACAGGTAAAATTGGCCTATTTCGTGAATTAGCAATAAATTGTGTCGATTTTATGTATCCGTGATCACAACCGGCCGCCGCGCCGAGCCTCGGTGAATGCCAGCCTTACGATGATAACCCATTAAAATAAAACAATAAAACTGAAAGAAATCGGCATGGCGATAGCCCAAGACAGAGACCCTTTCGAGCTGTTCGGCGAATGGTTTGGCGAGGCGGAGGATTGCGGCCTGAAAGAGCCGACGGCGGTGGCGCTGGCGACGGCGGACGAAGCCGGGCGGCCGAGTGTGCGGATGGTTCTGTTGAAGAGCCATGATGAGCGGGGCTTCGTCTTCTATACCAATGTCGAGAGCCGCAAGGGCCAGCAATTGGGCGTCAACCCGTATGCGGCGCTCTGTTTCCACTGGATGCCGATCGGCCGCCAGGTGCGCATCGAGGGGCCGGTGACGATGGTCACGGCGGCCGAGGCGGATGAATATTTCGCCTCGCGGCAAAAAGACAGTCAGATCGGCGCCTGGGCGTCGAAGCAGTCGGCGCCCCTCGAAGGCATGCTGGCGCTCGAGCGTCAGGTCGCCAAATACGCCATCAAATACGGTATCGGCAAGGTGCCGCGTCCGGATTTCTGGTCGGGTTACAGATTGGCGCCCGAGCGCATCGAATTCTGGCTGCACCGCGCCTCGCGCCTGCATGAGCGGCTGTTGTTCGAGCGCGGCGATGGCGGCTGGAACAAGCAGCGCCTGTTTCCTTAATCGCCAGCCGGCGTAAACTCGGCGCATGACAACGGGCACTGTATCGCGCGATCGAGCCGAGCGCCTGATGCGGCGCGCGACGAGCGCCGCCGTCAGCGTCGCGCTGCTGCTGATCGCCGTCAAGCTGGCGGCCTGGCTGATCACCGATTCGGTCAGCCTGCTATCGTCGCTGGCCGATTCGGTGATGGATGCGCTGGCCTCGCTGGTCAATCTGCTGGCCGTGCGGCATGCCCTGCAACCCGCTGATCCGGAACACAGATTCGGCCATGGCAAGGCGGAGCCCCTGGCCGGGCTGGGGCAGGCAGCGTTTATTTGCGCATCCGGCATCTATCTCATCGTCGAAGCCGTCGGCCGCCTTCTCGAGCCGCGCGACATCGTACACGGCGAGTTCGGCGTCGGCGTCATGGTGTTTTCCATCGCCGTCACGGCGGCGCTGGTGGCCTATCAGCGCGCCGTCATCAAGCGCACCGATTCGCTGGCGATTCGCGCCGATTCGCTGCATTACGCCACCGACATCCTGGTCAATGGCGGCGTCATCCTGTCGCTGCTGCTGGTCATGTTTCTCGATTGGCGCGCCGCCGATCCGATCGTCGCGCTGCTCATCGCCGGCTTCATTATTTTCAGCGCCGGCCGTATCGCGCGCAGCTCGCTCAACCATTTGATGGACCGCGAACTGCCCGACGGCGAGCGCGAACGGATCAAGCAAATCGCCCTCAAACACCCCGCGGTGATCGATTGCCACGACCTGAAAACCCGCGCCGCCGGGCTCAACAGTTTTATCCAACTGCATATTTCGATGGATGGCGGCCTGACCCTGGACGCCGCGCATGAAATCTCGGACGCCGTCGAGGCGGCCATCATGGCCGCCTTTCCCAACGCCGAGGTGATTATCCACGCCGACCCGGAAGGCGTCCTGGAAAGGCGCCAGGAGTTTTAGTTTGCCGGCGCCGCAACGATGGCTGCTATTCATCTGAAATCGGTCGCTCGGCACCGGTGGTGTTCACGTCGCTTTTTAACCAAGAAGAGAATTGTTCTGAATTGGTGCTTCGTCTCTGACCGCACTTCGGGAACAACTCACGCGGGTTACAAGAAAATGACGGCAACGTTAAATCAACAAGAATAGTGCGTCCGGACGATCGGAAAATGGCCACATGGACATTTGATCTAAGTCCAAGCGAAAATATCGGGGTATCAGATGAATAGGAAATGGTGGTACGATCTTTGCGAGATTGGAGGCCACCCGGAGAATTTCCGGCAACTTTGGTTACGTTCTATTGCTTGGCTCTCCGTCGTTCGGCGCACGATATGGCCGCGGCGGCCCTTTCCCTACAAATAGTGAAGGCGGCGCCAATGAGAATTTCAGATTTTATCGAACGCACCAGTAACGCGACTTCGCCGAATAAGATCACGGATTTATTCAAACGCGCCATTTCGAGCCGTGGCTACGAACGTTTCGCATACGGAATGCTGACAAACTACGGGCGGTACAAGTTCCGAGATGGCATCACGCCGCCTGCGCTCGCCGTGGATTACCCCGATGCCTGGGTCAAGCATTATTTCGAACAGGACTATCTCAGCATTGATCCCATCATCTCGCGCTCGCCCGTCATGCGGCAGCCGTACCTATGGGATGAGCTCTCCGAATTGAGCCCGGCGCAAAACATGTTCATGTCGGAGGCGAACGAAGCAGGCCTCGGCCACGGAATTTGCGTGCCGATCCATGGTCCGTTCGGCGAATCCTTTGCGATCAGCATGACCTCGGATAACAAGGACGCGGACCCGTCACGAGTATCGGGCGAATTGCATGTCTTGGCGACGCAGTACCACTCGGCATTCTTCGAGTTGATTGTTGAGGAACCGAAATCCACCCATGTCGTGCGTCTCACGCCGCGCGAGCGCGAATGCCTGGTTTGGAGCGCACGCGGCAAGAGCTCGTGGGATACCGGGGAAATTCTCGATATTTCCGAGCACACCGTGAATTTTCATTTGAAAAACTCGATGGCTAAGCTAGACGCCAGCAGCCGCATCCTGGCCGTAGTCAAGGCGATCCGCACGGGTCTGATCTTGCCCTAGACATTCACCCGCCGCACGTACCTATTAAAGTTAGTAGGTGGTTAGACCACCTCGATAGTGCTTCCCTCCACGGGGCCCAAAAGGTCAAGTAGGGAGGTTGATCATGGTGGACGTCGTTACCTGGGAGAACGCGCACCTCTTCGGCTCGGCTCTCGTTTCCCACCATAGGCTGCGCTATCGGCTGTTCGTCGAACGCCAGGGGTGGGACGTGCCCTGCTTCCACGGCATGGAGTATGACCAGTTCGACACGCCGGCGGCCGTCTACCTATTGTTGCGTGACGATCAGGATGAAGTGCGCGGCACGACGAGGCTGATTCCCACCACGCGTCCTTACATGATCAAGGAGGTATGGCCGGAGCTCGTCGACAGCCACGTACTCCCATCATCGACTGAAATATGGGAAGGGACGCGTTTCGGCGTCGAGCCCGGCCTGGGTGCCGTGGAACGCAATCGGGCAACGGCGGAGTTGGTTCTGGCCTGCCTCGAATTCGGCCTGCTCAACGGCATCCGCCAGTATTTGGTGCTGATGCCGAACCTGATCATCCGCCGGATCATCGGCGCCGCCGGCTGCGACTTCGAGCTGCTCGGCACGCCCCGGCAGCTTGGCAGTCACCGCGTCGCCGTGGCGGCGGTCGACGTCTCGCACGGCGCGCTCGCCGAAGCGCGGCGGCGCTTCGCGATTCACAATCCCGTACTCAATCCAAACCACTTGCCAAACCACTTGAAAGAGGAGGCGGCGTGATGCCCGAATTCGTACCCAGCGAGCAAAACTCCAGCGTAACCGCGTTCAAGATCGGCGAGGCGCTCGCCTATCTCAGCCGCGAAGCCGAAGCCGTCGGGCTGCAGGCTCTCGCCAGCGAGATTTGCAGCGCCGAGGAGATCGCCTATGAGACCGCGAGACAAAGCTCATACCTGAACGTCTAGGCCGACGCTCGATCGCCGGCGATCGATTCAGCGGGAGATTCGGCGCTGACAAATTCGGCGAATCTGACGGCGCGGCGGGGCGCCGCCACGTCAACCGCCTGACCGGCGGAAGCCAACCGGTGCGATCCACTTCACGTCGAGGACGGAACCTATGATCGGGACGTTGCAGGGCGGAAAGACCCTGTCGCCGCAACGCGAGGGATTGTACCGCGAAGTCTTCGAACATTCTCCGGTCGTCATCCGGGTGGAGGACTGGTCGCGGGTCAAGGTCATGATCGACGGTCTCGCACGCCGCGGGGTGAAGGATTGGCGGCGCTATTTCGAACGCCGCCCCGATCAGCTCGCCAAGGCGATCGAATTGTGCGCGTGCGTCGATATGAGCGCCGCCGCGCTCTCGCTTTACCGTCCGGCCGGCAAGGGGAAGCTTCGGGAACCCGCGGCGGATCCGGTGGCCGCGGAATTGACAGCCTTTCGCGATCAGATCGTCTCGGCGGTGGGCGGCGCCGCGCGATTCGCGATCGACACCAGCGAAACCACCTCGGACGGCAGCGATATATTCACCCGCGTCCATGGCGTCATTCCTCCGGCGCATCGCGACGATTGGTCGCTGGTGATCTTCACCGTCGAGGACATCACCGAGCGCCGGCGCGCCGAGGCGGCGCTGATCGAAAGCAATGCGCGCGCCGTGCAGGCCCACAAGCGGACCATCAGCGCGATGGAATCGATTGCCCAGGGCTTCGCGCTGTACGACGCCGATGATCGGCTGGTGCTGAGCAACAGCCGATACCGCGAACTCCTCTATCCGGACATGCAGAATCAGGTCCTGGTCGGCATGACGTTCGAGGAAATCGTCCGCAACGCCGCCGCCCGGGGCCTGATTGAAGATGCCGAGGGCGACGCGGAAACCTGGGTCGCTCAGCGCGTGGCGAACCACCGCAACCCCGGCGCCGATCACCCCCAGCGCCGGAGTTCGGGTCAGTGGGTGCAGATCACCGAAAGCAAGACCGAGGAGGGCGACATCGTCGCGATCTACACCGACATCACCAAACTCAAAAATGCCGACCAGGAGCTCCTCGATGCCAATCGGTTTCTCGACAACCAAAGCCGTGAGCTCGAGGAAATGGCGCAGCACCTCATTCAGGCGCGCGACCAGGCAGAGCTTGCAAACCGGGTGAAGTCCGAGTTTCTCGCCAATATGAGCCACGAGCTGCGCACGCCGCTGAACGCCATCATCGGATTCTCCGAGGTTATCAAACGGAGCATGTTCGACGCCGCCGACAACAAAAAAGTCCTGGAATATGCCGAGGACATCAACGAATCCGGGCTGCTTCTCCTCGGGCTCATCAACGAGATTCTCGACCTGACCAAGGTCGAGGCGGGAAAGACCGAATTGTACGAGGAAAATGTCGACGTCTCGAAAGCGCTACGGTCCTGCCTCGCCATGATCAGTCAACAGGCCGAAGAGGCGGGTATCGGAATCGAGTGCGACAGCGCACCGGAGACGCTTGTGCTGTACGCCGACGAGAACAAGTTCAAACAGATTTTCGTCAACCTGCTGTCGAACGCGATCAAGTTCACGCCGTCCGGCGGCAATGTCAGAATCAGGATTTGGTATAGCAGGGACAACGGTTTCGTCTATCAGGTCGCCGACATCGGCATCGGCATCGCGCTTGCCGACATTCCGATTGCGCTGACCCCGTTCCGCCAGATCGACAGTTCCCTCAACCGCAAATACAAGGGGACCGGACTCGGCTTGCCGCTGACCAAGGCCCTCGTCGAGCTGCATGGCGGATCGTTGGACCTGCAAAGCGAGGTCGGCATCGGCACCATTGTTACAGTGCGTTTTCCGGCCGAGCGGATCGTCTAGGAGATAGCGAGAGTGCCGAAGGCGAAGCAAGTTGAGAGTAGCGCGACGGCGTAAGATCGGACCCCTGGAGGCTGTGGTCCGTGAAGGTATGCCACGGACGGGCCATGTTTTCGAGATTGCGGGTTTTCCGCTTGGGGATCAATTTCGGACGTATAGGACGTTGATCGCGGATGACCTGTCTTGGCCCTTGCACGGAGGGTGCGCTTGAAATGCTCCTTCTCGCGTTCGTGCCCTAGCTGACGAAATCGATCTCCGACGCCGTGCAGGAGGACATCCTGGCCGCCTTTCCCAACACCGAAGTGATCATCCACGCCGATCCCGAAGGCGTCGTGGAGGCGCGCCAGGAGTTTTAGTTTTCCCTCCTAGAGGGTCCGCCGCATGATCGGGCGAGTCTCGGATCGCCGCGCTTTCTCTTCGAAGCCAGCTTTGCGAAAGGCGCTGGCCAGGCCGGTCCAGGCGAAGGTATCAGGATAGGCGCTCTTCGCCGGCTCGATCGGATAGCCCTCGATGATCGTGCCGCCCTGTCGGCGCACAAAATCCTCGGCCGCCCGAAGCAGGGCAACCGATACGCCGCGTCTGCGGTGGGATCGCTTGATCAGGAAACAGGTGACGGACCAGACCGGCTGGTCATCGATAGGCTTCAACACCCTCGTGGATTTCAAACGCGGAAGCTCGGTGCGCGGCGCAATGGAGCACCAGCCAACCGGTTCCCCGCCGTCATAGGCGATCAGCCCCGGAGGGGTGCCTGATTCGAAGATAGCCTTAATGGCCTTGCGGTTGGCGGCGCCCTTGCCGGCTTCGAAATCGGCGTGCGACAAACGCCACAGCATGCACCAGCAACCGCCGGCGCCGCCGCGTTTGCCCATCAGCTTTTCGAAATCGGCCCAGCGGCCGGCGCTGGCCGGGGCGACGCTGATCCGTGCCGCTTCCGCCATCCGATCGCTAGCAGCCATCGACGCAATTGCCGTCACCGTCGAAGGTCATGACGCGTTCGCTGAGCGGCACATGGACCGGCACCCCCGACGCGCGCATGAAGGTGTCGGTCTTGCTGCCGGCGGTGACGGTGCCGCCTTCGGTGGCGACCTCATTGGCGTGGCTGGGGATGGCCGAATTCGGCTTGACCAATTCATTGATGACAAAGGCGGCTTCCCACGGCCCGGTGGTGAACCTGCCCTCCCTTAAATTCCTTCGGTTTCACCGGCCCGTGCCGGCTTTCTTCACCGGGTCGCTCATGATGAACACGGAGACCAGCAGCAGGATAATCGAAACGCCGACGATCACCGAGCCGATGGCGTTGATTTCGGGCGTGATGCCGCGGCGAATGGTCGACCAGATATACATGGGCAGCGTATTGTCGCGCCCGGTCAGAAAGAATGTCACCGGAATTTCATCGAAGGAAAGCGTAAACGAAATCAGCGACGAGCCGATGATGGCGTTTCTGATGTTGGGCAGCGTCACCTTGATGAAGGTCTGCCAGGGGCGCGCGCCGAGGTCGCTCGACGCCTCTTCGATACGGCGGTCGAAGCGCTGCAGGCGGGCATAGACATTGGTCACGACGATGGCGGTGAGGGCGGTTCCGTGGCCGACCATCACGGTTAAAAGACTCAGCGAAACATCCATCATGGAAAAGAAATTGAGCATCGAAATGCCGGTGATCAGGCCCGGAAGCGTGATCGGCAGCAGCACCAGACGGCGGAAGAAGACCTTGCCGGGGAACTGGTAACGGTCGAGCGCAAAGGCGGTCGGGACGCCGATGGCGAGGCAGATCACCACGGCCGCGGCGGCGATGAGCAAGCTGTTGCCGAGCGCCGCCAGCAGGTTGGAATTGGTAAACGCCTTTTCATACCAGTCGAATGTCCAGCCGGTCAGCGGTAGCCTGGTTATCGGATTGGAATTGAAGCTGAAGACGATCAGCGTGACGATCGGAATGTAGAGAAAGGCAAGCACGCAGCCCGCCGCGACTGCCAGCGCCCGGCCCGTGATGTCGAACCCGGCCCATTTGAAGTGCCAGCCGTTCGGCGTCTCGCGCCGCACATTCGCAATTTGCGCTTGCTGTATCGCCATGCGCTAATTCAGATCGAGCCGGCCGGCGCGCTCGAAGCGGTCGGACATGGTGATAATCGCGACGACGATAAACAGCATGATCATGGAGAGCGCCGAGCCGAGCGGCCAGTTCATGGCGATGCCGAACTGCGTCGCCACGACATTCGAGATCATGTTCGAGTAGGGCCCGCCGACGAGTTGCGGCGAAATAAAATCGCCGAAAGACAAACAGAAGGTGAAGGTGAAGCCGGCGAGAATGCCCGGCACCGAGAGCGGCAGGGTGACGCGCAGGAACGTGCCCATGCGGCCAACGCCCAAATCCTTCGACGCCTCGATCAGGTTTCTCGGAATCTTTTCGAGCGAGGCGAACAGCGGCATCACCATATAGGGTGTGAAAATGTAGGCCATGGTGACGACCATGGCGAACTGGTTGTAGAGAAAGAGCGAAATCGGCTCGTCGATGATGCCGATCCACATCAGGAATGAATTCAGAATACCTTCGGTGCCGAGGATCGTTTTCCAGGTATAGGCGCGCAGCAGATAGGACACCCAGAGCGGAATGATCGTCGCCACATAGATGATCATGCGGACGCGGTGCGAGCGAACCTTGAAGACAAGATAATAGGTCAGCGGGTAGGCCAGTGCGAACGTCACCAGGGAAACCAGAACCGATATCTTCAGGCTGCGCAGCAGCACCTGGAAATATTGCGGATCGTCGAAGATTTTGAGGTAGTTGCCGAACTGGAAATCCGGCACATGAAACGGAAATTGCTTCGAATAGAAGCTGATCATGAGCATGATCACATAGGGAACCAGGAGGACCAGAATCCACCACAGTATCGGCCCCGTCATCAGGGCCGCGAAGCTTAGCCGTTTTTGCTGCGCCAGATTCACGCGCGGTATTCGGGTTCGTGGTCGGCGATATCTTCGAACAGAGTCACGCTCGACGGATCGACGGCGATGTTGACCGTCTGCCCGGCGGGCGGCAATTCGCCCTGCCCCTGGGAAGAGGAGAGCTGGTGATGAATGACGAGCGGCGTATCGCCGCCGATATCGAGCGACAAGCGAACCGAATCACCGTGGAAAAACTGTTCGCTGATCACGCCCTCCAGGCGGTTGACGTCCTCCGGCACGATTGCATCCTGAGCCAATAGGCGAAGTTTCTCAGGCCGTATGGACAGCATCACGCGCGCACCCACCGCCGGGGTTTTGCCGGTCGCCGCCGCGCGTATCATATTCGGGCCGTAGTCGGTAACGATGGTGCCGGAGATGATTTCGCGCACCGTCGCGACAAGGATATTGGAGGTGCCGAGAAAGTTGGCGACATAGGGGCTTGCCGGATGGTCGTAAAGCTCGGTCGGCGTGCCGATCTGCACGATCTCGCCCTGATCCATGACCGTGACCCGGTCCGACATGACGAGCGCCTCGGTCTGGTCATGCGTGACCATGATAAAGGTGAGGCCGATCTGCTCGTGCAGATGCTTCAGCTCGACCTGCATCGCCCCGCGCAATTGCGCATCGAGCGCCGACATCGGCTCGTCCAATAGCAGCACTTGCGGCCGGCGCACGAGCGCGCGGGCAAGTGCGACACGCTGCTTTTGGCCGATCGAAAGCTCCGCCGGGCGGCTCGCCGCCTTGTGCGAAAGCTCGATCGTGCGCAACGCCTCATCGACCTGTTTGGCGGTATCGCTTTTCGACAGTCCGGCGATATGCAAGCCATAGCCGATGTTTTGCGCCACCGTCATATGCGGAAACAGTGCGAAATCCTGAAACATCATGTTGACCGGGCGCTTGTAGGGTGGCAGATCGGTGACGTCCTCGCCGCCGAGCAAGACCCGCCCACGGTCGGGATATTCGAATCCGCCGATCATGCGCAAGGTGGTTGTCTTGCCGCAGCCCGACGGCCCCAATATGGTCATGAACTCGCCTTCTTCGATCTCAAGGCTGACATCCTCGACGGCGCGGACGCTGCCGAAGGTCTTCGACACGTTGTGGATTTCGACGATATTTGCCATGGCTCAGTGCAGGCTCCCCCTAGGTGACTCGCAAAAGGAAAACCGCCGAACGGGGAAAGGCCCCGCCCGGCGATTTCACGGCCGCCTCCTGGGAAGCGCCTATTGAGCCGCTTTTACGGCGTTCCAGGTCTCGATAACCGCGTCAACCCGGATCGGCTCCTGCCAGAAGTCGAGACCGTCGATATAGGTCCAGTCGCCCTGATGCAGCGATTCATACATCTCGGGCGTGAGACACTCCTTGGCCGCCGTGGCGTTGGCCATGGAATAGCCCATTACCGCCGACATCTGGCACTGTGCGTGCGGCGATTGCATATAGACCACGAACTTCTTGGCGCAATCCATGTTCGGCGTGCCCTTGACGATCTGCCAGGCGTCCTGCCAGCCATCGGCCTTTTCCTTGGGAATGAATTCGACCATGGGAATGCCCTGCTCGATGAGCAGTGCCGACTGGTAGCCGCCCCAGGTGTTGGAGAAGATCACTTCGCCATTGGCGTAGAGGTTGACCAGCTCGCCCGCGGTCGCCCAGTATTTGCGCATCTGCGGCTTGGCCTCGATGAGCTTGTCGCGAACCTGCGCCAGTTGATCGTCGGAGAGGTCGTAGACGTTGACGTCACGCCCGAATATATAGCGCGCCACCGCGTAAATATTGGTCTTGTCGTCCCAGATCGAGAGCTTCCCCGCATAGGCCGGGTCCCAGAAGATCTCGATCGAATCCGGCGGTGTGTCGAACTTGTCCGAACGATACATCCAGGCGATCGAGCCCCAGGAGTAAGGCACGGCCCAGACGGTGCCCTCCGGAGGCAACCAGCCTTCGGCGCCGGCAACGCTGGGGTGGGCGCGAAAGCCCTCATAGATGTCTTCCCAGTCGGGGAGCATGTCGATCGCAATCGGCTCGACGACGCCCATCTTGGCGAGAATACCGGTGGTGTCGAGCGACGGCGAAACCGCATCATAGATAGAGCCGCCGGCCGCAAGCTTGGCCGGGAACTCGTCGTTCGAGCCGACATAGGTGCGGCTGATTGCGCAGCCCGTCTCGTCTTCGAACTTCTGCGTGATGGAGGAGTCGGCATAGCCTTCCCAGGTGAGAATGGCGAGCTCGCCCGCACTTGCCTGGCTCGGCGCGACCGCCGTCATCGCTCCGCCGAGAGCGACCGCCGCGGCGACCGCCAACGAAATCGTCTTAACGCTCAAACTTTTCATCGTCATTTTTCGTGATCTCCCAGTTGTTATTGTTTCCCTCAATTTTTTTCGTACGGCTATCGCAGTACGCTTGCCGCCGCCTACCGCCGAGCAAGATTCTTGTCGCGCGAAAATGATCTCATAATCCCGCACCGAAAGGAAGGTCCATGCGGCCCGCGGTTTGTCTCATTCAGCCACCATGGGGAGCGCATCGCCGAGCTTGGGATAGGTCTCCGCCTGCCAGATCTGGCGTTCGCGGATCCATGGCAGGGGCGTTTCCGGATGCGGTGAATCGAATTCGCGGGCCAGCCTGTGGGCGCCGAACATGACGTTATTCATCTGCTGCGGCGCAACGCAATCGCCGACCCGGTAGATCGCCTGAATGTCATTTCCCGGCCACTCGGATTGGCGTGCCTTGAGCTCTTTGTAGAGGCCCGAATTGGGCACACGGGAGGTGACGAGAACGACCGAATCGCAGGCCACATCGAAGGTCTCGGTGCCCATGCGGCGGCCAAACCGTCCGTTGCCCTGATCGAACAGCTCGGCACTGTCGCGGTAGAGGTAAAAGAGCGTTACCTTGTCGGGCTCGATCTTGTCCGCCCAATGACCGGTGTATTCGGCGATCTTCTTGGCATACATCATGCGCTTATTGTTGCCGAGCTCCATCGTGTAGGCGCCGTATTCGGCGACATAACCGGCGTCGGTGACGACGGTCACCTGCTTGCCCTGATCGGCCAGTAACTCGGCCATCGCAAGCCCCGTGAAGTGGCTGTCGCCATCGATGACCATCACGCGCTCGCCGACCGGCTTGCCCGCCATCACCTGTTCCGGCGTCAGGCAGTGTGGCGCCGACACATCGGCGCCGGGGATCGCGGCGTGGGAATCGGCACCCAGGCCATCCTCCGACCAGTGCGAGCCGGTGGCGATCACCACCTTGTCGGCGCCGTATTCGAGCACGTCCGCCGCCGTCATTTCGCCGACGCCGAGATGAACCTCGACGTTTTTGAGCTTGTCGAGCTGGGCCTCGCGGTAGGTGATGACGCGCCCCCATTCCGAGCAGCGCGGATAGCGGGCGACCTCCTTCCACAACCCGCCGAGCTCGTCATCGGCCTCTCTGAGATGCACATCGTAACCGCGCATGCCCAACACGCGCGCGCATTCCATGCCGGCGGGCCCGCCACCGACGACGAGCACCGAGCAGGGGTCCGCCGTCTTTTCGAATTTCTCGGGGTGCCAGCCGCGGCGGTACTCCTCCATCGTCGTCGCATTCTGGGTGCAGTAGATCAGGCTGTTCTGGTTGAACTTCGAGACGCACATATTGCAGCCGATGCATTCGCGAATATCTTCCGGCCGTCCCTCCGCCACCTTGGTCGGAAGAAAGGGATCGGCAATCGAGGGCCGCGCCGCGCCGATGATGTCGCACTGGCCGGCATTGATGACGCCGATCATGTCGTCGGGGCTGGTGAAGCGGCCATTATTGACCACGGGGATGTCGCCCATGACGCTCTTGACCTGATCGACGAACGGCCGCGTCCAGTCGGATTTGCGGAAGCGTGAGCCGCCGGCATCCTCGCCGGCCCATTCCTCGAGGTCGCCGATCTTGGTCGACAGCACGTCGGCGACGCCCTCGCGCGCCAGGATCTCGACGAAGCCGATGCCCTCGTCGAAATGCTGGATGCCGCTGGCGCCGCGCGTGGTGTCGAGGTTGAAGCGGCAGCCGACGGCGCTGTCATCGCCGCACGCCCGCTTCACCGCGCCCAGCACTTCGATTGCGAAGCGCGCACGGTTCTCGAGCGAGCCGCCATAGCCGTCGCTGCGGTGGTTATAGCGCCGCTCGAAGAACTGCATCGCCATGCCGCTGTCGCTGCAGATCACCTCGAGGATGTCGAAGCCCGCCTGCTGACCGCGCTTGGCCGCCTCGACATACATGTTGATGATCGCCTTGATGTCGTCCTCGTCACCCTCGCGCCCGTAGATCGTTCGCGAGCGGTAGCCGTTCGACGGAAGATCGCCCGAGGAGCGCGGCACCTGGCGGGATTCGAGACAGGGCGACTGGATGCCGCCATACCACAGCTGAACGCCGGCCAGCGCGCCGTGGCTGTGCAGGGTGTCGCACATATGGCCGAGATTGATGATGTCGCCGTCGTCCCACAGACGCGCCGAGACATAGGGAAATTCATCCGATTCCGGGCTGACCGAGCAATATTCCGTAAACACGGTGCCCCACCCGCCTTCGGCCTTCATACCGCGAAACGCGGCCTGGGTGCCGGGTCTTTCCGAGCCGGGGCCGGCGCAGTGAGGGGTTTGCCAGAAGCGGTTTTTCGCCGTCTTCGGGCCCAGTTTAATCGGTTCGAACAAAATATCGTATTTTGGATCGCGTGCCATAACGGATGTCCCCCGGACTGTTGCGTGGCTTGCTGTCGCCGACCGTCGTGCCGCCGCGCAAGTTTTTTTATCGCGCCAAAACGATCTCATAATCGCGCGCCAATAGAAAGCGCCATGCCGCCAATGGACTTGTCCATGATGGATAGGCCGCTATCATTCGCCCGGCGGATAACGAAAAGGGGGAGCCTATGTCTGGTCGCTGGAATGACGGCCACAGATTTGCCGATCGGGTGGCGATCGTAACCGGCGCCAGCGGTGCCCTCGGCGGCGCCAGCGCCCGCGCCCTGGCGCGCGAAGGTGCCAAGGTCGCGCTTTCCTATCGCGGCAACGCCGATTTGGCGCAGCAAGCCGTGCAGGAGATCGAGGCGGCGGGCGGCATCGCCTGCGCCGCCCATCTCGACATCACCGATCCCGCGTCGGTGCAGGCCTTTGTCGGTGACACCGTGGCGCGCTATGGCGGCATCGACGTGCTGGTCAATGCGGCGGGGCGGATAGACGCGGCTGACGCCGTGCGTTTCAGCGATGTCGACCTGGATGCCTGGGACGCGCTTTTCGATGTCGACGTCAAGGGTACCTTTCTCATGTGCCGCGCTGTCGTGCCGCATATGGAGGCGCGCGGCGGCGGCGCCATCGTCAATTTCACCAGCACCTTCGGCAATGGCGTCAACCAGGACAACATGGTGAATTGCTGCTCGGTGCAGTATTGCGCCGCCAAGGGTGCGCTGCGCGGCTTTACCGCGGCACTGGCGCGCGACCTCGCGCCCAGCATCCGCGTCAACGCCATCTCGCCCGGGATGATCGAAGCGAACTGGGACGATGATTGGGAAATCCCGGCCGAGCATGTCGAGGAAGCCATCGCCATGACGCCGCTCAAGCGCATGGGCGTGCCGGACGAGATCGCCGAAACCGTGCTCTTTCTCACCTCCGACGGCGGCGGCTACATCACCGGCCAAATGGTGCTCGCCGACGGCGGCTGGACGCTCACCGGATAGTTTTAAGCGCC
>CAJXFT010000031.1 GCA_913053235.1 uncultured Alphaproteobacteria bacterium
TTATAGCAGAAGCATGTTGCCGCCGCATGAAATATCGGTTTCATCTGGGAAATGGGGGTTAATGTGATCCGCCGCATGCCGGGCAGAGGCCAGGAGGGACATCCGCTCCCTTGGCTTTGGCGTGATTTCCCCGGGGGCGACAATCCATTAGACTGCGGGCATGGACATATCCCTGAACTATGGCAAGTCGCAGCTCTCGGTGTCTTTGCCCGACGAGCTTGACGTCAGTGTCATTCGCAAGCCCGAGATGCCGCTCTTGGATGATCCCGTGGCGGCACTTGAGAGCGCTTTTGCCAACCCCGCCGGTGGCGCGGCGCTGGGTGAATTGGCGGCCGCCGCGACGAGCGCCTGCATCCTGATTTGCGATATCACCCGGCCGGTGCCGAACCATGTTTTTCTGGCGCCGCTGCTGAAAGCACTTATGGCGGCCGGCCTGAATGCGGGCGATATCACCATCCTCGTCGCCACCGGGCTGCACCGGCCGAATGAAGGCGCCGAGCTGGCCGAGCTGGTCGGCGATCCCTGGGTGATGGAGAATTTCGCCGTCGCCAACCATTTCGCGCGCGACGATGCGGCACATATATCGCTCGGCCGGACGCGGAGCGGCACCGAGGTCGGGCTCGACAGGCGCTTCGTGGAGGCGGATTTGCGCATCGCCACGGGCCTCGTCGAGCCGCATTTCATGGCCGGCTGGTCGGGCGGGCGCAAGGTCATCGCGCCCGGAATCGCCCATGCCGACACCATCACCGCCTTCCACAGTGCGCGCTTCATGGAGCATCCGGGCTGCGACAATTGCGTTCTCGACGGCAACCCCCTGCATGAGGAGCAGCTCGAAATCGTCGCCATGCTGGGCGGCGCTACCGCGCTCAATGTGGTGATCGACGAGGCGCGGCGTATTTCGATGATAAATTTCGGCGAGGTGGTCGAGAGCCACATGGCGGCGGTCGCGCATATGCGCGCCTATGCCGAGATCCCCGTGGCCGAGCGCTTCCCCACCGTGGTTACCAGCGCCGCCGGCTATCCCCTCGACAAGACCTATTATCAGACCGTCAAGGGCATGGTCGGCGCCTTGGATATTCTGCAACCCGGCGGTTCGCTGGTGATCGCCTCGGCCTGTTCCGAGGGCATGGGCTCGGCCGAATATGTCGCCTCGCAGCGCCGCCTGATCGAGATCGGCGGCGAGCGTTTTCTCGAAGGCATCAAAGCCAAAAGCCATGCCGCCGTCGACGAATGGCAGACCGAAATGCTGTTGAAGCCGCTCCGCGCCGGGCGCGTCGGCCTCTATACGGACGGCCTTTCCGAAGCCGATTTCGCCCTCACCGGCGTCGAGCCGGTGGCCAGCGTCGCCGAAGCCGTCGCCGAAGCCGCCGCCGCCGCCGGCGACCGGCGCATCGCAGTCATTCCGGAGGGGCCCTATGTGGTTCCGCGCTACCGGCCGGCGAGTTGAACGCCACTTCCCCGCCCGAACGCTGTGCGCCGCCGCATAGCCGCTTCGCCGACGCTTGCGTTCTCGCGGCGACGGTCAGCGGCTCGAGCATCGCCATTATCGACGCCACCGCGGTCAATGTGGCGCTGCCGGCGATCCAGCGCGGCTTCGACGCCGATATCGCGGCGCTGCAATGGGTCGTCGAATCCTATGCGCTGTTCCTGGCCGCGCTGATTCTCGTCGGCGGCGTGCTCGGCGATCATCTCGGCCGCAAGCGGCTGTTCGCCATCGGCGTCATCGCCTTCGCCGCCGCTTCCGCCTGGTGCGGCCTGGCGCCCGACATCGAGCAATTGATCGTCGCGCGCGCCGTCCAGGGCGTCGGCGCGGCGCTCGTCGTGCCCGGCAGTCTGGCCCTCCTCAGCGCCCATTTCCCGACGGCGCGGCGCGGCCGCGCGATCGGACAATGGGCCTCGTTCACCACCCTGGCGATCGCGCTGGGGCCGGTGCTGGGCGGCGTGCTGGTCGATGTGGCATCGTGGCGCTGGGTGTTTTTCATCAATTTGCCGATCGCCGCCTTCCTGCTCGCGGTGCTCTATGCCGGGGTTCCCGAAAGCCGCGACGAGAGTGCGGCGCGCAAGCTCGATATCGCCGGCGCCGTGTTGATCACGCTCGGCCTCGGCGGCCTCGTCTTCGGCCTGCTTGAATCCTCGCGCCTCGGCTTCGCCTCAGCCATGGTGTGGGGGCCGATGGTGGCCGGGCTGGTGATCATCATCATATTCATCCTGCGTCAGTGGACGGCGGCATCGCCGATGCTGCCGCTGGCGCTGTTTCGCTCGCGCGCCTTTTCCGGCGCCAATGTCATGACCTTCCTGCTCTACGGCGCGATGAGCGGCAGCCTGTTTTTCCTGCCCTTCAACCTGATGCAGGTGCAGGGCTGGAGCGCCACCGAGGCGGGCGCGGCGCTGCTGCCGCTGATCCTCGCCATCGCCTTCTTTTCGCTCGGCGCCGCGCGCCTTGTTGCGCGTTTCGGCCAGCGCCCGCCGCTCGTGGTCGGCGCCGGCGTCGCGGCTCTCGGCTTCGCGCTGCTCGCCCTGCCGGGAGCCGGGAGCGCCTATTGGGCGGGCTTTTTCCCCGGCCTTGCGGTGGTCGGGTTGGGCCTCGGAATCGCCGTCGCGCCGCTCACCATCGTCGTCATGGCGGCGGTGCCGGCGAACCGCGCCGGCCTCGCCTCGGGCGTCAACAACAGCGCCTCGCGCGTCGCCATGCTGATGGCCGTGGCGCTGTTCGGCGTCGTCATGTTCGAAATTTATTCAGGGCATTTGCGGGCGGCGCTCGATTCCCTGCCGCTGGATGGCGCCAGCCGCGCCGTGATCGAGGCGCATATGTCCGACCTGGCCGGGCTGCAAGCGCCGCCCGGGCTCGACGCCGGCACGGCAGCCCGGCTGCACACCGCCGTCGGCGAATCCTTCGTCGCCGGGTTTCGCGCCGTCGCCGTGATTTCCGCCGCCGTCGCCTTGCTCGGCGCCATCATCGCCGCTTTGACGATTTCGCCGCGCGCCATAAACGAGTAGGCTGGCGATCATGCGAACGCCACTAAGCGAATTGGCCGGAACGCGCTTCGACGTTGCCGTCATCGGCGCCGGTGTCAATGGCGCCAGCGCCGCCCAGCATCTGGCGGCGGCGGGCTTCAGCACGCTGCTGGTCGAGCAGAACGATTTTGCCTCCGGCTCATCGAGCCGTTCCAGCCGCCTGCTGCATTGCGGCCTGCGTTATCTGGCGCCAGGCTCGTCGGCGTGGGAGTTCGCCTTTCATCCGCGCCGCCTGATGAAGGCGCTCGGCATGGCGCGCCAAGCCATGGTGGCGCGCAGCGAGATGGTGCGCGATACGCCAGAGCGCGTGCGCCCCATGACCTTCTCCTATCCGATCTACAAGGAAACCCCCTACGCGCCGTGGCAGGTCGATCTCGCCTTCAAAATTCTCAAGGGGCTGGGGCCGAACGACGTGCCGCTCGATTACCGCCGCCTCGGCCGCGGCGAAGCGCGCCGGCGGCCGCTCCTCGAATGGCTGCGCGATATCGACGCCCTCAAGGGCATCGCCCAGTTCCGCGAATACCGCTTCGACTGGCCCGAGCGCGTCGCCCTCGATGCGGTGCTCGACGCCGCCCGCCTCGGCGCCGAAGTGCGCAACCACACGGCGCTCAAAGGGCTCGAGCGCCAGGCCGACGGCGACTGGCGCCTGGTCCTGGAGGATAAACTGGCCGATGGTGCTTCGGGCGAAGTTTCGGTCATGGCGGGCGCGGTGGTGAATACGGCGGGCATCTGGATCGACCGCGTCAACCGCATGGCCGCCGCCGATGCGGGACGGCGCATCACCGGCACCAAGGGCATTCACTGCATGTTCCGCCTGCCGCCCGAATGCGCCGATGAGGGCATCGCCAGCATGAACCGGGATGACGAGCCGATCTATTGCGTGCCGTGGCGCGGCCTGCACTATCTCGGCCCGACCGAGACATTGTATGAAGGCGATATCGACGATATCCGCCCCGAGGAGGGTGAAATCGAATGGCTGCTTGCGGAGGCCAATTACTTGCTGCCCGGCGCCGAGTTCAAGCGCGCGAATGTGCTGTTCGCCTGGGCCGGGGTGCGCCCGCTGACTTACGATCCGGCCCAGCCCAAGGGCGCGCGCAGCCGCGAGCTGCACGATCTTTCTTCCGACGGCCTCGACAACATGTTCGCGCTCACCGCCGGGCCGATCATGACCCACCGCTCGGCCGGCGAGCTGCTGACCAGGCGCGTCGCCTCGCGGGTGACGCCCACCGGCACGCCCGGCCGGCCGAGCTATGCGGCGAGCAAATTCCCCGACGATACCAACTCGCCGGCGATCGACGATGAATGGCCCGAAGCCAGTTTCGCCGATCTCCGCCACGCCGCGGCACATGAAATGCCGGCCGATCTCGTCGATCTCCTGTTCCGCCGCTCGGGCAACGGCTGGACCGCCTCGATGGCGGCGCCGATGGCCGAGCGCGCGGCGCGCGAAGTAGCGGCGGCGATGGGCTGGGACGATGCCCGCGTGGACGCCGAAGCGAAAGCCTACCGCGAATTCGTCGCGCACAACCATCTCTGGCACGGCGCTTCCGATTGAGTTAATCCGCGGGCGGCGTGAATTCGCCGGCGCCACTCGGCGCGCCGGTACAGGCGGCGCGCCCCGTCCGCACCATATGGATGAGGTGGGCCAGCACCGAGCGCGCGGCGGCGCCGTGCAGCACCGGATCGACATCGGCATACATACGGCGCACCATGTCGGGAATGCGGGTGAGGCCGTCTTCCAGGCACTCCGCGATCTCTGCCTCGCGCGCCCCGCGGTGGTCGATGAGGGCGGAGGTGAATTCGCCGGGCGCATCGATGGCCGGGCCGTGCGTCGGCCAGAACACCGTTTCCGGGCGCAAGCTAAGGCGCGCCAGCGAGGCCATATAGTCCGCCATGTCGCCGTCCGGCGGCGACACCACCGTGGTCGACCAGCCCATCACATGATCGCCCGAGAACAGCGCGTTTTCTTCGTGCAGCGCGAAGCATAGATGGTTGGAGGTGTGGCCCGGCGTGTGCAGCGCCTCCAGCGTCCAGCCGGCGCCCTCGATCACATCGCCGTCGCCGAGCGTCACGTCGGGCATGAAATCACGGTCGGCGCCCGCCTCCACCTCGTCGCCGCCGCCGCCGCCATGCGGGCCGAAACCGTAAGTCTTGGCGCCGCTCGCTTCCTTCAGATGGCGCACCGCCGGCGAATGGTCGAGATGGGTATGGGTGACCAGCAGATGGCTCACCGTCTCGCCTTCAAGTTCGCGCTTGAGGGCGGCAACATGGCTTTCGAGATCGGGACCGGCATCGATCACCGCCACCTCGCCGCGCCCGACGATATAGGTGCCGGTGCCGTGAAAGGTAAACGGCCCGGGATTTTCGGCGATGACGCGCCGGATCAGCGGCGACAGCGTGTCACAAACGCCATAGCTGAATTCGAGGGCGCGGCGGAAGGGAATGGCGGCGGCGATATCTGTTGTCCTCGATTGCGTCCTTCTCCGACCGGGCGGACAAAGGGAATATTGGGTTGTATTGTGTGATCCGAGACTCATATCATACAGGAATTCGATGCCCGGGTATCGGCCCGGCTGTGCTTGAGGTCCTCGACCATGAAGAAAATGACGCAAACCGGTACCGCTACTAACGTCGCAACGTTTTTGCGGTCCGTGCAGGGAAAATCCGATCGCTCCGGCGATCCGTATGAGCTTATCCTCGCTTCATTGAAACAGGGGCCGGCCTCTCTCGTCGCCTTGGCCAAGCAAACCGAACTGCCGTTCACCGATATCGACGCGGCTCTCACGCGCCTGCAGGAGCGAAAACTGATCCATTCGCAAGAGGAAAATGAGGAACCCGTCTTTTCTCTGACCCCCAGGGGGGAGGAGTACGCCGCGCTTTATTGATCGCACGCCCGCTCCGCCGAAACTTCATGATGGGCCGGAACAATGGTAGAAGCCGCATATTTGTTGGCCGCCCTCATAGGTGCCGCCGTCGGCCTGGCGGAACTCGTATCGCGCTATCGCGACGCGCCCATGCAGGCACTGAAATCATGGGCGGCATTCCTGTATCTCGTCATCAATGCCGGCGCCTCGACATTCGCCCTCCATCTGATCCTGGCCAACGGTTGGACGTTTACCTTTGCCGACAGCGGCGCGCTCCTTACCTGGCAGGTGATGATCGCCGGCTTTGGTGCGCTGACGCTGTTTCGCAGTTCACTTTTTACCGTTCGCGTCGGGAGCAGCGACGTACAGGTTGGACCCGCCGCTTTTCTTCAGATCATTCTCGGCGCGGTGGATCGGGGGGTGGACCGAACCCGTGCCGAGCAGCGCGCGCTGCGGGTGGCGCAAATCATGAAGGGCGTGGTGTTTGAAAAGGCGTGGCTCGATCTTTCCCAACATTGCATTGCCCTGATGCAAAACATGGGCGCCGAGGAAACCGCCGAGGTGGGAAGCGCCGTGCGCGAGCTTAAAAGCATGGATACGAATGAAGAGATTAAAACGCTCCAACTCGGCCTTATTCTTATGAATGCCGTTGGCGAGGACGTCCTGAGCGCCGCGGTGAGCACGCTCGGCGACAAACTTCGCGCCGCGCCGGCTGCAAAATCTCGCCCCTAAAGCCCGCCGGGGCGGGACGGGTCTTCGCCGGGCGGGCCGCGCCGGCCGGGGATGCCGGGCGCTCCGGCGCCGCCGCGCCGGTGGCTGGCAGGCGGCGCCTCGACCGGCGGCGCGGCGCCCGATCCGGTCAGATGCAGGAAGATATCCTCAAGGTCGGGCTCGTCCGTGCTGAGGTCACGGATGGTCACCCCGGCGCGGCGCACGACATCGAGTATCTGGCCGATTTCGGTCTCGCTGCGCAAATAGCGCACGGCGAGGCGCCGCGGACTGCGCAATTCGGTCTCGAAGCCTTTCAAACCGGCGGGAATTTCGGCCATGTCCTCGGCGCTGACGATCACCAGCTCCTTGGCGTCGAAGCGCTCGATCAGGCTCGCCGTCGGCTCGCTGGCGATCAGCTTGCCCTTGTCGATGATGGCGATGCGGTCGCACAGCGCCTCGGCCTCTTCGAGATAATGGGTGGTCAGCACCACCGTGACGCCGCGCCCGTTGAGCTCGCGCAAATGCGCCCAGAGCTGGCGCCGCAGCTCCACATCGACGCCCGCCGTGGGTTCGTCGAGAATGACGATGGGCGGCGAATGGACGAGCGCCTTGGCCACCATCAGGCGCCGGCGCATGCCGCCGGAAAGGGCGCGCGGATAGGTCCCGGCCTGCTCGGTAAGGCCGACCGTGTCGAGGATTTCATTGGTACGCCGCTCATGCGCGCGCAGGCCGAAATAGCCGGCCTGCGCTTCGAGGGCTTCGCGCGCCGTGAAATAAGGGTCGAGCACGAGCTCCTGCGGCACCACGCCGATCGATTTGCGCGCGCCGCGCGTCTGGCGGTCGAGGTCGAAGCCCCACACCGTGGCGGCGCCCGAGCTCTTGTTGGTCAGCCCGGCGAGAATATTGATGAAGGTGGATTTGCCCGCCCCGTTGGGGCCGAGCAGGCCGAAAAACGAGCCGCGCGGGATGTCGAGGTCGAAATTGTGCAGCGCCACCACATCGCCGCCGCGGCGGTGGTAAACCTTGCGCAGGCCGCGTGCCTCGATCGCGTTTTGCGGTTGGCTCATGGCCGGATTCGCCTCATATATCACTCGCGCGCGCTGTTGATCGCCGTGCCCGAATGGGTATCATTCACTGCGTCGATGGGTCAAATGATGCGCGCCGGAAGGGCAAATGCATGAGCATAATTATCGAAGCACCGGAAACGGTCGAGAGCGACAGCACGGAAGTCGCTTGCGACGGCGGCGGCGATCTAGGCCATCCCCGCGTCTATCTCAATATGGGCGATCGCGGCGAGGTCGAATGCCCCTATTGCGACCGCAAATTCGTCCTTATTCCGGGCCACGCGGCTTAATAATACCGCCGCGCCAGGCCAGCGCCAGCCACAGCGTCAGCGGCAGGGCGAGGGCCGAGAGCGCCGCGTTGGACCAATAGGCGTCGGCGCCGAAAATCCCGTACAGCCAACCGGCGAGCAGCAATCCGGCGCCGAGACCGGCGCCGTAAGTGAGCCCGCCCAAAAGCCCCTGCGCCGAATTGGCGTAGGCATCGGGCACGGCGCGGGTGATGAACAGCATGGCGCCCAAATGCATGGCGCCGAAGCTCGCCGCATGGAGAAGCTGCGCGGCGGCGACGATCCAGAGCTCCGTGGTCAGCGCCAGCACCGCCCAGCGCAGCGCGCCCAGCCCCGCCGACGCGGCGATCAGGCCGACCGGCCCGAGGCGGCGCACCAGCGGCGCGCCGAAAGCGAAGAGCAGGATTTCCGCCACCACGCCCTCGCCCCACAACAGACCCACCGTGAGGTGCGAATAACCCTCGGCCGTCCAGTGAATGGCGGAAAATCCGTAATAGACGCCGTGTCCGGCATGGATCATCGCGGTGGCGATGATAAACAGCAGGAAAGGCTTGCTGGCGAGCAGGGTTTTCAGCGGCGCCAATCCGCGCGCCGCCTGCACCGCGCGGGCGCGCGGCAGGGCAAAGGAGGTGGCGAGCAGAACCGCCAGCGTGATCACCATCAGGGTGACGATACTCGCCGCCGGCAACCCGCCCCAGGCATCGAGCAAAAAACCGCCGGCGATGGCGGCGGCGGTGAACGAGACCGAGCCCCACAGGCGGACGCGGCCATAGCCCTGTTCCGCCGAGACGCTGCGCAGCGCGATCGTCTCGGCGAGCGGCCCGACGCTCGAATAGGCGAAGAAAAAGACGAAGCTGGCGAGCAGCAGCGGCCAAAAGCCGGCCGCCCAGTAAAATGCCGGCATCACCGCCAGCGCCACCGCCGCGCAGGCGATCAGCGGCCGCTTCGAATCGCCCGTGCGGTCGGCCTGCCAGGCGACGAGAGGGCCGGCGGCGGCGCGCAGCCACAGCGCCAGCGCCAGCAACAGGCCGATCTGCCCGGCGCTCATGCCGCGCCCTTCCAGGAGCAGCGGCCAGAACGGAAACAGCACGCCGGCGACGAGAAAATAGCCGCCATAGAAGATGGCGAGGCAGACGGCCGGATGGCGCGGCGGCGGGTCAGCTTGAGGGGGAGGCATATGTTGGATTCTGTCTGCTCAGGCGTGGCATAGTGGGAGAAGCGTGCGCAGTGAGCAAGGGGGGAAAGATGAGCGCCGACGAAGACAGTGCCACAAGCGCCGGCCATTTGGTCCTCATCGACGGCTCGGGGTTTATATTCCGCGCCTTTCACGGCCTGCCGCCGCTGACCCGCCCCGACGGCACGCCGGTCAACGCCGTGCTCGGTTTCACCAACATGCTGTGGAAGCTGCTGCGCGACAGCAAGGCCGAATATTTCGCCGTCATCTTCGATACCTCGCGCAAGACCTTCCGCAGCGACATCTACCCCGAATACAAGGCGCACCGGCCGCCGCCGCCGGATGAGCTGATCCCGCAGTTCGATCTGGTGCGCGACGCCACCCGCGCCTTCAACGTGCCATCGCTGGAGATGCGCGGTTACGAGGCCGACGACCTCATCGCCACCTATACGCGGCTCGCGCGCGAGGCCGGCATGCGCGTCACCATCGTCTCGTCCGACAAGGACCTGATGCAGTTGGTCGAGGGCGATCGGGTGGTCATGCTCGACGATTTCAAGAACCGCGAAATCGGCCCGGATGGCGTGCTGGAGAAATTCGGCGTCGGTCCCGACCGGGTGATCGACGTGCAGGCACTGGCCGGCGATTCCTCGGACAATGTGCCCGGCGTGCCCGGCATCGGCGTCAAGACGGCGGCGCAATTGATCAATGAATATGGCGACCTGGATGCGCTGCTCGAACGCGCCGGCGAAATCAAGCAGCCCAAGCGGCGGCAGAATTTGCTCGATCATGCCGAGATGGCGCGTATTTCCCGCCGGTTGGTGACGCTGCGCCGGGACGTCCCCGATGTCGAGCCGCTGGAAAGCTTAAGCAGACGCGAGGTCGAGCCCGGCGCCTTGATGGCCTTTTTGAAGGAACAAGGTTTCGAAAAGACCATCCAGCGCATCGGCGGCCAGCTCAACTTCGACAATGATGCCACCGCGCCAGTGCCGGAGGCACCGGCGAAGAGCGATTACAGCCTGGTGCAGACCAGCGAAGCGCTTGAAGCCTGGATCGCTCGCGCCGCCGAGGCCGGCACGGTGGCGTTCGATACCGAAACCACGTCGCTCGATGCCGGGCGCGCCGAGCTGGTCGGCTTTTCGCTCTCCGTCAGGCCCTTTGAGGCCTGCTATGTGCCGCTCGCCCACCGCGCCCCCGATCTGTTGGCGGGCGCCGATAATGTGCAACAAATTCCGCTCGCCGAGGCGCTGGCCCTGCTCAAGCCGATGTTGGAAAACCCGGCCATTCTCAAAATCGGCCAGAACATCAAATATGACATGCGCGTCATGGCGCGCCACGGCATCAATATCGCGCCGATCGACGATTCGATGCTGCTCTCCTATGTCCTTGACGGCGGCCTGCACGGCCATGGCATGGATGAGCTGTCGAAACTTCACCTCGACCATGCGCCGATCCCGTTCAAGGAGGTCGCCGGCAGCGGCAAGAACCAGATCACCTTCGACCTGGTAGCGCTCGAGAAAGCCCGCGACTATGCCGCCGAGGATGCCGATATCACGCTCCGGCTGCACCAATTGCTCAAGCCGCGCCTCGTGCGCGAGCACATGGTGACGCTTTATGAGCGCCTGGAGCGCCCGCTGGCGCCGGTGCTGGCGCGCATGGAGGATGCCGGCATCCTGGTCGAACGCGCGGCGCTGGCCCGCCTGTCGGAGGATTTCGCCGGGCGCATCGCCGTGCTCGAGGACGAAATTCACGGCCTTGCCGGGCACCCCTTCAACATCGGCTCGCCCAAGCAGCTCGGCGAAATCCTGTTCGACGAAATGAGTCTGGCCGGCGGCAGGAAGGGCAAATCCGGCGCCTACGCCACCGGCGCCGAGGTGCTCGATGGGCTCGCCGCCGAGGGTCACGATCTGCCCGCCCGGGTGCTCGATTGGCGCCAGCTCAGCAAACTCAAAAGCACCTACACGGACGCGCTCCTGGATCATATCAACCCGGCGACCGGGCGCGTGCACACCTCTTACTCGATGACCGGGGCGAGCACCGGGCGGCTGTCATCGAACGATCCCAATCTGCAGAACATCCCGGTGCGCACCGAGGAGGGGCGCAATATCCGGCGTGCCTTCGTCGCCGAAAAGGGCCAGCTGCTGCTGAGCGCCGACTATTCGCAGATCGAGCTCCGCATCCTCGCCCATATCGCCGGCGTGGAGGTGCTGAAACAGGCCTTTCACGACGGCCTCGACATTCACGCCCTGACCGCCAGCCAGGTCTTCGGCACGCCGCTCGAAGGCATGGACCCGATGGTCAGGCGCTCGGCCAAGGCGATCAATTTCGGCATCATTTACGGCATCAGCCCGTTCGGCCTGGCGCGCCAGCTCGGCGTCGCGCAAGCCGCGGCCAAGGCCTATATCGAGGCTTATTTCGCGCGCTATCCCGGCATCAAGGATTATATGGAGCGGACCAAGAAAGAGGCGCGCGAGAAGGGCTTCGTCAGCACCCTCTATGGCCGCCGTTGCCACCTGCCGGAGATCCACGGCAAGAACCCGGCGCGGCGCGGCTTTTCCGAACGCGCCGCCATCAACGCGCCGATCCAGGGCACCGCCGCCGATATCATCAAGCGCGCCATGATCGTCATGGAGGCGGCGCTGGCGGAGGCCGGGCTGGGCGCGCGCATGCTGCTACAGGTGCATGACGAGCTGATCTTCGAGGTGCCCGAGGGTGAGATCGAAGCCACCGCCGAGACGGCGCGCCGCGTCATGCAAGGCGCCGCCGATCTCGACGTGCCGCTCACCGTCGATACCGGCAGCGCCGCTAATTGGGCCGAGGCGCATTAGCTCGGGCCGGCTAATCCTCGCCGGAAAATTCCGGCAGGCCGTCGCCATAGTCGGCCCAGGGGATGCGGCTCTGCACCCAGATATGGCGCTCCGGCGTCACGCGCTCGGGCTCATCCAGGCTGCCGACGGTGATGTGGGTGTGGTCATGGGTGCCGTGATAATCGAATTGCAGCGGGCTGCCGCAGGCGGCGCAGAAGGCGCGCCTCGCGATATCGGAGGAGCGGTAGCTGGCCGGCGCGCCCAGGGTGTAGCGGAATTTGTCCTGCGCGACGCCGAGCCAGGTGACGAAGGCGGCGCCGGAGGCCTTGCGGCACATGCCGCAATGGCAGTGCGAAGCGCTCTCCCCGGCGCCGTCGATCTCGTAGCGTACCGCCCCGCACAGGCAGCCGCCGGCCAATTTAGCGGCGCTCATATCCACCCCTCCCTGTCGTTATCGAACTAATACCAAATTGATGTCATAATAGGCCAATAGATTGATATTCTGACCATTATGATAAGTTATTTGGGGAGTATTATTCCAACATTGTATAGAGTTTTATCAGCCACAATTGCACTCAATCATCCTGATCGGCAATTTAAATCTTGAGAGAATTGTTTAATGTCCAATCCGGATTCGGCGCCTTCGCGTCAAGGCAAGACCCAACCGATAGATCAGGTAGCGAAGCTCCAGCAGCGTATTGGCGAGCTCGAACGTCTTGTCGAGGAAAATGAACGCCGCGCAAAAATCGCCGATCGCTTCGATCTTGCTTTATGGGCGACGAATTCCGCCATATGGGATTGGGATTTGCAAACCGGTGAGTTCTGGAGTTCGTCGGGGCACCAGCGACTTTTCGGCCGCGGCGAGGATGAAATAACGGAACAATTCAATATCGAGGACGCCGACAATCCGTGGTCGGCGCACCTGCACCCGGAGGATCGCGAACGGGTCATTCAGTGCGTCCGCGATCACCTGGAAAACGACACCCACCATGACGTGGAATACCGCTACCGCCTGCCGGACGGCGAATATATTTGGATCCGCTCGCTCGGCCGGGCGGTCCGCGCCGCGGACGGCACGCCGCTGCGCATGGTCGGATCGGACCACGGCATCGCCTCGCAGAAACTAGCCGAGATCGACAGCGAGCGCTTCCGCGAGGCGATGGACAATGCGTCCGAGGGTGTTGCGCTCTATGACGCGGAGGAACGCTTCGTATATGCCAACAAACGATACCGGGAAATGTTTTCCGAGATCGCCCATCTTCTCAAACCGGGGACGCGCCGCGAGGAAATCCGCCGGGCGTTTTTCGCCAGCGGCGCAATGCCCGACGCCGCCGGAAGCGTGGACGAACTCATGGCGGGAATGGAGCGCCAGCGGATGGCCGGCGAGCGGCCCGAACGTCAGCACGCCAACGGAACCTGGGTCAAATATAGCGACCACGTCCTGCCCGACGGCGCGGTTGTCAGCATCCGCACCGATATCACGGACATCAAGAAGCGCGAAGAAGAACTGCGGCGGAGCGAGGCGAAGTTCCGCCAATTGGCCGAAACCTCCCTTGCCGGGGTGCATATTCACCGGAATTTCAAGACGCTCATCGCCAATCAGGCCTATGCCGACATCTTCGGCTACGCCTCGCCGGACGAGATCGCCGCCCTGGACGATGTGCGGCTGTTGATCGCGCCGCGCGAACGAGAGCGCCTGGCGGGCTACCAAAAACGGCGTCAGGCCGGCAAGACGGCGCCAAGCAGCTACGAATACCAAGGGGTGCGCAAGGACGGCACGCTGATCTGGCTCGAAAGCCACGTGCGGTTCGTGGACTGGGAGGGTGAGCCCGCGACTCAGACCACCCTGATCGATATCACCGAGCGCAAGAACGCCGCGGACGCGCTGCGCGACAGCGAGCAGTATCTCAGCGGCGTCATGAACAATGTCGCCGACAGCGTCGCGACGATCGACGAAGGAGGAACGATTCTATCGTTCAACAAGGCCGCCGAGTTGGCCTTCGGGTACAGCGCCGAGGAAGTGGTCGGCGGCAGGGTCTAAATTCTCATGCCCAAGCCGCACGCCACCCGCCATCATGAATACCTCGCCAACTACCTGGAAAGCGGCCAAAGCGCCATTTTGGGCAAGGGGCCGCTCGAATTGGAGGGGCGCCGGAAGGACGGATCGGTATTTCCGCTGGAAATCGCCATCAGCGAGATGATCGTGGGCAAACGCCGAACCTTTATCGGCGCCATGCGCGATATCACCGAGCGCAAGCGGATGGGGGAAACGCTGAGGGAACGCGAACAGATGTTGCGCCAGATATTCGAAACGACGAACATCGGCATCACGGCAACCGACAGCGAGGGCCGCTATTTACAATTCAACCCCGCATTTGAGAAAATGTTGGGCCTGAGCGCGGATGAACTGCGGGCCAAAGCCTTCTGGGATATCACCCACCCGGACGATCACCATCTGGAGGAAGCGGATTTTGCCGAACTATCGGCGGGCCGAATCGCCTCCTACCAGATCGATAAGAGATATCTTCACAAGAGCGGCGCCTCCGTATGGGTCAACCTCAATGTTGCCTGCCTCAAGGATGTCCATGGCGCCACCATCGGGAACATCGCGACGATCATGGACATCACCGAGCGCAAGCGCGCCGAGGAAGAGTTGCGCGACGGCGAGAGGCGCCTCGGCCTGATTACCGACAATTGGCCGGGACTGATCGCCTTCATCGACAACGACATGCGCGTGCAGTTCGCGAACAAAACCTTCGGGGCTTGGTTCGGCTTCCCGGGCGACGAGATCGTGGGCAAGACGGTGGACGAGTTATTGGGTACGGAGAGCTACGCCAAAATACGCGACGATCTCTTACGGGCTCTGGCCGGCGAGCGAGTCGGCTATGAACGCGAGGCCACCTACGGTGACGGAATCCCCAGAATCGTCAACGTCAATTGCATCCCCCATATCGTCGAGAGCGGCGGCGCGGAGGGCGTGTATGTTTTCGCGCAGGACGTGACGGAGCGGCGCGAGGTGGAGGAACAGCTCCGACAGGCCCAGAAGATGGAGGCCGTCGGCCAATTGACCGGCGGCGTGGCGCATGATTTCAACAATCTGTTGGCTGTGATTATGGGAAATCTTGAACTTATCGGCGATCGCATGAACGCCGACAGCGGCGCCGACGAATTGATCGAACGCGGAATCAAGGCGACCGAACGTGGCGCGGCCTTGACCCATCGGCTGCTCGCCTTCTCGCGCAAACAGACCCTGCAGCCGACGGCAATCGATCTCAATAAACTGGTTGCGGACATGACCGAGCTATTGCGCCGCTCCCTTGGAGAGACGATCGAGATACGCACCGCGGGCGCGCAAGATCTTTGGCTTTGTAACATCGATCAGGCGCAATTGGAAAACGCGCTTTTGAATTTGTCGATCAATGCCCGCGACGCCATGCCGGATGGCGGCTTGCTCACCATAGAGACCGCAAATCAGCCGCTGGATGACGAAATTGCCGCCCAACAATTGGATGTTGATCCCGGCGACTATGTCATACTTGCCGTTTCGGACACGGGAAGCGGCATCGCGGAAGAATCCCTCGATCACATCTTCGAACCGTTCTTCACCACCAAGGAGGTCGGCAAGGGATCGGGGCTCGGCCTCAGCATGGTCTACGGCTTTGCCAAGCAGTCGGGCGGCAACGTGACGATCTACAGCGAGCCGGGCCAAGGGACCACGGTCAAGCTCTATCTGCCGATAGTGGCGGAGCGCGGAGACGCGACGGTCGAGGACCGGGCCATATCGGAAATGCCGCTGGCGCGCGGCGAAACCATTCTCGTCGTCGAGGACGACCCGGAAGTGCGCGCGCTGGCCGTCGCCCTGCTTTCGGACCTCGGTTACAAGACCGTGTCGGCGGAAGGCGCCCAAGCCGCGCTGGATACACTGGAACGCAACTCCGGGATCGATCTTATGTTGACCGACGTGGTCTTGCCCGGCGCCATGAATGGACCCGACCTCGCGGCCGAAGTTCGCCGCAGCAGCCCGGCAATCGAATGCGTGTTCATGACCGGTTACGCGGAAGACGCCTTCGACAATCATGATTTCCCGGATGCCGGCGCCAACGTCATTTTGAAGCCGTTCAGGAAATTCGACTTCGCCACCGTCGTCCGCAAGGCGTTGGACGAAACCCAGCCGCCGGCCTGACGCCGTCACACCGAGCCATCGTCAAAGCGCCTGAGCTTCTGCTAGAATCGATGCGCCCTTTGAGCCGGGCGTCACAAGTCGTAACAAGGGGAGGCGGCGATGGATGAAGCGGCGGATCGGGATTGGCCCCGCGATTATGTCGGCTATGGCGCCAACCCGCCGCATGCCCAGTGGCCGGGCGGGGCGCGCGTCGCCGTCAATTTCAACCTCAACTATGAATGCGGCGGCGAGGCCAATATCCTCGACGGCGACGAAGCTTCGGAAGGCATGCTCAACGATATCGGCTTTCCGCCGGTGCCGGGCAAGCGCAATCCGCTCGCCGAATCGGCGTTCGAATACGGCTCGCGCGTCGGCGTCTGGCGGGTGCTGCGCATCTTCGCGGAATTCGGCGTGAAAATGAGCGTCCTCGGCGTCGCCACGGCGCTCGAACGCAACGCTGAAGCGACGCGCGCCTTCGTCGAAGGCGGCCATGAGATCGTCAGCCACGGCCTGCGCTGGATCGACTATCATTTTATCGAAGAGGCCGAGGAGCGCGGCCATATCCATCAGGCGGTGGCGCGCATCGAAAAGGCCGCCGGGGTCAAGCCGGTGGGCTGGATGACCGGGCGGCCCGGCCCCAACACGCGCCGTCTCCTGGTCGAGCATGGCGGCTTTCATTACGACCGCGATGCGCTGAACGACGAATTGCCCTATTGGGTCACGGTCTCGGGGTCGCCGCATCTGGTCATTCCCTATTCCTTTGAGACCAACGACAATCGCTGCGATCAGTCGAACGGCTTCGCCCAGGCGGATGATTTCTTGCAATATATGCGCGACGCCTTCGACCTCATGTATGAGGAAGGCGAGGACCGTCCGGGCCTGCTCTCGATCGGCCTGCACGACCGCCTGATCGGCCGCCCGGCGCGCGCCGTCGGCCTGATCAAGCTGTTGGACCATATGCAGCACAAGGGCGATGTGTGGTTTTGCAGCGGCGCCGACATCGCCGCCCATTGGCGCCAGACGCACCCCTACCGGGCGGATTAGGCGGCGCGCCGGATTCTGGCCGCTATCGCCGACATGCGGGTGGTGGCGATCAGCGACAGCAGGACGCCGCCCGAGAGCGCGTAAAGCCCCCAATGGAGATGCACATCGGCGATCAGGCTGAGATTGACCGCCGCCACGGCGATGGCCATCAAGAACACGTCGAGCATCGACCAGCGCCCCAATATCTCGGCCCGCTTGAGGCTGATGTCGAACTTCTCAGCAAGCACATCGTGGCGCCGCCACAGGCGCCAGGCGAGGAAGATTTTGACCAGCGGCAACAGCATCGAAAATATCAGCATGGTGAAGAACAGCAGATATTGCTGACGCTCCAGTAGGGCTTCGAGGGCCTGAAGCACGGAGATCCGGTCCTCGAAGAAGAGGAAGCGGCGCACCGTCATGATCGGTACCAGCCAGCCGACCACCAGCAGGGCGGCGGCGGCGAAGAGTGAAAGGCCGAGCAGCCGGTCGGCACCGCGCGCCCGCGCGGCGAGAGAACTGCCGTCGCGCGCGCCGAGGAGCGCGGCGGCGGCGGGCAATCTGAGCATCGGCGCTCCCCATCATGGCACTGTCTCGCATATGGGCATTGCGGCGGCCAATGCCAATAACGGGGGGCGCGCTCAGATGACGAAGCGGCTGGTCTCCTTGTTGAGGGCGTAGATCAGGCTGAGCGCCGTCACGGCGGAGGTCTTGGGATTGCTCGCCATGGGCTGGCCGCGCATTTCCATGGTCATATGGCCGAATTCGCCTTCGGCCTCGATGCGGCCGCTATTGATGACGGCGCCGGGGTCCGCGACCAGACGCACATAGGTCTTGTCGAAGCCGGCGCCGGCCATGGCGATGGTGGCGGCGAGGTTGGCGTTCCGCGGGTAATCGAGCGCCGCCGCCTCTGCGCGGCCCTCGAAAATCACGGTTTTCTCGCTCAGCCCATCGAGGTCGAAGGCGTGCTCGGCGGGTGTCCCCTTCCAGGCCTGGCTGGGCTTGGTCGATATATAGGTGACCTTGTCCAGGCCGCCGGCCTTGAGCGCGCCGAGGCCATCGAGCCCGGCGGTGGCGCCGGCCGGCACATGCAGGCGCGCTTTGCCGGCCTCCGCCGCCGCCATTAGCCGTTCGCGGTAAGCGCCGTCGGCGAGCGCCCCGGTGGCGACAACCATGAGGTCGAGACCGGCGCCGAGCAGGGTCTCGCCATATTGCCTGAGCGCCGCCTGGCCGGCGCATTCCACCACCATATCGGGCCGCGCCGCGACGACTTCCTTGGCCGAGGTATAGACGGCGATATCGGGCGCCAGCTCCTGGCGCGCCTGGGCGGCGCGCTCCGGGCGCACCACAACGGCGGCGAGGCGGACGGCCGTACCGTCGCCCGCCAGCCGCTCGACGATCATGCGCCCGATGGCGCCGAGCCCGATAATGACGGTTTGCATGACCTCTCCTCTATCGCGGTTGCGTTCATACAAAGTGACGCTAGGATGAAGCAACGATTAAGGCCGTCAATAACCCATTCCAATTCGGGAAAAGACGGCATTGGAACAAATGTTTCCATTTGGGAGATTGCATCATGAAATGGCTACAGCGTATTGCTTTATCGCTTCTTGCCGCCGCCGGCCTGAGCGGCGCGGCTTATGCCGAAGACTTGCTCATCCTCACCGAGGAAGTCCCGGTCAGCCTCAACTATGACGGCGCCACGGGATCGGTCGACACCAACTGGGTGGGTTGGGACAATATCCTCGACCCGCTGGTCTACCACGCCAAGGCCGGGGTCAACGAGGACGGCGTACAGCTTCTCGACTTCAACAAGTTCGAGGGCCGGCTCGCCGAATCCTGGAGCTTCGACGAAGCGACGCTGACCTGGACCTTCAACCTGCGCAAGGGCGTCAAGGGCTGCGACGGCGCCACCTTCAATGCCGATGATGTGATCTACACCTTCGCCCGCGCCAAATCGATCAGCGGCTCGGCGCCGATCGGCTGGTTCCTCGCCAGCACCGGCTCGGTCGACGGCTTCACGCCGGCGGTGTTCGCGCCTGACGAAAGTGGCGCGGCGGCGCGCAAACTCGGCGACGAAGTCAAGAAGATCGACGACTACACGGTGCAGATTCGCCAATCGGCGCCGAACCAGCTTTTCCTCAAGGTGCTGTCGATTTTCGCCCTCTATATTTTCGACAAGGAAACCATGGAGGCGCACGCCACCGAGGACGACCCGTGGAGCCACAATTATACCAATAATGAAGGTCTGGCCGGCTTCGGCCCCTATTGCCTCAACGAATGGCGCAAGAACGAAAGCTTCTCGCTGACCGGCAATCCGGATTACTATCGCGGCGCCGCGGCCTATGACCGGGTGGTCGTGCGCAAGGTGCCGCAAAGCGCCAACCGCGTCGCCATTCTGCTCTCCGGCGGCGCCCATATCGCCGAGCATCTGACGCCCAAGGAATACAACACCCTCAGCAAGGCGAAGAATGTCAATGTCGTCGGCGTGCAGGGCAATGAGAACATGTACATGATTCTCAATTTTAAGAGCCCGCCCTTCGACAATCCGCTGTTGCGCCAGGCGATGGCCCATGCGTTGCCGTATCAGAAAATCATCGATACCAGCTATTTCGGCAAGGCGCATAAATGGGCCGGCTTCGTGCCCTCGACCTATCCCGGTTTCCATGCCGCCGGCTTGCAATATGATTACGATCCGGAAAAGGCCAAGGCACTGTTGGCCGAGGCCGGCTATCCCGGCGGCGCCGGGTTGGAGGCGTTTCCCGAATCCTTCAAGCTGACCTATATGCTGGAGCGCGAATCGGAATTGGGACCGACCGCGACGATCATTCATACGGCGTTACGCGACGTCGGCATCAATGTCCAGCTCGACCCCATTCCGCAGGCTCAATATGGCGACCGCGAGCTGGTCAAAAAGGATCTGCCGATGGGGCTGACGGCGCATGTCAAGCCGATCGGCGTCGATGCCGCCTACGGCACCCTGTTGAGCTATGTTTCGGCCCATATGGGCGGCATTCTCAACTCCTCCAACTACTCCAGCGAGGTGGTCGACGGCACGCTCTACGGCTCGCTCGCCGAGGGCAACAACGACAAGCGCAACGAGATGCTGGCGGTGATCCAGGAGCAGTTGATGAAGGATTTGGCGGTCCTGCCGATCCTCGAATTCCGCACCCATTGGGCGCTGGCCGCCGGCGTCACCGGCATGGTCTGGCACCCCGACAATGCGCTTCGCCTGCATGATTTGACACCGGCGAAGTAAGGCGAAAAAACCGGGAGGGCGTCTGGCTTGCGCCCTCCCGGCGATGTTGAGGGAACGGCCGATGGAGATGGAACTGAAGACCGAGCGCACGGCGCTGGTGGTCATCGACATGCAGAAGGCGTTCTGCGCCGATGACGGCTCGCTCGCCGTGGCCGGCATCGATATCTCGAACCTGGCCGGCGCCGCGGCGCCGTGCCGCCAACTGCTCGATTCGGCGCGCCAGGCCGGCGTGCCGGTGATCTTCACGCGCTATGTCTACCGCGCCGACTATGCCGATGGCGGCGTCGTCATCCGCTATCTGCTGCCGCAATTGAAGGATGTGAATTCGCTCGCCGAAGGCACCGAGGATATCGAAATCATCGATCTTCTGGCCCCTGTCGAAGGCGAATTCGTGATCGATAAAAACCGGCCGAGCGCCTTTTACGCCACCAATATCGAGCCCATCCTCAACGGCCTCGACGTCGATTCGCTGGTGGTGTGCGGCGTTACCACCAATGTCTGCGTCGAAACCACGGTGCGCGACGCCAGCCAGCGCGACTACAAGGTGTTCGTCGTCAAGGACGCCACCGGCGAGATCGAACAATTGCGCTTCGACGGCGCCATCGCCGGCATGGCCTGGATGTTCGCCAGGATCGTCGATGTCGAAGATGTGCTCGCGGTGTGGGGAGAGGGCAATAAGTGAAAGCCCGAGCCGGCGGAGCGCGGGGCGCGCGTGATAAGCCCTTCTTCCCAGAGGGGAAGAAGGGTTGGGAAGAAGGGGGAAACCAAGCGCGCGAAGCGCGCTCGCAACATCTGGGGGCATCCGCGCTCTTTTTTTTGGTCCCTCAAGCGCCGGGCGGGGGCGTCCGCCCCCTTGGCTTACCTCGCATAAGCTCGGGCGCGCGGTCGCGCTTGCCGGAATGCAAGAAACGCATTCCGGGGAGTGTGCCGTTTGGGGGAGTCTTTGTGGGTTCCCCCGGTCGCCGGGGGCGCGCCCGGTGATCGGCCGCTTCATCCTTCGGCGCGTCATCATCGCTTTCTTTCAATTGCTCGGCGTCTCTCTGGTCGTTTTTTTTCTGATCCGCATGCTGCCCGCCGATCCGGTCGCCGGTCTGGTCGGGCTGAACGCCAGCGAGGAGGCCTATGTTCAGGCCGAAAAATCGCTCGGCCTCGATAAATCGATACTCGAACAGCTCTCGGCCTTTCTCGGCTTTTCCGAAGAGCCCGGTTTGATCGATGCCAGCCTCGGCGTTTCGTGGACGACCAGCGAGCCGGTATTTCTCGAGATCGGCCGTTTTCTCCCGGTGACGCTCGAACTCGTCACGCTGAGCCTGCTGCTGTCCTTCCTGATCGCCATTCCGCTCGGCATGGCGAGCGCCACCAAGCCGGGCAGCATCGCCGACAAGGTGGCCCTTATATGGGGCATGTTCGCCGGCGCCCAGCCCGATTATTGGTGGGGCTTGATGTTCGTGTTCGTCTTCTTCTATCTGCTCGGCGTGGCGCCGCCGCCGATGGGAAGCATCGACCCGATGATGACGCGGCCGAGCGTCATCACCGGATTCCTGATTATCGATTCGCTTATCCTCGGGCGCTTCGAGGTCTTCGTCTCGGTGATCTACCACCTCATGCTGCCGGTGGGCACGCTGGTGTTCGTCATTTCGGGCGCCATCACCAAGATGGTGCGCCAGAACATGGTGCGCGCGCTGGCCTCGGACTACGTCCTCTATGCGCAGGCCTGCGGATTGTCGAAAAAGGAAGTCGGGCGCTATGCGCTGCGCGCGGCACTGACGCCGGCGGTGACGCTGGTCGGCATCTTTTATATGGTGCTGTTGAGCGCCGCCGTGACGGTCGAGCTGGTGTTCTCGCTGAGCGGCATCGGCCAATATGCCATCCGCTCGATTCTGTCCTTCAATTATCCGGCGATCCAGGGCGTGGTGCTGACGGTGGCGCTGCTGTCGCTGTTCATCTACCTGCTCCTCGACATCATCCAC
>CAJXFT010000032.1 GCA_913053235.1 uncultured Alphaproteobacteria bacterium
GGCGGGTTGCCGCCAAATCATAGGCGACGGCGAAAAAGGCGATCGCCAGCACCGCCTGCGCCGCCGCCGACCAGCGGCACAGAAGGTGCATGTCGAAGCGCGCCACGAGCCGCGCATTGGCGATCGTGGCGGCGCCGACGGCAAGCGCCAGGCCGGAAAAATAGAACGGGAAATAGTCGCCGACGGCATATTGGTCCTGAAAAATCTGCCGCGCCGAGTAGATGTAACCGAAGATGGCGCCGAAGGTGAAGCCGGCGGCCAGGGTGTGGCCGAGCGAAGTGCGCGAGGCGCAGGTCTCGGCGATGCCGGCGGCGATCGGGCGCAGGGCGAAGGGTCGGCGCGCCGAGCGTGCCAGGGTTTCCGGCTGGCGTATGGCGAACCAGGCCAGCACCGCCAGGCTCAACAGCAGCATCAGCGCGAAAAGCGCGCGCCACGGAGCCACCAGCAGGATGCCCTGGCCGATGAAGGGGGCAATGATCGGCATGGCGATGAACACCGTGATGACGATCGACATGATGCGCGCCATCGCCGCCCCGGCGAACTGATCGCGCACCAGCGCCATGGTGACGATGCGCGGCCCCGCCGCTCCCAGGCCCTGCATGAAGCGCCCGGCCAGCATGGTCGGGAAGTCGCCCGCCAGCATCGAAACCACGGTGCCCGCGGCAAACAGTCCGAGGCCGGCATAAATAGCGGGTTTCCGCCCCGCGCTGTCGGATAGCGGGCCGTAGAACATCTGCCCGAGCGCCATGCCGAGAACGAGAATGGCGACGATATATTGCGTGTCGTTGGCGCTGGCGACGGCGAGATCGCGGCCAATCAGGGCGAGGCCGGGTATCATGACGTCGATGGAAAGCGCGAACACCGACATCATGAACGCCGCCAGGGCGATGAATTCGGGGCCGCGCAGGGCGCGCCGGGGAGATGTCATGAGCGGATGGCGCCCGCCGCGTCAGGCGCGGCGGAGAAGCTGGGCGCGGAGATACGCCACGTTGACCACCAGTTCGGGCAGCAGATAGTGAAAAAGCTCCGTGACGGTACGGATTTCCGCCAGCGGCGCGTCCTTTTCCGCCGCCGCCGTGAGCGCTTCAGCCGTTAGCCCGCCGGGATTGGGCAGGCCGCCGGCGAGCTCCAGCGCGCGCTCATAAACCCGGTTGGCGAGCGCTTTATGCGGCGCCGTCACGGCCGATGCCTTGAGGTCGGTCCAGGCCATGGCGAAATAGCTCGGCCAGCGCGCCAGCGCGCGGTAGTCGGTATTGACGAAGGGCAGGCCGAGGGTCGCCATGATGTCGTCATAGACGGCGCGGGTGGGGGCGTCGGCATGATGGCGCTCCATCAGCAGGAAGGGCTGCGAGACGTCCGGCGCGTGGCGGCCCTCGAAGCCGGGCGCGCTGTTGTTTTCACCGCCGAATTCACCGCCCAATAAAAGCGAGCGCGTCAGCGTGGCGATCATCAGATAGGGAAAATTGCCGTGCGAGAAGATCTCGATCATGGCTCGGATATTGTCCACTTCGCGCCCGCCATAGCCGCTTTCGGCGAGCCGCCCGGCGAGCGGCGGAGGTTTCAGCTCGAGCACATTCTGTTCGCAGAAATCGCGCAGCTCGCCGACCGCGTCGACGAACGGCCGGCTGGCGCAAAGCGGCCGCAAGCCGCGCCACAATTCGCCGAAGAAGTTGGGATAGTGGGCGAAGGCCATGGTCACCACGCCCATCCACGGCACTTGCAGCACCTCTTTCATATCGGCGTAGCGCGCCGCCAGCTCGCCCTCGGTGGCATATTCCGGCACCGGGTGAATGGCCGGCAGCGGCGCCGGCAGGTGGCGCGGCGGCGCGCCCAGGCTGTTCGCCATGGCGATATTCCCTTCCATATTCATATGATGTAGGTAGCGTGAGCGGGGAGATTGCGCAAAGTCATTTTTGCCGCCCCGCGCCGCGTCGGCCAAACAGGAAAGCCCCGTTCGCCAAACAGGAAACACATAATGACCATGAAACCGGTATTGATGCTGACCCATGTGACGGCGCGGGATGCCGGGCAGATCGCCGTGATCGTGGCCGCGTTGGGTCATCCGGTGGAGGTGCTGCGCCTCAACAAGGGCGCGCCGCTGCCGGAGAATATCGAGGATTATGCCGGCTTCGTCTCGTTCGGCGGGCCGGCCAGCGCCAATGACGAGCATATCGATTACATCCGCGCCGAGCTCGACTGGATGCCGCGCGTCATCGCGCGGGGCGTGCCGCTGCTCGGCGTTTGCCTCGGCGCCCAGCTCGTCGCGCGCAGCCTCGGCGCCGGCGTCGCGCCGCATGCCGAGGGGCTCTATGAGTTCGGCTATTATCCGGTGACGCCGCTCGGCGATGGCGGCGATTTACGCATGGACGGGACGCTCGAGGTTTGCCACCGCCACGGCGAGGGCTTCGAACTGCCCGCCGGGGCGCGCCACCTGGCGACGCGCGAGAGTTTTCCCAACCAGGCGTTCCGCTACGGTGCCACCAGTTACGCCGTGCAATTCCATCCCGAGGTCAACGACGAGGTGATCGCCGCCTGGCTCGACCGCGATCCGCCGCCCGAGGATTTGGCGCGCCGCGGCGCGCAAGGCGCCGACGAACAATTCCGCCATCATGCCGATCACCAACAGGCCATGCATGGGTGGTTGGAAAATTTTTTGAGCCATTGGCTCGCCCAGGGCAGATAGGTTCCCAGCCATGATATTTCGCCAGCTCTTTCATCAGGAAACCGGCACATACACCTATCTCCTGGCCGGCCGCAAAGGCGGCGAGGCGCTCTTGATCGATCCCGTGCTGGATCGTGCCGAGCGTTACATGCAGCTCTTGCAGGAGCTTGATCTCAAGCTGGTCAAAGTCATCGACAGCCATGTCCATGCCGATCACATCACCGCCATGGGCGCGCTTCGCGACCGCACCAAATGCGTTACCGTGATGGGCGCCGAAGCGCCTGTCGATGTCGTCTCCATGCGCGTGCACGACGGCGATATGATAACCATCGAGGGCATCCGCCTGGAGGTGCTCTACACGCCGGGCCACACCATCGATTCCTATTGTTTCCGCATGGACGACCGCGTTTTCACCGGCGATACCCTGCTCATCCGGGGCTCCGGGCGGACCGATTTTCAGAGCGGCGATTCGCGCGCCGCCTATGATTCGATCTTCACCAAGCTGCTCACCCTGCCCGACGATACGCTGGTCTATCCCGGCCATGACTATAAGGGCGATACGGTCAGCACCATCGGCGAGGAGAAGGCTCACAATCCGCGCCTGCAGGTCGCCAACGCCGATGAATATGCCGCCATCATGGACAATCTCAATCTCGACAACCCCAAAAGGATGGATATCGCGGTGCCGGCCAATATCGCCATGGGTCTCGGCCAGAGCGACGCCCAGCATCCCGATTGGGCGCTCAGCGTCGGCCGGTTGATGGCCTTGCAGGAGCGCGGCGAGGTCGCCCTGGTCGATCTGCGCGAAGCCGGCGAGCGCGCCAACGACGGGCAAATTCCGGGCTCCGTCCATGCCCCCTATGGCGGTCTCGAGGCGCTCATCGGGCCGGGCGGGCTGGTGCGCGGAATGGCCGGCGCGAACGCCAAGCCGCTGGTCTATTACTGCGCTTACGGCGAGCGCTCGGCGATGGCGGTAGAGGCGTCGCGGGGTGGCGGCCTGGAAAATGTATGCCATCTGCTGGGCGGCATCGCCGCCTGGATCGAATCCGGCGGCCCGGTCGAGAAGGTCTAGACGCTCCAGGCGCCGGTCAGCTTGTTGACCTCGACGGTTTTGATGAGGTCGCCGTCAAGCGAAACGATTTCGGCGCGGAGAAATTCGGTGCCGTGGGCGCGAATGGCGCCGACCTTGCGGTCGCCGCGCCCCTCCTCGCGGAACCGCGTTTCCAAAAGCTCGCGCATGTCTTCCGCCGAGAGTTCTTCCTTGGCCGGTGTGACATAGGTGAAAAGGTCGAAAAACTGGATCATCGCATTCCTGCCAGGCCGGCATTGTGTCACGCGGCGGACGCCGCGCCTTGACTTTAATCAAGCGCCTTCCCGCCGTCGCACCCCGTGGCGCTGGGCCAGCCAGACGCCGGCGAGGATGATGACGCAGCCCAGGGCCTGCAGCGGCCCGAGCGCCTCGGCGAGGATCAGCCAGCCGAGGATGGCGGCGACCACCGGCTCGCCGAGAAAGGCGACCGAGGCAAACGAGGCCGGCAGATGCGCCAGCGCATAGGCGGCGAGCCCCTGACCGAGCACATGGGCCAAGAGCGCCAGGCCGATCAGCATCGACCAGCCGAACAGGCTTGCGGCGACGAAGCCATCGCCGGTGAGAAGCGCCGCCAGCAACAGGCCGGGCAGGCTGAACAGCCCGCTCCAGAACATGATGGCGCCGGCCGGCAGGTTGCCACGCAGATGCTTGATGGTGAGCAGGTAGGCGCCGAAGAAAAACGCCGTGACGACGCCGAACGCATCGCCCAGCCAGTCGCCACCGTCGAACGCCAGCGACGAGCCGAGCAGGCAGGCGCCGCCGGCCAGGGTCAGGGCGAAGCCGGAGAGGAAGCCGCGTGAGATATGTTCGCCGAAAATCAGACGCGCACCGATGATGACGAAGATCGGCGACGAGCAGGCGAAGAAGGTCGAATTGGCGACACTGGTGAGCGTGATCGACCAGTGCCAGAATACCAGATCGCCCGACCAGAACAGCCCCGAGAGCGCCAGCAATAGCCAGTCGCTGCGGCGCATGCGCCGGTGCCCGCCGGGCGGCGCGCTGGGGCGGCGCTCGAGCGACAGCCAAAGCAGCAGGAACGGCAGCGCCATGGCGACGCGGTAGAGCGCCGTGGCGTTGGGGCCAAGCTCGGAAAGGCGCATGAAGACGGGCGCAAATCCGACGCCGGTGATGCCCACCGCAAGGGCGAGAAGAGCCAAACGCGTGGTCCGCGTCGAGGGCGAAGATGAGGCGCTGATGGCGTGCTCCCGATTGGCCGTGGTTACGGGGACAGTATATTTGATTACCGCGAATGGCGCGGGGCGCTGGCGCGCCAGGCTCGCCCGCTCAGGATTCTCCGGCGCGGGCGCGGTATTGTGAGAATTCGCGTACCACGAAATCGAAATGGGCGTCCATCGCCTGGGCCGCCGCCTTGGGGTCGTGGGCGCGGATGGCATCGAAGATGCGGGCGTGCAGCTCGAACATGCCGTCGCGGTAATGGCCGCTGTCCATCAGGCGCGAGGCCAACAGGCGCGACGCCTTGGCGAGGGCGCCGTGCAGGGTCGCCATGAGATGGGTGAGCACCGTGTTGCCGGCCGCCTTGGCGATGGCGCAATGAAAGCGCACATCGGGCTCCTCGCCGGTGCCGCCCGCCGCCACGTCGCGCTCGATGTTGGCGAAGATGGCTTCGAGGTCGGCGATGTCGGGCGGCCCGGCATATTCGGCGGCGAGATAGGCCGAGCGATGCTCCAACACCCGGCGCAGGTCGAGGAGCTCGTTGACGCGGTCGAAATCGGTGCCGATCAGGCGCTCGAAGGAATCGCCGAGGCCGTCCGTCGAGGCGGCGCGCACGAAGAGGCCGCGGCGCGCACGGATTTCGATCAGCCCCTCGCCTTCCAGCCGCCTGACCGCTTCTCTCAGCGCCGGGCGGCTGATGGCGAGGCGGCGCGCCAGCGCGCGCTCGCTCGGCAGGCGCTCGCCGGGCGCCCATTTGCCGCCGGTGATGCCCTCGCGGAGGCGCTCGAAGGCGGCCTCGCCCAAGCTGCCGCGCAGCGGCCGCACATCCATGTTGCGTCCTGCCAATTCCTGTTGCGTCATCTGGTCAGACCAGATTTACGATAACTCAAGGCGCCCGTCAAGCGGGTCGGGCCGGCTCAGCCGGCCGGCACCAGCGGCAGGGTGATATGCGACGGGCGCTGCGAATCGTGGAAAAAACGCTGGGTGGCGACGCGCATGTCGCCATAGCCGCCATCCATTTTCTTGTGGAATTGATTGAGACTGCGCTCGAAGATCGGGAAATTGCTGCTCGCGATTTCGACCCGGATGCGGTGCCCCTTGGCGAATCGGATCGCCGTGCTGCCGACGCTGAAATTATACTCATAGACTTCGCCGGGCTTGATGGCGCTGGGCTTTTCGCTGCCTTCGCGGTGGCTGGCGCGCTGGATGGCGTCGACGACATTGAAGGCGCGCCCGTCGGGATAGACATCGACCAGCTTGACGGTGAAATCCGTATCGTCGGCGCTGGAAGAGGCATAGAGCGTCGCATCGACGGGGCCGATCACCGCCACGTCCTGGGCCAGGCGCGCCGAGGTAAACACCAGCACGTCGTTGCGCGTTTCGACCGGGCGCTGATCCATCGGCCCCATCGGCGCCAGCGCGGCGAGGCAGCAACTGCGCCCGCCCAGGCTCTGCACCGGATAACCCGGATCCGAAACATAGATATCGTGCGGCTCGTCGCCGGGCGCCTGGCGGCCGAGGGTGCCGTCGCCGTTGAGCGAATTGGCGCGCCCGCCGCTATGCATATAGAATTTGGTGAAATTGGTGTTCGGGAACGGCCACTCATCGGCCTGGCGCCACTTGTTGGCGCCCATGACGAAGACCGACACCCTGGGCTCCGCCATGATGCCGTTGTCAACGCCGCGCAGCCAATGGTCGAACCAGCGCAGCATCAATTCGTCGGTGTGATTGCGCGCCTCGCGGCCGAAATCCATCTCGCCCATCGCCTGGGTCCACGGCATGTGATACCACGGGCCGATGACCAGCTTTTGCCCGGCCCGCGCCTCTTCCGTCTTGGCGCCCTCCTTGAGGCCGAGGTAATTGCGGATATTGCCCTCGACGAAAATGTCGTACCAGCCGCCGATATGCAGCGCCGGCACGTCGATATCGCCATAGCGGTCCGCCGTCTGCCACTTTTTCCAATAGGCGTCGTAATTCGGGTGCTTCAGCCATTCATAATAGAAGCTGTTGAATTTCTTCGGCAAATCCGGATGGCTGGTGAGCGGCAGGTGATCGTATGAGCCGCACATGCCGGTCAGGCGCTGGATCGCCGGGCGCACATCGGTGGGCTTGCCCTTGCGGAACACCTCGTCGAGCGAGAGAAAGGCCGACCAGCCCTGCACGAAAGCCTGGTGAAGCGCGCCGTTCTTGAACGTCCAATCGTCATAGATGCCGTCCGAGGTGAAGGCCGGCACCATGGTGGCGAAGCCCTTGGGCCGCTTTACCGCCGGCAGCAATTGCGTCTGCCCGGGATAGGAAAAGCCGTAGGTGCCGACCTTGCCGTTCGATTTATTCAGCTTGACGCAGGCCTTGATGGTATCGACGCCGTCATTGCATTCGTCGTGAAAGGGGCGGAAATCGCCTTCCGACGCGCCGCGCCCGCGGCAATCCTGGCTGACCACGATATAGCCCTGGCGGGCATACCATTCGGGATGCATCAGGGCCTGATTTTCAGCGCAGGTCTTGTTGTATGGCAGGCGGATCAGCAATACCGGATATTCGCCGTCCTCCTTCGGCGTATAGATATCCGCCTGAAGCTTTACCCCATCGCGCATTTTCATGGCGACGCCGATCTTGACCTCAACCTCGTGCAGCTTGTCTTCGGCCATCGTTAACCTACCCCTCAACAGATTGTTTTGTTTTGCCAATCGCCAATTGGCTCGGAATTGTAAGTGGCGCCGCCAGAGCGCGCCGCCGCGATTCCCCAAATCGGTGGAGAATATATCCGATCCGGCCATGCCACGGTAAAATTCGATTGCCGGCGGCGCGGCGGACGGCTTGAAAAAACCGCGCAATCGGCCGATGACGGTGATCTGGTCTGACCAGAAATTCGCGGCTGGCGCATTGTTTGATTCAGCCTTCTGTGATATCGCAAAGGCGAAAACTCACCGCTCCGGCGGCAAGCTTAGGGAGACCGTGACATGGCGCGCAACATCACGATGCATATCAACGGCAAGAAGGTGGTCGCCGAGCTGCTCGACAACAAGGCGCCCAACGTCGCGGCCGCCTTCGCCGACAGCCTGCCGTGCAAATCCTTCTCCACCCACGCCAAATTCGCCGGCGAGGAACTCATCGTCATGATGCCGTTCTTCTGCAATCCGGAGAACGAAATCCTCAACGTCAAGCCGGGCGATATCGGCTTCTATCCGGGCCGCCAGACGATCTGCATCTTCTACGGCGACACCCAGCCGTTCGGCAAGGTGAGCGTTTTCGCCAAGATCACCGAGGGCCTCCAACATCTCAAACCGGCCGGGCAAAAAATCCTCAACAAGGGCCCGATTCCGACCACCATCACTCTTTCCTGAGGGAGCCAACAGATGGCAGCGAAAAAGAAAGCGGCATCCACCAAGGTCATGCTGGCCCGCCTCGACGGCTTCAGCCGGCGCAACTGGCGCGTTGAGCCCGGCGACGTGACGCGGCTTCGCAAACACAAGCTGCCGCCGATGGGTAATTTCCCCGGCGTCTTCTACGCCAATTTCAACACTTTCTGGCTCGGCGAGAACATCCAGGTGATACGCCAATTGGCGCTCGACGGCGATATGGACGTGAAGGCGCTGAACCGCATGGCGGCGGCGCTCCTCGAGCGCCATGCCGGGCGCCTGGCCAAATGGAAACTCACCAACACGGTCAAGCTGGTCAAGGAGCTGGCCGCTTATTTCGCCGCCAACGGGCCGCGCAGCCATGCCCAGATCGTCGCCGTGACGGAAGCGACGATGCTGGCCATGGACCGCGTCAACTGCTGGATCGACGCCATGATCCCGTGGGCCGATCTCGACGCCAAGCTGAAACTCAACCGGGCGCCAAAATAGGGCGGGAGGCGAGCCATGTGCGGCGTCGGCGGCATCTTTTTCAAATCGGCGGAACATGGCGCCAAGACCGGCGAGATCGCCTATCGCATCCTCGACGGCATCTACCGCCGCGGCCCCGATTCGACCGGCGTGGCGCTGTGGCATGACAATGCGGACGGCTTGCTTTATGTCGGCGTCAATTGCGAAGCGCCGGGCGGCGGCGGGCGCATCCTCGAAGCGCTCGACCAGCTCGGCACCGTCAAACAGGCGACCGACGGCGACGGCTATATCCGCGCCGCAATCGCTTACGGGGGCTCGGAAGAGGATCTGGTCGATGCCATAGACGCGCTCGATCCGGCGATTACCGTGAGCAGCGTCGGGCGCCATCTCGAAGTCCTCAAACATATGGGCGGCGTCGCCAATCTCGACGCCAAGTTCGACCTCAAATCCTATGACGGCCGCCTCGCCATGGGCCTCACCCGCTATGCCACCGAGAGCCGCATCGATTTCACCAACGGCCAGCCGCTTTCGGCGCGCGCCGTCCCGGGCCTCGCCGTCATGCATAACGGCCATATCACCAACTATCATCACCTGCGCTCATCCTACGCCCTCAAGGGCTATAATTTTTCGACGCAGAATGATTCGGAAGTCATCCCCATCATGCTGATCGACGAAATGTCCAAGGGCGCAACGTTCGAGGATGCGCTCAACATAACGGTCGACAAGCTCGACGGCTGTTTCACCTATATCGCCGTCACCGACGATTGCTTCGCCGTGGTCAAGGACGCCTACGCCGCCAAGCCGACGGTGGTCGCCGAGAACGATGAATTCGTGGCGCTTTCCTCGGACCCGCAGTCCTTGCGTGAAGGCGTGCTGAGCGATATCGAGGTGTGGGAGCCGGGCGCCGGAGAGGTGCATGTATGGCAAATGTAGAAACCCTGACGCTGGACTGCCGCGACAAGCCGACGCGCGACATCAACAATGCCATCCGCAAGGCGGCGGATGACGGCGTGAAAACGGTCGAGATTCTCAATACGAGAGCGCGCCACAATATCGGCGTCGGCATTCTGAAGCCGATCCATCTCATCTATCGCGGCCATGTCGGCTATTACACGGTCGGTCTCTGCGACGGGGTGACGGCGGAAATCCACGGCAGCGCCGGCTGGGGCGTCGGCGACAATCTGTTGGCCGGCGAGGTTGTGGTGGAGGGCAACGCGGCGACCTCGGCCGGACCCTCGATCAGGGGCGGGCGCATCGTGGTCAAGGGAAATGGCGGGCCGCGCTGCGGCGTCTACCTCAAATCCGGCGATCTCATCATCGGCGGCGATGCCGGTTATATGTCCGGCTTCATGATGCAGAACGGCAGGCTGATCATATGCGGCGATGCCGCCAAGGGCTTGGGCGATTCGATGTATCAGGGGCAGATCTGGCTCGGCGGCAAGGTCGAGGAGATGGGCAGCGGCGTCGCCGAGACCGAGCCCGAAGCGGGCGAGCTCGACGCGGTTCTGGAGATGCTCGACGGCTACAAGATCAAACCGCCCAAAGCCTTCAGGAAGCTCGAATCGGACCGCTCGCTGTGGAATTTCAACAAGAACGACTTCGCCGCCTGGAAGGACGTGTTATGAGCAGCGCCTTCACCAGACCGCCCGCCTATAGCGGCGTTTGGCACCCCGACGCGATCGAGGAAATCCAGGAAAAGGCCGAGCTTGGGCGCTACCAGATTCGCGGCCAGGCGACCAAGCGCCACGATCTTCCCAGTTTCGACGATCTCGTGTTCACCCCGGCCGGCCTGTCGCGCATGCCGCTCGAAGGCTACCGCGAACGCTGCGACACCAAGGTGGTGATCGGCGAGGGGCGGGTGTCGCGGCCGCTGGTGCTGGAGCGCCCGATCATGATCGCCGGCATGAGCTTCGGCGCGCTCTCGATCAACGCCAAGCGCGCACTCGGCATCGCGGCGTCGAACTGCGGCATCTCGACCTGCACCGGCGAGGGCGGCATGCATCCGGAAGAGCGCGAGCATTCGGACAAGCTGGTGATGCAGTATTTGCCGAGCCGTTACGGCATGAACCCCTATGATCTGCAAAAGGCCGACATGATCGAGATCGGCGCCGGCCAGGGCGCCAAGCCGGGCTCGGGCGGCGTGCTGCTCGGCCTCAAAATGTCCGAGGAAGTCGCCAGGATGCGCGACCTGCCGCCCGGCGTCGACCAGCGCAGCGGCTGCCGCCATCCCGACTGGATGGGCGCCGACGACCTCTATATGAAGCTCGAGCAGATCCGCGAAGTCACCAATTACGCGGTGCCGATTTCGATCAAGGTCGGTGCGTCGCGCATCGCCAACGATGTGCGCATCGCCTGCAAGGCGGATGTCGACGCCATCGTCTTCGACGGCATGGAAGGCGGCACCGCCGCATCGCCGACGATCCAGCTCGACCATGCCGGCATTCCCACCATCGCCGCCATCGCCGAGGCGGTCGAGGCGCTGCACGACATGGGCAAGCAGGACGACATCAAATTGATCGTCGGCGGCGGCATCAAGAGCGGCGCCGACGCGGCCAAGGCGATCGCGCTCGGCGCCGACGTGATCTATCTCGGCACCGCGCCGATGATCGCGCTCAATTGCCACCGTCCGATCTATCTCGATGATTACGAGCGCCTCGGCACCACGCCCTATGAATGCCAGCATTGCCATACCGGCCTCTGCCCGGTCGGCATCACCACCCAGTTGCCCAAGCTGATGGCCCGCCTCGACGTCGCGGAGGGGGCCGAGCGGGTGACCAATTATCTCAACGCGATGACCATGGAAATCCAGCTCTTCGCGCGCTCCTGTGGCAAGAACAAGGTCGCCGACCTCGACCCCAACGATATGCGCGCGCTGACCCAGGACGTGGCGCTGATGACGGGCATTCCGATGGTCGGGCTGAACGGCCGCCAGCCCTGGTGGACGAAATTCTGACGGCGTAATGGCGTAATCAAGCGAAGGAGCGCGACATGGCGCAGGCAAAAGGTAAATCCGGGAACCGTGTCGAGAAGATTGCCGCCGAGCTGCGCGGCTCCGGCATCCAGCATGTGCGCTTCGAGCTGCCCGACATGCACGGCTCGGCGCGCTCCAAACAGGTGCCCATCGAGAGCTTCGCGCAATATGCCAGGAGCGGCGTCAACATGTATTGCGGCGTCGTCGCGCTCGACAGCGCCTCGCATGTGGTGCCGGGCTCGCGCTACAACGAAGAGGTCAATTACCGCGACCAGAACCTGATCCCGGACTTTGCCTCGCTGGCTCCGGTGCCGTGGCTGGACAACACCGCGCGCGTGATTTGCGACACCGAGTGGGGGCCGGGCGAGCCCTTGCGCGCGGCGCCGCGCTACGTCATGGGCGAGATGCTGAAGCGCATCGACAAGCTCGGCCTGAAGGCGGCGATGAGCCATGAATTCGAGTTCTACGTGCTCGACCGCGAAACCAAACAGCCGTTTTTCGGCGGCATGCATATCTTCAACAATCTCAGAAACGAGCAGCTTCCGGTGATCCGCGAGGTGGTCGATTATTTGCGCGCCGCCGGCCTGCACATGCTCACCGCCAACGCCGAATATGCGCCCTCGCAGTTCGAGCTCGTCTACAGCCACGCCGAGGGCATGGCCGGCGCCGACAACGCCTATACCTTCAAGAACGGCGTCAAGGAGATCGTCCAGCAGGCCGGCCAGTTGGCCAGCTTCATGGCCAAGCCGTTCGCCGGCAGCGCCGGCTCGGGCTGCCATTATCACGTCAGCCTGCTGCGCAAGAAGGGCGGCCAAAACGTCTTTATCGACGGCAAGAAGCCGGATTCCATGTCGGATACGCTTAAGTTTTTCGTGCAGGGCATCATCGATCACGGCGCCGCCTGCATGGCGCTGTTCAATCCCACGCCGAACTGCTACCGGCGCCTCAGGCCGCACACATTCGCGCCCTCCAATGTGAGCTGGGGCGAGGAAGACCGCAGCGCCATGGTGCGCATCAAATCGCCGGGCTCAAAAGCCATGCATGTCGAGATGCGCGCCGCCTCGGCGATCAGCAACCCCTATTTGACGGCCGCCGGCACGCTCGCCTGCGGGCTGCTGGGGTTGCGGGAAAAACGCAAGCTCGGCCGCCAGAGCGACGGCCCGAGCGAGGAGGATTCGTCACTCCCAGCTTTTCCAAAGTCGCTCGACCAGGCGCTCGATCTGCTCGAAGCCGACAAGGCGCTGTGCGACCTCCTCGGCGAAGAATTCGTCGATGTCTTCACCACCGTAAAACGCTACGAACTGGCGCGCTTCAACGATCATGTCAGCCAGTGGGAGAGCGACGAGTATTTGGAGCTCTATTAGAGAACCGCGCGCGCCCAAACGGCGCGCGCCGGATCCACAAAGATTGTTCCAAGCGGCACACCTCCGGAATGCGTCTCTTGCATTCCGGCAAGCGCGACCGCGCGCCCGAGTTAATACGAGGTAAGCCAAGGGGGCGGATGCCCCCGCCCGGCGCTTGAGGGGCGAAAAAAAAGAGGCCGGCGCGCCAGCCGGCCTCATCTCCCTCGATTTCGTGCTTTCTTAGAACGGCTTCGGATTGATGAAGCGTTTGAGCACGTTTTTGGTCATGCGCGAGACATTGTTGCGGTAGTTATTATGCGCCAGGCTGCCGGCCCAGGCAATGGAGCCGGTCGACCACACGGCGCCGCCATTCTGCGTCTCGTGGAAGGTGATGTCGGCGCGCACCAACTCGTTTTCATGGCCGCCGACGCCCGGTGTCGAGACCAGCATTTCCTCACACACGACGAGGTATATATCGGTGTGCTCGACAGAAGAGGCGATGACGTAGGTGTCGGGCGGGGTGCCGAGGGCGCGGTCGGCGCGGTCGAGCTCGAGGCCGGCGGCGCCGTTGCCGATCAGGCCGAAATCGCCGATCTTCTCGTTCTTTCCGATGCCCTCGAAGATGAACTTGACCTTCGCCTTGTAGCTGTCCGGGTTGCGCACATAGTAGGACGAGATATCGAAGCCCTGGGCGGTAAAGCCGACGCCGAGAAGTTGCTGCGGCGGGCGTCCGTTGCGCCGCCAGAGACCGCCATATTCGCCCGAGAAGCTGAAATAATATTCGCCCGTGCGCGCCTCCCAGGTGCGGATGCCATCCTCGTTGCGCCTGACCTCGATGACGCCCGGCACCTCGCTATGATACTGGATGCGCCAGTACCAGCCATTGGCGCCGAGATACATCAGGCGCCCGCCGCGCTGCTGATAGGCGACCATGGCGTCCCACATTTCGATCGAGTGGTATTCCGGGTGGCTGCCGCTGACCACGACATTGTAATCCTCGATCGCCGCGAGGCCCTCGTAATGCAGGTCCTCGTCGGTGATCACGTCGTAGTCGATGTTCATGGCTTCGAGCCAGTCGGTGATGTGGGTATCGGCGTTGAACTGCCACAGCGTCGATTCGGTGGCGCCGATCCACATGCGGTGCTTGGGCCGCATGTTGAGGATCGGGCGCATGCGCGACGAATAGCAGACGCCCGAGCCGTCGGAGTGCGAATCATAGTTGGAGGCGCCGTATTCGCGGTGCTCGTTGAGGAAAAGATTGAACTTGTCGAGCTGCACCAGGCGTCCGGCGAGAAGCTGGCCGACCGGCGCATCGGCGTTCATATGTTCGTTGGCATAGGCCTGGTAGCTGGCGGTCGCCATGAGATAGAGCACCTTGGCGGTCGGCTTGCCGCGCGGCGCGCGCACGGCGAAGGGGATATGGTCTTCATGCCCGGCGCCCCTGAGGCGCGCCGCGTAGACGCCGCTTTTCATGCCCTTCGGGATGGTGAGCTCGAAATCGACCTGCCATTCCGCGTCGTAGAGATCGTCGTCGTGGAAATGAATGGCGCCATACTGCTCCGGCGCCTTGGTCCAGTTCATCTCCTCGCCGGTCCAATTCCAGCCGGTCATGGCGCGCGCCGGCAGTTGTGTGATCTTGCCGTGCAGTTGGTTGGGCGAAAGGTCGGTGACTTTCAGGCCCATGATGTCGGCGCTGAAATCCCAGGCGCCGAGCACCGCGTTGGTGAGCTCGGGATTTACCGGCCAGCTCCTCAGGTTTTGCATTTCGCTGGCGCTGAGGACGCGGTTGGTGATGCGCGGGCTGTCGATCTTGCCGTTGAAATGGCCGCCGCAAACGGTGCGGCCCTTGTCGATTTTTTTAAAATAGGCGCCCATGGTGAGCGGCGCGTCATGGCGGGGCACGCGGCCGACCGAGGATTTACGGCGCACCGAGCCGCGGTCGCTCTTGGTCTCGTAGCCGTGCAGCGGCTCCTGCACCAGGCTCACCGTCTTGCTCTTGGCGTCGTAGCTGGCGGCGACGAAATACCATTCGCGGGCAATCAGCGGCTTGCCGGTATTGATGGTCTGGATCTTGCCCTTGCCGTTGCCGAGGCAAAGCGCGACCGAGCCGTTTTCCTTGGTGATCAGGAGGGCGGCGCCGGCCTTGTCGCGGTCGCGCCATTTGGAGATGATCGCCTGGCTGCCCTTCTCCGGCGTCGTCGGCCAGATGAAGGCCTGCATGGTGAAACTCTCGAGCCCGTCGAGCACGTCGGACGCGCCGATTTCGACGAACGAGCCGGCATGAATGACCTGCTTGCGGCTTTTATAACTGCCGTTGGCGGCGGTCTTGACCAGTTTTTCGCGATAGCCCGGGCCGTCCGGATTCTCATCGCCGCAGATGAGGCGGACGATATCGGCGCGGTAACGCTTGCCGGCCTCGGAATTGACCATGAATTTAATGGTCTCGCCGGGCGCGGCGCTGATTTTGTCGGCATAGCCGGTAATTTTCATCAACATGATTTCATCCCCCTGACGAAGACGGGTTGTCCGCCTTATGGTGGCGTCATTGTTTTATTGTCGAGCGCCGGTGCTTTAGCGCAGGGTCTCGCCGCGAAGCTGCTTCCAGCGTTGTTTGAAGACGTACCATTCGGCGTCTTCCAGGTTGGTAAACTTCTTGCTCAGCATTTTCACCGGCTTGCCGCGCACGCCCGAGGTTTTGGCGAGTTGCCATTCGCGGTTGGCCTTGGTGCAGACCAGGCAATGCTTGTCTTCCATCGGTTGGCCGCGCAGCTCGTTCAGGATGACCTGAAGCTCGGGGCTGTGATGGCCGATGGGCGTCTTGCGGAATTCCTCGATGGCGCGGCTTTCGACTTCGCTAGGCATGTTTGCGTACTCCGTTTCTTGTGTGGCCGAACTTGGCGCTCAGCATAACACCAGATTTATCATGGATACCACTAGGCACGTTTTTCGATTCGCCGTCGGCGCGCGACGAGGAAAATATAGCCGAGAAAAAGGATAATCACGGAACCGTAAACCGATATAGCACCGATCGTCGGAATCATCGGCGTATAACCGCTGCTCATCTTGGTGTAGAGCCATTCGGTCACCGTGCTGTCGGCGCCCGAGGTATAGGTCGAGAGCGGAAAATTGCCCCACGACAAGAGGAAGGCGAAGAGGCCGCCCGAGAACAGGCCGGGCGCCAGCGCCGGCATGGTGACTTCGCGGAACACCTGAAAGCGGTTGGCGCCGAGGTCGAAGGCGGCCTCCTCCTGGCTGACGTCGAAACCGTAGACCTGGATCGAAATGACCAGGGTGACGATCGGCACGATCCACACCAGATGGGCAAATACCGCCGCTTCCCAGCTCGGCAGCACGCCGACATAGGTGAACCAGAGGAGAAGTGCGAGGCCGAGCACCGCTTGCGGAAAGAAGATCGGCAGCATGATCAGGCGCTGGTAGAAAATCCGCCCCTTCCAATCGTAGCGGGCGAAGGCCAGCGCCCCGAAAAAGCCCAGCACCAGGGCGATGACGGCGACGCAGGCGGCAACGTAAAACGAGGTGACGTGCAGGTTTTCCGTCAGGTTGGCGTTGATCGTTTGGTCATACCATTTGGTGCTCCAGGCCCGCACCGGAAAGCGAAAATAGCGCGACTTGCCGAATGACGAGATGATGACGCCGGCGATGGGGACAAAGAAAAACAGCAACACCGCGCCGGTCCACACGACGATCAGCGAATTCACCCAGCGCTTGCTCCGGCGTTCCAACTTCACTTCCTCCCGAGCAGGCGGTCGAGATCGAGGCGGCGCATGACGATGATCACCAGGACGCCGGTAATGGCGATGGCGAACATCGAAATGGCGGAGCCGAGCGGCCAGTTCTGGGCATAGGTGAATTCATGCAGGATGGCGTGGGCGACGACGACGATATTGGCGCCGCCCAGGAGCTTGGCCTCCGAAATCGCGCCCACCGCGAGCACGAAGGTCAGCAGCGAGCCGATCAGGATGCCGGGCATGGCGATGGGAAGCTCGACCTCGCGGAATATCTGCCAGCGGTTGGCGCCGAGGTCGCTCGCCGCGTCCATTTGGTCGCGCGGCACCAGCGACAGGCCGAGCATGGTCGGAAACAGGGTATAGGGCAGATAGACATAGACCATGCCCATCAGAATCGTGCCGGGTGAATAAAGCAGCGTTCCGGTTTCGACGCCAAACAACGCCTTGGCGCTTCCGGCGAGGATGCCACCGCCTTTCAGGAGTACCAGATACCAGCCGAACAGGCGGACATTTTCGGAAACGAAAAGCGGAATAACCAGGATCAGCATGACCGGCGCCGCCCAACGGCCGAACACCCGGGCCAAGCCGTAAGACACCGGATAGGAAATCAGCAGACAACAGGCCACCGTCGCGGCGGCAAGGCCGAACGACCAGAGAAACGAAATATAGTAACTCTCCGAGACGATGTGGACGTAATTGTCGACCGTCCAATCGCCGTGGAAGCCGAAAGTGCGTTCGGGAACGAAGCTGAAGCCGAGAACGATGACCAGCGGGCCGACGAAGCCGATCAAGAAGAAAATCAGCACCGGAGAGGCGGTCAGGAATCCCGGCTGGCGCAGCCATTGACCGAAGGATTGCAGCATATTGGGCTGCGGCAACGGCGGCGGCGCGTCCAATGTTGTCGTCATGTCAGTCGCTTACCAGGACGCTGTCCTTGACGTCCCAGCCGATCATCACATCGTCGTTGATTTGCCCTTTGTAGGCTTGCTCGCGAAGTTTCTCCACCACCAGCATTTGCGTGCCTGCGCGGACGTGATACTGCACACGCGAGCCCATGGCGTATTCGTTGAACAGCGATCCCTTGACGTGATTGTCCGCTTCCGCCGGGTCGTCGAGAAAGCGCATGGATTCGGGGCGGATGACGAGATAGCCGGAATCCGAGCCGTTGGCTGACGCCGGCCCGGCCAATTGGGTGCCTAGATCGGCGCAGTCGAACTTGCCGTTCGCACCGGCCTTTACGGGCAACGTGTTGACCTCGCCCATGAATTCCGAGACGAATTTGTTGAGCGGCTGAGTATAAATTTCATCCGGCGAGCCGATTTGGATCAAACACCCCGCTTGCATGATGCCGATGCGGTCGCTCATCACCATCGCCTCTTCGAGCGAATGGGTGATGTAAACGAAGGTTTTGCCGGTTTCCCGGTGCAGGTCCTTCAGTTCCACTTCGAGCAGTTTGCGCAACTGGTAATCGATGGCCGATAAAGGCTCATCGAAAAACATGATGTCCGGGTCCGAGGCCAGCGCCCGGGCAAGCGCCACGCGCTGGCGTTCGCCGCCCGAACATTTGGTGACGCCTTTGGCGTAGTAATCTTCCTGCAGGCGCACGACATTCATCAATTCCATGCAGCGCTCGCGCCGCGCCGCGCGGGAGACACCGCGCATCTTGAGTGAAAACTCGATATTTTGGCCGACCGTGCGGTGGTTGAACAGCGCCAGCGACTGAAACACCATGCAGGTCGGTCGTTTGTTCGCCGGCACGTCGTTGACCCGCTTGCCGCGCAGGATCACATCGCCCACACTGGGCTTGTCGAGGCCTGCCAGCATGCGCAAGAGCGTCGTCTTGCCGCTGCCCGACGGGCCAACGATGGTAAAAAATTCGCCGTCGACAATGTCAAGCGACACGTCGTTGACGGCGCTCAGCTTGCCGAATTGCTTGGTCACATTCTCAATCCGAAGAATAGGTTCGCCTTCGGCCATACACTCTGCTCCTCATTGGCGCCCTCAGGGTCACAAGTCCGGTTGGCGATGGGAAACGAGCCGCGCGGATGTCGCGTCCGCGCGGCTCTTTGCCTGGTTCTTATCGCCGCTACAGCTCGGCGGAGGGAATTAGGCTTTTTCCCTCAATGCCGCGGTGTAGATGTCATAGAGCCGGTTATAGTCGGGCACCACGTCGTACTCCACGGCGTGCTCGATGCGATAGTCGAACTCGTCCCACTGGAAGGAATCAAGCTCCTCCTTGGAGAATTTGGCCAGCACTTCCGGATCCGACAATTGGCCGACCGGCAGCAGGAAGCCGCCGGCGGTGCCGACGTAATAGGACGTATCCGGCTGCAGAATGTACTCCATCCAATCGAAGGCCTTGGAATGCAGCGTCGGATTGTTGACCACCGAATTGAGCTCGATCCAGTTGATGCCGCCCTTGCCGTCGGCCGGGCCGCTCCTCGGCACGACATGGTAGAGGTTGCTGATGCCGTCGAGGCGGGCCGCCGAGATCGAATAGGTGCCGCCGCCGAAATACATATCGATTTCGCCGTTGATCAAGGCCAGATTGATGGCGACGAAATCGTCCGAGATCATTTTCGCGCCGTTGATCCAGCGCCGCGCGGTTTCCTCGAAGGTGGCGACCTGAGCGTCGGTTTTTTCCTTGAACGGATGGAGACCCGCGCCCATGCACATATGCATGATGTTCCAGTTGTCATAGGCGAGGATGCCGTAGCGGCCCTTCATGTCGGGATTGTTAAACATGTCCCAACCTTCGTCCTTGCCCATCTCGGCCGAGATGACGTCGGTGTTGACGACGAAATCGAAGGTGTCGACGCGTTGGCAGACGCCGAGCAAATGTTCGCCGTCCAGGCTCATCGCCCATTTGTAGGGCGGTTTGAACATCGGCAGCATCTTGTCGAAATAGGGCTCGAAGCGGCCGCGGTCCAATTCGACGATGAGACCCTCCGGCCACATCATCTCGCGCGCCCATGGATTGTTGAGATTGATGATGTCCCAGATCGCGGTTTGCCCGGCGCGCAGCTTGTTGACCGAATCCGGATCTGACGTGTGCAGTTCGTATTTGATTTCGGTGGCGTACTGATCGGTGAAACCGTCGAGCACGCGCGGATCGACATAGCCGTCCCAGGTCAGCATGGTCAGCTCGCGCTCGGCGGCGGCCATGCGCGGCATGCCCATGCCGGCGCCCAAGGCAAGCGCGCCCGCGCCGATGCCCTTGAGCACGTTGCGCCGCGTCGTTCCGGCGCCGCGCACCGGGTTGCTGTTGACCAGTTGCTTTAGAAGTTTTTCATTCTCCATTTGATCCTCCTGTTGGTGAAGCTAATTGTTGTTCCGATTACTCCCGCGATTTCGCGCGCCGCCGATCGGGCAGCCTTTGTCCGAGTGTTTTTATTGATGCGCGCGAAACGCAAATTCCCCGCACCGGTGGATGGCGCCGGTTCTCTGGCCGAATTGAAGCATAATTGCCCGCATTGCACACGTTGTTTTCTGTTAACTCCGGATGCAGCATGGCTGGTGTGCTCCCTCACCAATTCATGAACGCCTGGACGCTCTCATCGGCGACGAGGCCTTGGGCGGCATCGCCGAGCGCGCGGTCGATAATATCGAGCCCTTCGGCGATCTCGGCCTCGCTCACGGTGAGCGGCGGCGTGATCTCCAGCACATTGGCGTCGAGCCCGACGTAGAGAAAATTGGCGCCCAGTTCGTAGGCGCGGTAGATCACCTTGGCGGTCATCTCCGCCGCGACGGGGGCGCAAGTGTCGCGCGAGGTCACCAGGTCGACGCCGATGGCGAGGCCGCGCCCGCGCACGTCGCCGATCATCTCGTGGCGCTCGGCGAGCTTGGCGAAGCCGGTGCGCATGATCTTTCCCATCTCTTCCGCCCGCGCCGCCAGGCCCTCTTCGACGATGGTCTCCAGCACGGCGCCGCCGACCGCCGTGCACACCGGATTGCCGGCCGTCGTCTGCATGGCGAAGGCCGGCGCGTGGTCGAGGATGGCGGCCGGGCCGATGATGGCCGACAGCGGCAGGCCGCCGCCGAGCCCCTTGCCGAACACGATCATATCGGGCTCAAGCCCGTCATGCTGATAGGCGTGCAGCTTGCCCGAGCGCGCCAGGCCGACCTTGACCTCGTCGAGCACCACCAGAATACCGTGTTTGCGGCAGCGCTCCTGGAGCGCCGCGAGAAAGCCCTCGGGCGGCACGATCAAGCCGCCGTCGGAGAGGATCGGCTCGATGAACACCGCCGCCACCTGCTCCGGCGGGCAGGTGGTCTCGAACTGATAGTCGAGCATGGCGAGCACTTCGTCGGGCGAGAAGCGCGGCCGGTAGACGGTCGGGTAGGGCAGCAGCACCAGGCCGGGGCGCGGCAGGCTATGCGTCATCGCGGTGTGGCCCGATATGCTCATCGAGCCGGCGAGGCAGCCGTGATAAGAGCCGATAAAGGAGATGAAGCGGCCGCGCCCAGTCGCCGCGGCGGCGACGCGCATCGCCGCATCGTTGGCGTCGGAGCCGGAATGGCCGAACCACACCTTGCGCTCGCCCGCGCCCGGCGTCACCGCCAGCAGGCGCTCGGCCAGCGCCGTCGCCGGCTCGTTGGGGATCATCAACAGGCTGGCGCCGGCCATGTCGCGCGCCGCCTTGACCATCGCCTCGATCACCGCCGGATGGCCGTAGCCGATGCTGGCGGCGGTGGCGGAGGCGGAAAGATCGAGGATGCGCCGGCCGTCCTCGTCATGCAGGTAGGAACCGCTGCCGCCGGTCGCCGCCAACGGGTTGAAGCGCAGCGTCTGGATCTTGGCGATCGCCGCCGCGTCGCGCGCCGCCAGGGAATTCTTGTCCATTGCCGTCCTTTCGCGCCGCGGCGCCCGTCAAATTATCCCAGGCCTTTGTCCTTGGCCTCGGCCAGGACTGCCTTTTCCAGCGTGTCGACGCAGGTGTCGAGCTGATCGCGGCTGGCGATATAGGGCGGCGACAATTCGATCGCCGTGCCCTCCTCGCCGACCAGCACGCCCATGTCGAGGCAGCGATGAACCAGGCGCTTGACGGTGCCGTCCTTGAACGGCGCCTTGGTCTTTTTGTCGCTGGTGAAATCGATGCAGGTCCACATGCCGAGGCCGCGCACGTCGCCGACGATCGGCAGATCGCGGAGACGCTGCATCTCGGCGAGGAGATAGGCGCCGTTTTCGGCTCCCTGGCGGATGAGGTCGTTGTGCTCGATATAAGCGATCGTCGCCAGGCCCGCGGCGCAGGCCGCCGGGTGGCCCTGATAGGTTTGCAGATGCGAGAATATCGGCAGCACATCGGCGATTTTCTGGGTCACCGTCGAGGCGCCGAGCGGCGCGTAGCCGCCGGTGATCGCCTTGGCGGTCGACATGATATCGGCCTCGATGCCCCAATGCTCCATGGCGAACCATTTGCCGGTGCGCCCAAAGCCGGTGATCACCTCGTCGGCGATCAAGAGCACGTCATATTT
>CAJXFT010000033.1 GCA_913053235.1 uncultured Alphaproteobacteria bacterium
TCAATCGGATTGAGGTCCGGTGAATAAGGCGGCAGGAAGAGAAGATAAGCGGCTTCCGATGTGCCGCATCGCTACGCCCCGCGCTCCTAGCCGAAAACCTTGGCAAGCCGTCCCTATGAGTCATTATCACCGCTCCTTGGTATTAGGCGCTACGCTCGCCCAAAGCCTCGGCGCGCGCCTTGTCCATCAGCGCCCGCATGCGCCGGATGCTGCTGTCGAGGCCGGAAAAGATGGCTTCTCCAATGAGAAAATGGCCGATATTCAACTCGACTATCTCAGGGATCGCCGCGATCGGCGCGACACTGTCGAAACTCAGGCCATGCCCGGCGCGCACTTCGAGGCCGAGCGAAGCCGCGTAAGTGGAGGCGTCGCGCAAACGCTCAAGCTCGGCCTGGCCGGCGGCTCCGGGCGGGGCATCGCAAAAGGTTCCGGTGTGGAGTTCGACCGCCGCCGCGCCGGCCGCCAGGGAAGCGTCGAGTTGCGCCGCGTTCGGATCGACGAAGAGGCAGACCAGGCAGCCGGCCGAACTCAGGGAAGCGACGAACGAGGCCAGCCGGGGCGCCGCCGCGGCGACGTCGAGGCCGCCTTCGGTGGTCAATTCCTGACGCTTTTCCGGCACCAGACAAATTCCCGGCGGGCTGTGGCGCAAGGCGATCTCGAGCATTTCGTCGGTCGCCGCCATTTCAAGATTGAGCGGCAAATCGACTTCGGCCATCAGCCGTTCGAGATCGCGGTCCGAGATATGCCGCCGGTCCTCGCGCAAATGGCAGACCAGGCCGTCGGCGCCGGCCGCGGCGGCCAGTTTGGCGGCGCGCACGGGCTCCGGGTGATCGCCGCCACGGGCGTTCCGGATCGTCGCCACATGATCGATATTGACGCCCAGCCTGAGTTTTTCGCTCATCCGCGCTTGCTCTCGCCGGCCGCGCGGTTGATCGGCGTGACGGTCGCCGATGGCCGCGCCTCTTGCGCCTTGCCGGGTTCCGGAATGGTCAGCTCATCAGCCGTTTCCGCGGCCGTTTCCGCGGCGCCGGCAGGCTCCTCCTCGATGTTGATATTGGCCACCCCGACCTCGCGTTCGCGCCGTTGCTCGGCCAACACCTGCTGGCGCTTGATACGGCTGGTATGGCGGTGATGCTGATAATTGGCGATCGCCCGTCTGATCGGAATGTAGAATATCACCCAGGCGACGAGGCCGGCCGGGATGCCACCGACGATCATCGGCACGCCGATGGTGGAAAAATGATCGAAGATCATGGTCAGGCTGAGGTCGGATAAACTCAACTCCGGCATGTCGCGGCCCAGTATCTTGCTGCCCAGCCACAGCACGCCGAACCAGATTCCGGGGAAGGTCCACGGGTTGCCGACCGCGGTGCCGATCGCCGAAGCGAGCAAATTGGCGCGCAGCACCCAGGCGAGAAGGCCGGCCAGGACGAAGTGAAGGCCGATAAAGGGCGTGAACGAAACGGCGGCGCCGAGCGCGAAACCGCAGGCGATGGTATAGGGCGTGCCGGGCAGGCGCTTGATGCGGAAGACGTAATATCTGCCGGCCCGGCGCCAGCCCATGCGCGGCCAAACGAACTCCAAGAGCCGCGCCAGCAATTGGCGCTTGCGGCGGCGGCGGAATACGCTCATGGCACGCCAGAGGCGGACCGGCGTACGGCGGTCTGACCGAATCCGGCATGCGCGCGGCTATGCGGCGCTCTCTTCTCCATCCCTCTCCCTTTCGAAGGCCTGATTTCAATTATTTTTTTCATCGGCCTCGAGAGCTGCAAAATATCGCAATAACAGGGTGTTGCGCAAGCGATGCGCCGGAATCCACGGCCCGGCCGCCGGGCGATTTTCCATATTCGGGCGCCAACGTTGCCGCGTGGCGCCGATCTATTCGATGAAACTTGCAATGTCGGTCAGCTTTTTGCGCTCGATATCCGGCACTTTGGCGTGCCTGGCCGGATAGCCCGCCACCACGATCATCGCCGCGCGCTCGTTGGCCGGGCGGCCGAGGAGAGTGCGCAGAAACCCCATCGGGCTTGGCGTATGGGTGAGCGTGGCCAGGCCGGCATGGTTGAGGGCGGTGAGCAGTATACCGGTGGCGATGCCGACGCTTTCGGTCACATAATATTGCTTGATGCGCTGGCCCGCCGCATCGATGTCATAACCGCGCTGAAAGACGACGATCAGATAGGGCGCCGTTTCGAGATAGGGTTTGTTGGCGTCGGTGCCGAGCGGCTGCAACGCCTTCAGCCACGCCTTGGGCGCCCGCCCATCGTAAAATTCGCGCTCCTCCTTTTCCGCCGCCAGGCGGATGCGGCGCTTTACCGCCGGCGCGCTGACGACGGTAAAATGCCAGGGCTGCATATTGGCGCCGCTCGGCGCCGAGCCGGCGCTTAGCACGCATTTCTCTATGACAGCGCGCGGCACCGAACGCGCCGAGAAGGCGCGCACCGTCCGCCGGCGGCTGACCTCGCGGTAGAAATTGGCGGCGCGGCGGCGCATGACGGCGCCGTCGCGCGCGACATGGCCGGTTAGCGGCCGAGGCCTGTATTTTGCCATCGTCTTCCAGCCCCGCTTCTTCTAGCCGCGCGCCCGTTCGACGCTGCTGACGCAGGGAATGGCGCGCAACGCCGCGATGACGTCGGTCAGGTGGCGCGCATCCTGCACCTCGACATCGACGAGAAAGTCGAAAAATTCGGCCGAGCGGCTGGTGATCTTGAGATTGTTGATATTGCCCTTGCTCTTGGCGATCGACGAGGCCAATTCGCCGAGCGAGCCGGCTTCATTGGCGACGACCAGGCTCAACCGGCCGACATGGACGCTACTGTCGGCTTCGTCATGGTCCCATGACAGGTCGAGCCACCTTTCCGGCGTGTCGCCGAAGCTGACCAGGGTTTCGCAATCGATGGTATGGACGGTGACGCCAATCCCGGTGGCGATGATGCCGACAATGCGGTCGCCCGGCAGCGGGCTGCAACAATCGGCGAGATGTACCGCGACGCCGGGCTCGAGGCCGCGAATCGGTATCGCCGCGTCGCCGGCCTTGGTGGCGCCCGAGCGGCCACGCATCAGAGACAAAGCGCGCGAGGCGACGCCGGGACGCCGGCGGGTTGGAAAGCAGGCGCCGCCAAAATCCTTGCCGGTCAAATTTCCCTGGCCAAGGGCGACCAAAAGCTCGACCTCGGTCTTCAGCTTGAGCCTCGGCAGGGCCTGCGCGATCACCGCCTCGGCAAATGGCTCGCCCATCTCGCGAAACGTCTTTTCGGCAATGGCGCGGCCGAGCGTCTCATATTCCTTGCGCTGTTTGGAACGGATGAAGCGCCTGACGGCGGCGCGCGCCTTGCCGGTCACCAGGAAGCCTTCCCAGGTGGCCGAGGGCGCCGGCACGGTGGAGCGCACGATTTCAACCTGATCGCCGTTGGAAAGGCGCGTCCTCAGCGGCACCAGGCGGCCGTTCAACTTGGCGCCGACACAGGTATGGCCGATATCGGAATGCACCGCGTAAGCGAAATCCACGGGCGTCGCGCCGCGCGGCAAAGTGATCAGATCGCCATGCGGCGTAAAGCAGAACACCTGGTCGCGGAACATTTCCAATTTGGTGTGCTCGAGGAAATCCTCGGGCCCCGCGGCATTGTCGAGAATGTCCAAAAGCTCGCGCAGCCAGCGATATTGTTTGCCGTCACTGCCCGCCTCGGCCTGCTTGAAGGCCCAATGCGCGGCGACGCCGAGCTCCGCCTCCTCGTGCATTTCACGGGTGCGGATTTGAATTTCGATGCGCTGGCTCTCCGGCCCCATCACGCTCGTATGCAGCGAACGGTAGCCGTTCGGCTTCGGCGTACTGATGTAATCCTTGAATTTTCCCGGCACCATCGGATAGGCGCCATGGACGAAGCCGAGCGCCCGGTAACAATCGGCGTCGCTGTCGACGATGATGCGGAATGCGACGATGTCGGAGAGCTGCTCGAAGGCAATATTCTTGTCTTCCATCTTGCGCCAGATCGAATAGAGGCGCTTCTCGCGCCCTTCCACGCCGGCCCGGATATGATGCCCGGCCAACATCCCGCGCAGCGCTTCGAGAATACGCGGCACGATATCGCCGCCTTCGCGGCGCAGAAAATCGAGGCGCGCCTGTACCGAGTTGCGGGCATCCATATTGATCTCGGCAAAGGCCAGGTCTTCCAGTTCATCCTTGATCATCTGCAATCCGATGCGCTCGGCAAGCGGCGCGTAGATATCCATCGTTTCATTGGCGATGCGCCGGCGCCTGTCATCATTGTCGATGAAGCTGAGCGTGCGCATATTGTGCAGCCGGTCGGCCAGCTTGACCAAAAGCACGCGAATATCCTTCGACATGGCGAGAACGAATTTGCGGAAATTCTCGGCGTGCTTGGTTTGATCCGATTGCAGCTCCAACTGGCTGAGTTTGGTCACGCCGTCGACAAGGCGGGCGACCGGCGAGCCGAAATGACTTTCGATCTCGTCGAGCGAGGCCAGCGTGTCCTCGACGGTATCGTGCAGCAGCGCGGTGACGATGGTATCGCAATCGAGCTTGAGCCCGGTCAGGATGCCGGCGACTTCAAGGGGATGGGAAAAATAGGGGTCGCCACTGGCGCGAATCTGCGCGCCGTGGGCCTTCAGGGAAAAAACATAGGCGCGGTTCAGCGCGCCTTCATCCGCGGTCGGATCGTAAGCCTTAACGCGCTCGACCAGTTCGTATTGACGAATCACTGGATGTCATGCGCCCGGCCTGTCCGTGAGGATCGGGGCCGAAACCGCCACCTGCCTGGAGCCGCGCCGGCGCAACCCGTTCGAGGACAAATCGCTAGACCTCCTCGTCCGCGCCGCCGGGAGCCGGCTCGCTGCCGCCTTCCGCTTCGCCGCCGGCGTCCGGTTGGAACACCGCGTCGGCGCCGACGGCGGCGGCTTCCGCCTCGTCGCTATCGGGAACCTGCGCCGAAGTGACGCCGGCCCAGGCCTGTTCGGCCGACAGCACCGCCAGATTTTCCTCTTCCGGCTCGTCTATTTCCTGGTCGACATCGGCGCCATGTTCCATCTCATATTTCAGCGCCTCAAGCTCGACCGTCTCGTCGGCGATTTCGCGTAGCGCGATGACCGGATTCTTGTCATTGTCGCGCTCCACCGTCAAAGGCGCGCCGGAATGAATATTCCGCGCCCTCCGGGCGGCGAGCAAAACCAGCTCGAAGCGGTTCGGGACCTTATCGACACAATCCTCAACAGTTACGCGCGCCATGCTGCGGGCACTCCATTTTAAACGAACAATAGTGGATCAAGGGACGCCGGGAACCTACCCGTTCGCCGTCCGCCGTGCAAGTAATCAAGTAATAATGGGTGTTTTTGACGAAAATCAAGGGCATTAGGTTTCCAGCAGGTCGATTTCCTGGCCCTCGGGCAAGGCGGCGATAAGTTCGTCAATATGGCGGCCGCTTTCCGGATGGCGCCAATCGGGCGCGATTTCGGCGAGCGGCAGCAGCACGAAGGCGCGCTGGTCCATGCGCGGGTGCGGCAAGCGCAATGCCGGGCCGCTGTCATCGCCGGCGCGGTCGAGAATCCGGCCCCTGAAATCGATCAGATCGAGGTCCATGACGCGCGCCGCATTGGCTTTGCCGCGCCGGCGCCCGAAGGCGGTCTCGATTTCGAGCATCAGCGCCAACAATGCGGTCGGCGAAAGCGTGCTCTCCACCTCGGCGACGCCATTTACATAAAATGGTTGGTCGGCCGCCGGAAACGGCGCGCTCCGGTACCAGCCGGAACGTTGGATCATGGCCACGCCGGCCGCCTCGAGGTGGCGCAAAGCCGCTTCCAGCCCGCGCCGCGGCGGGCCGAATCTCGCGGTCTCGAGATTGGCGCCCAAAGCGATGAGAATCATGATTTCAATGGCCGAGCGCTGGGGGCTTGCCCTGAAGGGAAACACGACATAAATATTATCCGTTAACCAATTTATTTTTGTAACGAATTGATTTGGTGCGCCTCAATTTACTCGGCCGTATAGAGAATGGCTGGCGGGTGTGCACGCAAATATAAGAAATGGAATTATTCGCATGGTCAAAATTTATTCTCAGGAACGTATCGGCCTGTTCATCGACGGATCCAACCTCTACGCCGCCGCCCGGGCGCTCGCCTTCGACATCGATTACAAGCGCCTGCTCGACGCCTTCTCGGAAAATGGGCGGCTCATTCGCGCCTTCTACTACACCGCCTTGATCGAGGACCAGGAATATTCGCCGATTCGCCCGCTCGTCGATTGGCTCGACTATAACGGCTATACCATGGTCACCAAGCCGGCCAAGGAATTCACCGATTCGATGGGGCGGCGCAAGATCAAGGGCAATATGGACATCGAACTGGCCATCGACATGATCGAAATGGCGCCGGTTCTCGATCATATCGTGCTGTTTTCCGGCGACGGGGATTTCCGCCGCCTCGTCGAAGCGGTGCAACGCAAGGGCCTCAGGGTCAGCGTCGTCAGCACGGTGCGCTCCCAGCCGCCCATGGTGGCCGACGAATTGCGCCGCCAGGCCGATAATTTCATCGAATTGCAGGATCTCCAGGCGAAGATCGCGCGCGAGCCGCAATGGCGCGAGGGCGAAGAGCATGAGCGCCAAGCGCCGAGCGCGGCGCAAATTCACGAAAATTTTGCCGGTGACGAAGACGGCGAGTTTCACGGCGAGACGTTCGACGACGAAGACGGCGAAGAACTGGTCGACGCGAGATAACCCGGTGCCGGACGCGCCGGGGCGGAATTGCCAGAAATGCCCCCGTCTCGCCGACTATCGCCATGCTAACCGCGAGGCACATCCGGATTGGCACAATTCGCCGGTCGAGAGCGCCGGCCCGCTCGGCGCCCGCCTGCTCATCGCCGGGCTGGCGCCCGGCGTGAGGGGCGCCAACCGAACGGGGCGGCCATTTACCGGGGATTTTGCCGGCGATCTGCTCTATTCGACGCTGCTCGAATTCGGCTTCACGCGCGGCGTTTACCGGCGCACCGCGGATGACGGCGTCAGCTTCGAGGATTGCCGCATCACCAATGCCGTGCGTTGCGTGCCGCCTGGGAACAAGCCGACCGGCGCCGAGATCGCCGCCTGCCGGCCGTTTCTCGAAAGCGAGATCGCCTCGATGGCAAACCTCAGCGTCATTCTGGCGCTCGGCGGCATCGCCCACCAGGCGGTGTTGCGCACCCTCGGCCACAAGGTGAGCGCCTATAAATTCGCCCACCGCGCCGCTCACCAATTGTCGCCGACGCTGAGCATGATCGACAGCTATCACTGCTCGCGCCTCAACACCAATACGGGGCGCCTGACGGAGGCCATGTTCCACGCGGTGTTCGTCGATATCCGCGCGCGCCTGGCGCCGGCCGGCGCCGGCGCCGCGCCTTAATTGTCGGCGCGCAGGAGGCGCTGTTTGTTGCGTTTCCAATCGCGCTCCTTCTGCGCCGCCCGTTTGTCATATTTGCGTTTGCCGGTGGCCATGGCGAGTTCGACCTTGGCGCGGCCGCGGGCGTTGAAATAGAGGCTGAGCGGCACCAGGGTCAGGCCGCCCTTGCGCAAGCCGCCGATGAGCTTTTGGATTTCACGTTTTCTCAGCAGCAGCTTGCGGGCGCGCAGCGGGGTGTGGTTGTAGCGCCCGCCGGCGTCATATTCGGCGATGTGGGAGTTGATCAGAAATATCTCGCCGCCACGCTCCACCGCATAGGCCTCGCCCATGCTGGCGCGGCCCTGGCGCAGCGATTTTACCTCGGTTCCGGTCAGCGCGATCCCGGCCTCGAAGCGCTCGGCGATACGGTAGTTGTACCGCGCCTTGCGGTTGCGGGCGACGATCTTGCGGTCATCGCTTTGCCGTGCCGCCATGCTGTACCCGGGCGCGGCTTAAGCCGCCGCGTCCTTCAACAGGCCGAGCGCGCGCAAGACCGCTTCGATTCGCTGTTTGCTGGCGCTCATTGGCGGACATAGCGGAAGGCGCATATCGGCGCCGCACTTGCCGAGCAAATAGGCCGCATATTTGACCGGTATCGGGCTCGATTCGCAGAACAGAACGTCGTGCAGCGGCATCAGCCTTGTGTGCAGCTCGAGCGCCTTCGCCGCGTCGCCGGCTTTCCAGGCGGCATGGAACTCGGCGCAGGCGCGCGGCGCGACGTTTGCCGAGACCGAAATGCAGCCATGCCCGCCCTGGGCAAAATAGGCCAGCGCCGTGCCGTCCTCGCCCGACATCTGGTTGAAACCGCCGGGGATGGCGAGGCGCGTCAAGGTCGGGCGGGTGAGATCGGCGGTGGCATCCTTGACGCCGACGATATTCGGCAGCGCGGCCAGGCGCGCCATGGTCTCGGTGCTCATATTGACGACGCTGCGCCCCGGAATATTGTAAATATATTGCGGAATCGCGACGGCATCCTGCACCGCCTTGAAATGCAGATACATGCCCTCCTGTGTCGGCTTGTTGTAATAGGGCATGACCAGCAGCGCGGCATCGGCGCCGGCCTCCTTGGCGTGGTGGGTGAGCGCGATCGCTTCCGCCGTGCTGTTGGAGCCGGTCCCGGCGATGACCGGCACACGTCCGTTCGCCACGTCGATGCAGATTTCAGTGACCCGCATATGTTCGTCATGGCTGAGGGTGGGCGATTCACCGGTCGTGCCGCACGGCAGCAACCCGTTCACGCCTTCGGCGATTTGCCACTCGACAAAGGCGCGGAACGCGTCTTCGTCGATCGCTCCGTCGCGCATCGGCGTAATCAAGGCGGTGACATATCCTTCCAACATGGCGCTCTCCGCACTCAATTTGTTAAGAATTCACAAAGCATAATTTGCCGCTCACCATAGGACAAGGCCGGCGCGATCCAGCTTGCGGCGGCGCCGAGGCCGGGCCTAATATCGCGCCCAGCCGGAATTTGCGGGATTTCAATTCTTTGGAAGGGCGTTTGTGCGCATTTTTCTCCCCCTGAGTTTGGCGATTGCCGTTATATGCGCCGCCATGTTTCCGCATCCGCTCGCGGCGGAGACCGTGCTGCCGCCGCCGGTTTCGGGTGGCGATATCAAAACATATACGGCCGCCTTCAAAGAGGCCGGGCGTGGCCGCTGGTCCGCCGCCCACCGCATCGCCGCGCGCGCCGATGATCCGCTCGGCGCCAAGATATTGCACTGGATGGACTATTCGCGCGCTTACGGTTTTGCTTCCTTCGCCGACATATCCGCGTTCATCGCCGCCAATCCGGACTGGCCGCGCCAGCGCGGCCTCGAGTCCGGCGCCGAGACCGCGATGCTGGCGGTTGCCGACGACAAACGCGTGGCAAGCTGGTTTCGCTGGCGCGACCCGATCAGCCGCGACGGACGCCTGCGTTTCGCCGACGCCCTGATCGCCGGCGGCGAGACGGCGCGGGCGGCGAAATATGTCCGCCTGGCCTGGGTCGAAAACAATTTCTCGGGCAAGGATCTCAAAATCATCTACCGCCGCTACAAGAAATTGCTGCGCAGCGAAGATCATGAAGCGCGTCTCGACCGGCTGGTATGGGACAACCGCCAGCGCGATGCGCGGCGCATGTTGCGCTATGTCGATGAGGGGCAGCAGGCGCTGGCGCAGGCGCGCATGGCGCTGCGCTCTTTCGCCGGCGGCGTCGATGCCGCCATCGCCCGTGTGCCGGACGAGCTGGTCGAGACGGCGGGCCTGATGTATGAGCGCCTGCGCTGGCGCCGGCGCAAGGGACGCGACGAAGACGCGCGCGAAATATTGTTCCGCGCGCCCGAGCAATTGGGGCGGCCAAAGAAATGGTGGCGCGAGCGCGTTATCCAGGCGCGCAGGGCGCTCAACCGCGGCCGCGTCACCGACGCATACCGCCTGGCCAGCGAACATGGCCAGATCGAGAGCTCCAGCTTCGCCGAGGCGGAATGGCTGGCCGGCTGGATCGCGCTGCGCTTCCTCGGCGAGAATGACGCCGCATTCGCCCATTTCGCGCGGCTTTACGACGCCGTGTTCATGCCCATCAGCCGCGCCCGCGCCGCCTATTGGGCGGGCCGCGCCTCGGCGGCCATGAATGATTCGGAAGGGGCGGCGCTGTGGTACGCCCGGGCGGCGCAATATCGGGGAACCTTTTATGGCCAGTTGGCGGCGGCGCGCGGCGCCGGCGGCAAGGGGCTGTTGTTCGCCGACGAACAGCGCGGCGCCTGGCGAATGGCGGACGCCGGCCTCGCCGGCCATGAGATGTTCACCGTCATCCGCCTGCTGAATTTCCTCGGCGAGCGGCGCCTCGCCGGGGCCTTCACCAGCCGCCTGGTGGAGATAGCGCAGGGGTCGGCGGATTATGCCCTGATCGCGCGCTTTGCCCATTCGCTGGGCCGCCATGATCTGGCCATCCGGGCGGCAAAGCAGGCGACGCGCGACGGCTATGTCTCGAACGAGCTGATTTTTCCCGTCGTCGATATTCCTTTCGCTTACGCCAACGAGGCGTTGGAGCATGCGCTGGTTTTGGCGCTGACACGCCAGGAAAGCCTGTTTGACAGAAAGGTGGCAAGCCATGCCGGCGCCCGCGGCCTGATGCAGCTCATGCCGGCGACGGCCCGCCAGGTGGCGCGCCGCGTCCGCCTGCCCTACGCCAAAAGCCGCCTCACCAACGCCGCCTATAATGTGAAATTGGGCAGCGCTTACTTGAGCGATATGATCAAGAAATATGACGGCTCCTACCTCCTCGCCTTGGCCGCCTATAACGCCGGCCCCACCAATGTGCGCCGCTGGCTGCGCGAGAATGGCGATCCGCGCTACGATCCCGGTGTCGATCTGGTCGACTGGATCGAATTGATTCCGATTCCGGAAACGCGAAATTACGTGCAGCGGGTGCTCGAGGGCGTTCAGGTATATCGCTGGCAGTTGGGGGCGGAGGTCGGCGCCGCCAGCCTCGAAGGCGATTTGGCGCGCGGCTTCGAGCCGCGCGTGCTGGCCAGCCGCTGCGCCGCCACGGGCGCCGACATGGACGCCGGCATGGCAATCTCGGTGGCCGATTTGGCGGCGCATTGCTAGGAGCCCGGAACGAAGCGGCGCGGCGCCGCTCTTGGCGCTTGGCCGCGCAACGCGTATATTGACCGCACCCGGGAGTTGGAGCCGCCTTCGGGGGCGCAAGTAAAGGTATGATTGCCATGATTGCGAAGCAGGGATTGCAGCTAATTATCATCGCTGCCGGGCTGAGCGTGGCGCTTATTTGCTCGCTCGCCGCCGCATCGGCGCTGGCCGAGGAGCCGATTCTCGACGCCGTCGCGCTCCGGGTCTCGGACGTTAAACATGAGCCGGCCGGCAAGTACGGACAATTCACCTATACGCGCGAATTCCATGACCTCGCCGGGCTCGGGGCAAAATTAAGGCATGGCCGGGTCTGTTACAGCAGCGGCGGTTGCATCTCGGCGCCGCTTGAATATGTCATCGAACCCGGCGGCGTGCTGATGCAGGAGGGTCAGTTCCTGATGCCGATGTCGATCTCCCAAGCCTTCGATTTCACCTATACCGGCGAAAATGGCGACGGCGACGAGATTACCGTCAAGGCGCGGATATTGGTGGTGGGAGATCAATTGGAGCTTCAGGAACTGGAATGATTCGGAGGCTGGATTGACCCCCCTCGGTGGCGCCGTCGAGCGCCAATCCGAAGCACCGGCGGCGGCGGCCGCCCGGGCGCTTTCGCAAGGCGTGGCACAGGGCGTGGCGTCAGCCGATGGCTTCATCGAACACAGCATCGCGAGCTTCGACAACACAGCACTTTACGTGCGCGAATACGGCGCCCGCGAGAGCGCCGCGCCGCCGCTTCTCTGCCTCGCCGGCTATACCCGCAATTGCCGCGACTTCCATGACCTGGCGCTACGCCACGGCAAGGCGCGCCGCGTCCTCTGCCCGGACATGCGCGGGCGTGGAAAATCGGCCCATGACGCGGACCCCCGGCATTACGCGGTGGAGACCGCGATGGCCGATCTTCTGGCGCTGCTGGATGCGCTCCGCCTCGAAAAATGCGTCGTCCTCGGCACCTCGTTCGGCGGCGTGCTGGGAATGGCCCTGGCGGTGCTCCGCCCGCGCGCCTTGGCCGGGCTCATTCTCAACGATTGCGGGCCTGAGTTCGATACCGACGGGCTTGACGCCATCGTCGAATATGCCGCGGCGCCCAGGCCGCAGCCCGATTGGCGGGCCGCCGCCAGGCATGGCCGCGAATTGATCGGCAGCGGCTGGGACAAGGATGACGCGGCGTGGCTGAAAATTGCCCGGCAAGGCTATTCGCTGGCGTCGGACGGCTTGTTGCATGTCGATTACGACCCGGCCATCGTCAAGCCGCTCGCCGCCTTCGCCGCCGCCGGCAAGCGCGGCAAAGAGGCGTATGACATGTGGGCGATTTTTCGTGCGCTTGGCGATATTCCGACCCTGCTGTTGCGCGGCGCGCTGTCGTCTGTCTTGAAGGAGGAGACCGCCCGCGCCATGATCGGCGCCAAACCCGACCTCGAACATGTAACCGTGCCGGGCGTCGGTCACGCACCGTTTCTCGACGAACCGCAAGCAATCGAGGCCATTGATGGCTATCTCGCCAGATTCGGCTAGCCGGCGCGGCGAAGCTTTGTCGCTGCCCAAATATGCCGATGTGTGCGCGGCGGCGGAACGCCTGGCGGGCCGCGCGGTATGCACGCCGCTCCTGGAATCGCCATGGCTGAACGAGCGCATCGGCGGGCGCCTGCTGGTCAAGGCCGAGCCGCTGCAACGCACCGGCTCGTTCAAATTCCGCGGCGCCTATAATTGCATAAGCCAGCTCGACCCGGCGGCGCGCGCGCGCGGCGTCGTCGCCTATTCGTCGGGCAATCACGCCCAGGCCGTGGCCGCCGCGGCGAGTCTTCTCGGCGCTCCAGCGACGATCGTCATGCCCCGCGACGCACCCGCCGTGAAAGTCGCCGGCACGCGCCGTGAAGGCGCCGAAATCGTCGAATATGACCGCGCCACGGAGGATCGCGCGGAAATTGCCGAGCGCCTGGCGCGGCAAAAAGGCGCGACATTGGTGCGGCCCTATGAGGATGATCATGTCATCGCCGGCCAGGGCACGGTGGGCCTTGAAATTGCCGCCGAGTGCCGCGTCCGCCTCATCGCGCCCGATATCGTCGTGGTGCCGGCCGGCGGCGGCGGCCTGATGGCCGGCTGCGCGCTGGCGCTCAGCGCCGAATTGCCCGATGCCGCGCTCTACACCGCCGAGCCCGAGGATTATGACGATCATGCCCGCTCATTCGCCGCCGGCAGCCGCCAGCAGGTGCGCGACATGAGCGTCGCTACCCTGTGCGACGCGCTGCTTCCGGTGCAGCCCGGCGAGCGCACCTTCGCCATCAATGCGAGCCGCGTGCGCGGCGGCATTACGGCCGATGACGGCGCCGTCCTCGGCGCCATGGCGGCGGCTTTCCGCGACCTCAAGCTGGTCATCGAGCCGGGCGGCGCGGCGGCGCTGGCGGCGCTGCTGAGCGGCGCCCTGGAGACCGGGGACAAGACCGTCATCGCCGTCGCCTCGGGCGGAAATGTCGATCCGGATGTCTTCCGCATGGCCCTGGAGGCCGGCGAGAATGTCTAGATTGCCGGCCGCCATTTTCATCTTGGCCTTGCTGTGCGTGGTGCCGGCATTAACGGCGGTGGCGCAATCGCTGCCGCCGCAAATGGCGGCGCGCATCGCCGGCGCCGCCGAGCAGGGCCGCCTCCACCAGGCGGCGCTCGGCGACATCATCGATGAGCGCCGCCAGACCGCCAACCGGCAATTGGAAACGGCGGTGGTGGCGGCGATCAACGAACGCCCCGATCTGTTCGAGGCGATCATGCGCGAGGCGCACCTGCAGGCGCCGGAATCGCGGGCCAGCCTGAACCTCACGATAAGCGGCATGTTTCCGGGATTTGCCGGCACCTTGCCAAAATCGTCACGGGCGCCAAGCCAGGCACCGACCCAGCCTGCGGTTCCCGACGCTCAACGCGCCGCCCCGGTTCTCGACGCGCGGGCGCCGGTCATTGCCGGCGCGCCGCCGCTCGAGGATCGACCACCGGTATGGCCGATATTGATAGCGGAGGGCGGCACCGACGGCTATGCCGACAAGGACCCGCTCGAAGGGCTCAACAGGGTCTTTTTCTATACCAATGGCGCCCTTGATTATCTCGTCTTCGAACCGATTGCGCTGGGCTATCGCTACATCACGCCGGAAGCCGCCCGCAAAGCCATCCGGCGCGCCTTCGATAATCTTTCCTCGCCGATCATTTTCGCCAACGACCTGCTGCAATTTCGCTTCCGCCGCGCGGCGACGACATTTTCACGTTTCGCCATCAACAGCACGGTTGGCCTGCTCGGGCTGTTCGACATCGCGGCGGAGTTGGGGCTGGAACCGCATGATGCCGATTTCGGGCAAACCCTCCATGCCCTGGGTGTCGGCGACGGCATCTATCTGGTGCTGCCGCTGTTCGGACCGACCACGGTGCGCGACGCGGTCGGCCTCGGCGTCGACAATCTTCTCGATCCGCGCAACTGGTTCCTGGGCGCGACCGAACGCATCGCGCTCTACGCCGGCGAGGGCGTGGTGCGGCGCGAGGAGTTGATCGATCCGATCGATTTCCTGGTCGAATTCTCCGAAAACAGTTACGAAGACGTGCGCGCCTGGACCTATCAGCAGCGTGCCGCCGAACTGTCGCAATAAGGCCAGCCTATAACGGCTCGACGCCGCCGGGATAGCAGAACGAGGCGTTGGCCGAGTAGAAGCCGAAAGTGATTTCCAGCGGATCGGCCGGGCGCAGCGCATAGCTCGGATGATCGGGCGCGAGAAATTCGAGGGACTGCAATTCGAACGGCGCGACGATATCGCCGACATAGGCGTAGCGCCCGCTTTCCAGGCCGCCGCCGCTCTTGGTGATGTAACGCAAATGGCCGCGCACCGATTCGCCGACCGCCTCGGAAACCCGCGCCGTGGTGCGGAACAGCAGCGTGCCGTCGCCGGCCGCCGTGGTCGCGGTGAGCAGGTCGTCCACGATTACCAGTTCGGTCTTTCCGGCCTCGGCGGGTATTCCGCGCTCGGCGGCGTAAGCCCGCATGCCGGGGCTGGAATTGAAATAATGCGTCCAGAAGCGCCCCGGCGTGCCGTCGTCCAAATCCAGCCCGTCGAGATCGAGGCCCATATAGGTGAGCGAATAGGCGCCGAAATGCGATGTCTGTTCCTCGCGGTCGACGACATATTGGTTGATGTAGATGGCTTTGTCCCGGGCCGGGCTAAGGCCGGCGGGCAGCAGCGCCGCGGCGGCCGCCGGATCGGCCGGCACCCAGCAGAAATAGAGCATGCGCGCATTGGTGACGAGTTGCGGCGGCAGCAGTTCCTGAGCCATGTTCGTTCCTCCCCCTGTCGGTGTAACGCTTCGCCACCATACGCCGGAGGCAGCGCGCATACCAGAGGGCGACCGCCCGCCGTGCTCCGGACCCCGCAATGATTCTTGCAAGCGGAACCACCAACCGGAATGCACTTTCTCGCATTCCGACTGCGCGACCGAGCGCCCGAGTTAATACGAGGTAAGCCAAGGGGGCGGATGCCCCCGCCCGGCACTTGAGGGAACAGCCAAGAGCGCTTTCGCGCTTGTCACCCCTTCTCCCCAACCCCTCTTCCCATCCTGGGAAGAAGGGCTTATTCCGGGTGGTGAAAATGCGTTGGGTTCCGCTATCAGGTAAAGAAATATGGCGCCAGGCCGAGATGGTTCTCGTCGATCACCAGGCGGCGGTTGAGCGGCGGATAGGCGCGCCGGTTGCACTCCAGGCTGTCGCACAGGCGGCAATTGACACCGATCTTGAGCGCCGCTTCCGTATCCGCCGGCAGCTTGCCGTCGGCATAGATCATGTGCCCGGCCTGGCTCGCCTCGCAGCCGATGGCGACGGTGAATTGCTGGGCCGGCACGCGCTCGCCGCCGCCGGGGCGCGAGACCAGGCGGGCGACGGTGAAAAATACCGAGCCGTCGGGCATGGCCACGAACTGGCTGCGCGTTTCGCCCGGCGTGCGGAAGGCGCGGTGCACGCCCCAGCGCGGGCACAGGCCGCCGAAGCGGGCAAAATGGAAGCCGTTGGCGCTGAGCCGGCGCGACACATTGCCGGCGCAATCCATGCGCACCAGGAACAGCGGCACGCCCTTGTCGCCGGGGCGCTGCAGGCTGGTGAGGCGGTTGCAGACCTGCTCGTATCCGGCGCCGAAGCGCCGCGCCAGCAGTTCGATATCGTAGCGCAGCGCCTTGACCGCCTCATGGAAGCGGGTATACGGCATCATCACCGCGCCGGCCATGTAATTGGCCAGACCGATGCGTAAGAGGCGCCGGGTCTCGGCGCCCTCCAGCCCGGCGCTGGCGACGATCTCATCGATCAACTCCGAGCGGTCGAGGAGCGCAATCTGATAGGCGAGCTGATGGCTGCGGCTCTCCGGCGGCAGAATTTCCGACAGCATGACGCGCCGCCCGTGGCGGTCATAGCGGCGCAGCGTATCCTCCATCACATCGTATGGCAGCACGCGGACCTTGATGCCGTGCGCCGCCAAAAGATGGGCGCGCAAGGATTCGTAGAGCGCTTCGGGGTCGAGCTTGGCATCGCGCCAAATCTGCTCGGCACCGTCTTCCAGATCGGGAAAATAATTGCCCCGCGCCTGGATGAAATCCTGCACCTCTTCGCCGGCGAGGCGGAGCGCCGCGACGCCATCCACCTTGTCGGTGGCGCTCAGGCCCTCGGCCATGTTGAGCGCGTTGTCGACCAATTCGCGGTAGGAGCGGAACAGGGCGAAGACGGCCTCGCCGCCGACCGGGCTGGCCGCCGCCAGATCCTGGATGTCCTGGTTGGTGACGCCGCTCTTGGCAAAAAGCGGATCGCCGAAGACCTCTTTCAGCAGCGCCGCGACGCGCGCTTCGTCGTCGACGGCGAAGCGTTGCAGGTCGATATCGTAGGTTTGTCCGAGCTTGAGCAGCAATTGCACCGTGACCGGGCGCTGATTGCGCTCGATGAGATTGAGGTAACTGGTCGAGATCGCCAACTGCTCGGCCATCTGGCTTTGCGTCAGGCCGCGCTCCAGGCGCATGCGCCTGAGGCGTGGGCCGACCATGACCTTGCGTTCCGCCATTGCTGTTGCTCCGTTTTTTGGCCGTGTTCGGCCGGGCCGCTTCGGCGATTATTCCGCAATGCCGTAAAATTTACAAGATTTACAAATTGACTTTTGATAACCTACTAACTGTTACAGAATTACATTTTTTATATCAATAAGTTATGGACAATTGCACTGCAACATTAGAAAGTTCGCCTTCGTTGCAGTGCGGCATTAGAAAGGGTCTAAGAAATGCTGCAGATCGATGTTACGGACGGAACCGAGATGGAAATCACCGCTGGCATAGAAATCACGGGCGAAATGGCGCCGCGCTTCGAGGAAATTCTCACCCCCGCGGCGCAGCATTTCATCGCCGGGCTGGAGCGCCGCTTCGGCGCCGAACGCAAACGCCTGATCGCGGAGCGCGCCGATTTCCAGGCCCGTCTCGACGAGGGCGAGAACCCGCGCTTCCTGCCGGCCACATCAGACATCCGCGCCGGCGACTGGCGCGTCGCAAAAATACCCGAGGATTTGCAGGACCGGCGCGTCGAGATCACCGGCCCGGTCGAGCGCAAAATGGTCATCAACGCGCTCAATTCCGGCGCCCATATGTTCATGGCCGATTTCGAGGATTCCGCCGCCCCGACCTGGGACCTGATGATCAACGGGCAGATCAATCTCAGCGATGCGGTGCGCCGTGAGATCGCATTCAGCGACCCCAATTCGGGCAAGGACTACGCCCTCGGCGATGACATCGCCACCCTGATCGTGCGCCCGCGCGGCTGGCATCTGGAAGAGGCCCACATCATCGTCGACGGCGCCCCCGCCTCGGCGGCGCTGGTCGATTTCGGCCTCTTCCTCTACCACAATGCCAGCGAGCTGTTGGCGCGCGGCTCCGGCCCCTATTTCTATCTGCCGAAGATGGAAAACCATCACGAGGCGCGTCTCTGGAACGATGTTTTCGTCCACGCCCAGCAGGTGCTCGGCCTGGCGCCCGGCACCATCAAGGCGACGGTGCTCATCGAGACGATTACCGCCGCCTTCGAGATGGACGAAATTCTCTATGAATTGCGCGACCATATCGCCGGCCTCAATTGCGGCCGCTGGGATTATATTTTCAGCGTCATCAAGAAATTCCGCAATCGCGCCGACATGGTGCTGCCCGACCGCGGCGATGTCGGCATGACCCAGCCCTTGATGCGCGCCTATAGCCGCCTGCTGATCCAGACCTGCCACCGCCGCGGCGCTCACGCGATGGGCGGCATGGCGGCGCAAATCCCGATCAAGGGCGACTCGGCGGCCAACGATGCCGCCACCGCCAAGGTGCGCGGCGACAAGGAGCGCGAAGCCGGCGACGGCCATGACGGCACCTGGGTCGCCCATCCCGGCCAGGTGGCGGTGGCGATGGAGGTCTTCGACCGCCTCATGCCCGAAGCCAATCAGACCGGCCGCACGCTCGACAATCTGGTGATCACCGAAGGCGATCTGCTGCAAGTGCCCAGGGGCAAGATCACCGAAGCCGGCCTGCGCGGCAATATCAGCGTCGGCATTCAATATATCGAATCCTGGCTGCGCGGGCAGGGCTGCGTGCCGCTTTACAATCTCATGGAAGACGCCGCCACCGCCGAAATCAGCCGCGCCCAGGTATGGCAGTGGCTGAAACACGGCGCCCGGCTCGACGATGGAAGGGTCATCGACCGCGCCCTTTTCGACCAGCTCCTGAGCGAGGAAACCGCAGGGCTCGAACAGGAACTGGGTGAGGAACGCTTTGCCGGCGGGCGCTTCGCCGACGCCATCATGCTGTTCGCAAAACTGTCGACGGCGGATGATTTCGAAGAATTTTTGACCCTGCCGGCATACCGCCTGCTTGCCGATGGCGAGGCCAGGGCCGGCTGAAGCGAGGAGTAGAAGACAATGACCATTGCCACATTCGAGACCCTGATTCCGGGCGCGCCTTTGGGCCGCTTCGACGGCATCGAGCGCAGCTACGGTGCGGCCGAAGTGGCGCGGCTGCGCGGCTCGATCGAAATCAGGCATTCGCTGGCCGAACATGCGGCCAACAGATTGTGGGAATTGGTCAATGGCGAGGATCACGTCGCCGCGCTCGGCGCCATGACCGGCGGCCAGGCGGTGCAGATGGTGCGCGCCGGGCTGAAGGCGATCTATCTTTCCGGCTGGCAGGTCGCCGCCGACGCCAACGGCGCCGGCCAGACCTATCCCGACCAGAGCCTCTACCCGGCCGACAGCGGCCCGGCCCTGGCGCGCCGCATCAACAAGGCGTTGCAGCGCGCCGATCAGGTTCAGCATATGGAGCGCCTCGGCGACTCAAGCGGCGGCGAAGGTGGCGATATCGATTGGTTCGCGCCCATCGTCGCCGATGCCGAGGCCGGTTTCGGCGGCCCGCTCAACGCCTTCGAAATCATGAAGGGCTATGTCGAGGCCGGTGTCGGCGGCGTCCATTTCGAGGACCAATTGGCGTCCGAGAAAAAATGCGGCCATATGGGCGGCAAGGTGCTGATTCCGACGGCGGCGCATATCCGCAATTTGAGCGCCGCGCGCCTCGCCGCCGATGTCAGCGGCGTAGCGACCCTGATCGTCTGCCGCACCGACGCCGACAGCGCGCAATTGCTGACCAGCGACGTCGACGAGCGCGACCGCCCCTTCATCTCCGGCGAGCGCACGGCGGAAGGCTTTTATCGCCTGCGCGAAGGCGAAGGCATGGAACGCTGCATCGCCCGCGGCCTCGCCTATGCGCCGCATGCCGATCTGTTGTGGATGGAAACATCGCGCCCCAATCTGGAGCAGGCGAGGACTTTCGCCGAAGCGATTCACCGCGAATATCCCGGCAAGCTCTTGTCCTACAACTGCTCGCCCTCGTTCAACTGGCGCGCCAATCTCGACGACGCCGACATCGCCCGCTTCCAGCGCGAACTGGGCGCCATGGGCTACAAGTTCCAGTTCGTCACGCTGGCCGGCTTCCACAGCCTCAATCACGGCATGTTCGAGCTCGCCCGCGACTATGGCAAGCGCGGCATGGCGGCCTATTCCGAGCTGCAACAGGCGGAGTTTGATTCGGAGAGCGCCGGCTACACCGCGACGCGCCATCAGCGCGAAGCCGGCACCAGCTATTTCGACGCCGTCAGCCTGGCGATCAGCGGCGGCGCCTCCTCGACCACGGCGATGGCGGGCTCGACCGAGACCGGCCAGTTCACCGGCGCCGAACAATCCTCACAGGCGGCCTGAGAAAAACGCAACGGCGGCGCGGCGCCCTCATTTGGCGCCGCTTGGCCGCTCTCTTCCCCGGCCCCGCGCGGGCCGGTTTTTACATGCCCTCGGGAAAGGCAAATTCTGGCGCGGGCTATTCGTCTTTCTTGCCCTTCTTTTTATCCTTTTTCTTTTTCTTGTCCTTTTTCTCGCCGCCGTCGTCGTCGTCGTCTTCGCCCTGCTCGTCTTGGTCGTCGTCTTCGCCCTTCTCGTCGTCGTCGTCAGAATCGTCATCATCGGCGGTGCCGCTCTTCACCTTGCCGGTGGCGGATTCGACCGTTTCCTTTATTTCCGCCGAGGGATTGGCGCCGTCTCCCTTGTCCTCGCTGCGCGTGCCGGTTGCCGATTCGACCGCATCCTTGATCTCCTCGGAAGGATTGATCTTATCTTTTTGCGGCGCCAGCGCCGGCTCGTCGGCATCGACCGGCGCCTCTTCGGCAGCGGCTTCAGCCTCGGCGTCAGTAACCGCGTCAGTGACGCCGTCAGTGACCGCGTCACCGAGCTGCGGGGCAAGCTCCGCCCCGCCCTCGTTCTGAGCGATTTGCAGGCCGATGATGGCCGGGGTCGCCGGCTCGGGCGCCGGGAATTGATGCGCCGGCGACGGCGCGGCGATGCCCAGCGCGACGGCGAGCGCAGTGGCGGAAATGAAGCTGTTGAAAAATACTCGGCGCGGCATCTAGCTCTCCCATATCGGACGGCGTTCGCGTCAAACGAGGATATCAGGTAAACATCGGCCATGCCGTTTTTTGCGCCAAACCCGTTCCGTTTGAGCCGCATCGCGGCACTGCTGATCGTCGCCTGCTTCGCCGCGCCGGCACATGCGGCGGCAGGCGCCGGGCCGCTGGTCGATGCCGCCTGGGCGGTTGCCCATATCGGGCGCGACGATGTCCGCTTCCTCGATATTCGCGGCGGCGGCGCCGAGGACTTCGCCGCCGCGCATATTCCGGGTGCCGTATTCAGCGATTATTTCCGCGCGGGCTGGCGCACCGCCGGTGCCGACGGGACGCCCGGCATGCTGCCGCCGGTGGCCGATCTCGAAATCCTCGTCGGCGGGCTCGGCATCGCCAATACCAGCCATATCGTCATCGTCGCGCGCGGGTTGAGCGCCGGCGAGATGGCCGGCGCGGCGCGCGTCTTCTGGACCTTCAAAGTGCTCGGCCATGACGCGGTGTCGATCCTCGATGGCGGCATGACGGCCTATATGGCGCTGCCCTCGGCGCCCCTGGAGAGCGGCCCGGCGACATCCGGACGGCAAGTTTTCAAGGCATCGTTCCGCCCCGAGCTGATCGCCACCAAGCGACAGGTGATCGCCAGCCAGGAGAGCGGCGCCGTCCTGCTCGACCTCAGACCAAAAAACCAATATTCAGGCGCCCGCGGGCCCGGCTTCGTGCGCCGCTTGGGCACCATCGAAGGCGCGCGCAACCTGCCGCTCAACCGCCTCACCGAAGGCGGCGCCTTCAAGACCCCGGCGGCCCTGGCCGAGCTTTTCGCCGCCGCCGATGCGGCGGCGGAGGGGCCGATCACCTGTTTTTGCAATTCCGGCCATATGGCGGCGCTCGGCTGGTTCGTCGCGCATGAGCTGCTCGGCAATACCGAAGCGCGGCTCTATGACGGCTCGATGGCGGAATGGAGCGCCGATCCCGCGCTGGCGGTGGTGCCCGGCGAGAGGCGCGATTAGAGCAAATCCCGAGCAGGTGGAATCACCTGCGACGACGCATTTGCTTCAACCTCAAAGAGCTAGAGCGTGTCGGGTGAGCGCAAGCGAACCTGACATGCACTAGGGCCAATCGACATTCAGGATTCACAAAGTTGAATTTATGTGATTCATAGAGT
>CAJXFT010000034.1 GCA_913053235.1 uncultured Alphaproteobacteria bacterium
GATCAAGCAATATGGGACATGCTCTTTCTTCATTTTCGCAACATGTGGCAAAAATGCCGCGATTGCCCGCCCGGGGCTGTTTTTTACATGTGCCCGGAGAAGAATGCTTCAAGGTTTTTGCCGATTTGTGAGGGTTTATGATATGACATGCCGAACCGGCGATATCGAGTCGCGCCTGTCGCGTTAAACCGTGGCCGGGCGCGCTTTGCGGCGCAATAAAAAACGAGAAATGAACCCCTTCGGACCACGCGAACAGAACGAAATACAGAGCGAAATAATGAGACTCGGCTTAGCCAAAATTGTCGCCCCCGCGATGTTCGCCGTCCTGATCTCGGCGCTCGCCGCCTGTCAGTATGCGGATCCCGGTGAGAATGAGGTCAAGAACCCGAAAAAATCGCGCGGCGCCACCGCAAACAGCAGCGTATTTGGCGATAGCGGCCTGCAATTGTTCGGCCGCGGCGATGACGATGAGGTCGGCGGCGGCGCCGGAATCGGCGTCAACAGCCATTTGTGGCGCGCTTCGCTCGATACCATATCGTTCATGCCGCTATCCTCGGCGGATCCGTTCGGCGGCGTCATCATCACCGATTGGTATGCGCCGCCGGATACGCCGCGCGAGCGCTTCAAGATGACGATATATATATTGGCCCGCACGCTGCGCGCGGATGGCTTGCGCGTCGCGGTTTTCCGACAGCAACAAAGCGACCAGGGCGCATGGGTCGACAGCGCCATCAATCCTTCCACCGTAACCAGTCTGGAAAACAAGATCTTGGAGCGTGCCCGCCAGCTGCGCACCGGCGGCATCGGCGAATAGCCGGCGGCCGGCGGTCAGCGGCGCGCCGCCCGGGACGCCTGCCGACCGGCGCGGCGCCACGGCGCGACAACATCCTCCCCTTTTAATCGACAGCAAGGCAACGCCACACCGAAAGCCATGAGCGAGCGATACAACGCCAAGGAAATAGAGGCCAAATGGCAAGCCGGTTGGGAAGCCGAAGGCGCTTTTCACGCCGACACCGATTCGCCGCGGCCTAAATATTACGTCTTGGAAATGTTCCCCTATCCGTCGGGGAATATTCATATGGGACATGTGCGCAACTACACCATGGGCGATGTGGTGGCGCGCTACAAACGGGCGCGCGGCTTTAACGTTCTGCATCCGATGGGCTGGGACGCGTTCGGCCTGCCGGCCGAAAACGCCGCCATGGAGCGCCGCGTTCATCCCGGCGAATGGACCTACGCCAACATCGCCATCATGCGCCGCCAGCTCAAATCGATGGGCCTGTCGCTCGATTGGCGGCGCGAAATCGCGACCTGCCATCCCGGCTATTACGTCCATCAGCAGCGCATGTTCATCGATTTTCTCAAAGCCGGCCTGGCTTACCGCAAGGAGTCCTGGGTCAATTGGGATCCGGTCGACAATACCGTGCTCGCCAACGAGCAGGTGATCGAGGGCAAAGGCTGGCGATCCGGCGCGGTGGTCGAAAAACGCCTGCTGTCGCAATGGTTTTTCCGCATCACGGCCTATGCCGATGAGCTGCTGCGGGCGCTCGACGGGCTGACGCGCTGGCCCGACAAGGTGCGCCTCATGCAGGGCAACTGGATCGGCCGCTCGACCGGCGCGCGGATATTTTTTCCGCTGCTCGGCGGCGCTGATGCGGCGCAGCGGCTCGAAGTCTATACCACCCGTCCCGATACGCTGTTCGGCGCGTCTTTTTGCGCGCTCTCGCCCAACCATCCGCTGAGCGTCGAGCTGGCCCGCGGGAATCCCGCCATCGCGGATTTCGCCGAGCAATGCAATCGCCTTGGGACAGGGGAAGAAGCCATTGAAACGGCTGAGAAAATCGGCATAGACACCGGGTTGCGCGCGGGCCACCCGTTTATCGAGGGCTGCGAACTGCCGGTCTATGTGGCGAATTTCGTGCTGATGGATTACGGCACCGGGGCGATATTCGGCTGCCCGGCGCATGACCAGCGCGACCTCGAATTCGCGCGCAAATACGGGCTTCCGGTGATCCCCGTGGTATGCCCGCCGGGCAGCGATGCCGGCGCCTTCGAAATCGGCGCCGAGGCCTTCACCGATGACGGCACCCTGATAAATTCGGATTTTCTCGACGGCCTCGACGTCCAGAGCGCCATCGCGACGGTCAATGAGAGGCTGGAATCGACCGGATACGGCGAGGCGACTATCAATTACAGGTTGCGGGATTGGGGAATCTCCCGGCAACGTTATTGGGGCTGCCCGATTCCGGTCGTGCATTGCCCCGATTGCGGCGTCGTGGCGGTGCCCTACGACCAACTGCCGGTGCGCCTGCCCGACGACGTCGCCTTCGATGCGCCGGGCAATCCGCTGGACAGCCATACGGAATGGCGCGACGTGCCGTGCCCCGCCTGCGGCGCGGCGGCGCGGCGCGACACCGACACCATGGATACCTTCGTCGATTCCTCCTGGTACTACGCCCGCTTCTGCTCGCCGCGCCGCGACGAGCCGGTGGCGGCGGACGATGTCGAACAGTGGCTTCCGGTGGATCAGTATATCGGCGGCGTCGAGCATGCCGTCCTGCATCTGCTCTACTCGCGCTTCTTCATGCGGGCGATGAAGCGCTGCGGCTATGTCACCATCGACGAGCCTTTCGCCGGGCTGTTCACGCAAGGCATGGTGTGCCACGAGACCTACCGCAACAGAGCCGGCAATTGGCTCTATCCGGAGCAGGTAAAACCCGACGGCAAGGGCGCCATGGTGGGCGTCAAAGACGGCGCGCCGGTGCAGGTCGGGCGCTCCGTATCGATGAGCAAATCTAAGCGCAATACCGTCGATCCCGAACAGATCATCGAGACCTATGGTGCCGATACGGCGCGGCTGTTCATGCTCTCGGACAGCCCGCCCGAGCGCGATCTGGAATGGAGCGATACCGGCATTAAGGGAGCCTGGCGCTATCTCACCGCGTTGTGGCGAATGGTGACGGAGCTGGGTGAGGGTTCTGAGGACGGCCGGGGTCCCGGCCTTGACTCGGCAAGCACCCGTGATGATACGGCGGACGTCGCGGCACAAAGAGCGATACATCAGACCATCGAGGGCGTCACCAGCGATCTCGAAAAATTTCATTTCAATCGCGCCGTGGCACGGATTCGCCAACTGACCAATAGGCTCGGCGAGATGGATCGCCAGGCCGCTGCCAGCGAGCAAACCTATCGCCAGGGGCTGGAAATCGTGCTCCGTCTGCTGGCGCCGATGACGCCGCATATCTGCGCCGAGTTGTGGCGCCATTTGGGCCGGGAAAACTCATTGCTCGATATGGACTGGCCGCTCGCCGAAGCCGAATATTTGGCCGAGGACAGCGTGACGGTGCCGGTCCAGGTAAACGGTAAGAAGCGTGCTACAATCGAACTGCCGAGCGATCATGACGAAGCCGGCGCGGAAAGCGCGGCGTTGGCCAATGAAGCGGTCCAGCGCGCCATCGCCGGAAAGGCCGTGCGTAAGGTGATCGTCGTACAGGGCAAGATCATCAATGTCGTGGTTTAGATTCCCGGGGCTCGAAAGACTGGCCTATTCGACCGTTGCAATCGCCCTTGCCGGCGCGCTGGCGGCGGCTTGCGGCTTTACGCCTGTTTATCATCAAGAGGCGGCGAGCTCGGTGCGCGAATATCTAAGCCTTATCGATGTCGCGCCCATCGAAGGTCGGCGCGGCCTTCAATTACGCAATCGTTTGACCGAGAAAATCACCCCGCGGGGGAGCGTCGATGTGCCGCGGTTCCGCCTGTCCGTTAGGCTCAACAGTTCGGCGGAGGCGGTATTGATACAGTTGGACAATACCGCGACAAGGCATAATCTAAAGATGAACGCATCCTTCACATTGACCGATTTATCGACTGGAGAGAGCGTTTTCGAGGGCCACACCATTTCGGTCGGCAGTTACAATGTGGTTGATTCGGAGTTCGCCACGATCGCCGCCGAGAACAACGCGGCGGAGCGCGCCGCACGCGAAATCGGCGAGGGAATATTCGATCTGCTGGTGGTTTATTTTAATCGCGCGAAATCCTGATTCGAGGGCGGAGAGCTGAAACGAGATGGTGGCGTTCAAGGGCCCGCGCGGCCAAAGGGTCTGCGATCGACCACCCGACGATGTGAACGCCCTGCTGATATATGGCCCCAACGCCGGATTGGTGCGCGAGCGGGCGCGGGCCGCGGTCACGTTTGCCGTCGAGGATCTCGGCGATGGCTTTCGCCTTTGTGAGTTAAGGGCCAAGGAAATTTCCGACGACCCGGCCCGGCTGGCCGATGAGCTGGGCGCGCTGTCGCTCGTTGGCGGGCGCCGTGCGGTTTGGTTGAAGGAGGCCGGAGACAACCACGCTTCGACGATTTCCACGGCTTTGGAAATCGGATTCGGCGACACCCTGCTGGTCATCGAAGCCGGCAATTTGACCCCGCGTTCGTCGCTGCGAAAGCTGTTCGACAAGGCGGCGAATCTCGCCGCGGTGCCGTGCTATGACGAGGATCAGGGCAGCCTGCACGAATATATAGACGAGTTCCTGGCCGGCGAAAAAATCAGCCTCGGGCGCGACGCGCTGAATTGGCTGTTGGAGCGCCTGGGCAACGACCGCATGCAGGTGCGAAGCGAGCTTGAAAAATTAATTCTCTACGCTTCGAGCGACGAAAGCCTGGCTAAGGACGGTACCATGCGGATCACGTTGGAGACCGTCATGGAGGGATCGGGCGACGCCGGCGTTTGGTCTTTCGATCTGCTGGCCGACGCGGTGGCGGGCGGCGATCTGGCCAATATCGATCGTTTTTTACACCTGGCCTATGATGAAGGTAAACAACCTGTGGCAGCAATCCGCCAGGTCGCCAAAAGATTCTCCCAGCTCCATTACGTCGTCGGGCTGGCGGCCGGCGGAGGTTCCATCGACAAGCTGATCGCGTCGCTTCGCCCGCCGGTTTTCTTCAAGAATCGGCCGGCTTTTCGCGCGCAAACCGAATATTGGTCCTTGCCGCGTATCGCCCAGGCGCTCGACATATTGGGCCAGGCGGAGATCGACTGCAAAACGACCGGCATGCCGGGCGAGGAAATCTGTGCCCGCGCCCTGGTTCGCATCGGCGCCGCCGGCCGTGCCGCCAGGGGTCGCCGCTAACCCAGACGTTTTACGAATTCGTCTAGCTGTTCCAACGACTCATATCGAATATTCAGGCTACCACCGCGCTTTTTCTCGGTGATCGTCACCTTTAATCCGAGGCGGTTGGTCAGGTTGCGTTCAAAATCCTTGAGGTCGGCGCTTTTCTCGGCTTTTGCCCGGCGCGACGGGCTCAAAGACGCCGCCGACAGTAGTTTTTCGGTTTGCCGGACATTGAGGTTCTGGTCGGTGATCTTTTTGGCGAATTCCAGGGCGTTAGGGGCGCCCACCAGCACCCTGGCATGGCCAGCGCTCAGCCTACCGTCGATGGTGAGTTGCTTTATCTCCGGAGCAAGCGTCAGGAGGCGCAGGGTGTTGGCGACATGGCTGCGGCTGCGGCCGAGCGCCTGGGCGACTTCCTCCTGGGTATTGCCATATTCTGAAACCAGTTGCTGATAAGCTTCCGCCTCCTCGAAAATATTCAGATCCTGGCGTTGCAGATTTTCGATCAGCGAGATTTCGAGCGCGTCCTGATCGCCAATAAAGTGAACGACTACAGGTACTTCGTGCAGGCCGGCGCGCTGCGCCGCGCGCCAGCGGCGCTCGCCCGCGACGATTTCGTAATCGCCATCCGAATCCTTCGCCGGACGCGCCAAAATCGGCTGAATAATGCCTTGCTGGCGGATCGATTCGGCGAGGGATTCAATTTCTGAATCGTCGAATTCCTTACGTGGCTGCAATCTGCCGGCGCGCAGGCTGGCGATCGGCAGCACCCGCGCCGCGTTTGGCCTGGTTTCGGCGCTTACGCCGTCGACACGGCCACCATCGCCGAGCAATGCGGCGAGACCCGAACCCAAGCCGCGCATGCGCTGCGGCGCCTGGCCGGAGGCATCGTCGCTCATGACAGCCTGATTCCTTCGCGTTTTAGCATCTCACTGGCAAGATGGGCATAGGCCTGGGCGCCAGCGCAGTGTATGTCATAGAGTAATACAGGCCGGCCGAAGGATGGTGCTTCCGACACCCTCACATTTCTCGGTATAACCGTGTCATACACCTTTCTACCCATATGATTTCGCACGTCTTCTGCGACTTGCTCGGATAAATTGTTGCGCCTGTCATACATAGTCAGAACGACGCCTTGAATCTGTAATACGGCATTGAATGACGTCCGCACCCGCTCATATATACCGAGTAACTGACTCAAACCTTCGAGTGCGAAGAACTCACACTGCAGCGGCACCAGCAGTGAATCCGCCGCCACCAGCGCATTCACGGTCAACATGCCGAGAGCCGGCGGGCAATCTATCAAAATATAGTCGTAGCTGACCCTCGCATCCTCTGGCAAACCGCCATCAAGACCGTCGCCTGCCCGGATCGCCTTTTGCAACAGATATTGCGGGCGTGGAATCTGAGCCAATTCATATTCGGCGCCCGCCAGCTCCACCGTCGACGGCACCAGGTCGAGATTGGGTATTTCGGTGCGGCGCACGGTCTCGGCCAGAGCGGCGCCGTGAATCAGCCCGTAACTGCCCGGTGGCCGGCTCTCATGCTTGATGCCGAGCCCGGTGCTGGCATTGCCCTGCGGGTCAAAATCGAGAATCAGGACTTTCAGGCCGACGGCGGCAAGCGCGGTGCCGAGATTGATCGCCGTCGTCGTCTTGCCGACCCCGCCCTTCTGATTGGCCACGGCGACGATGCGCCCGCGAATATTTTCCGGCGCCACGGCGCGGCCTTGCGCCATCGTAATTTCGCTCTCCTGAATCATGTCAGACCTCCCGGTCAAATCTCGCGGCGGCGAATATTGTGGATCTTGAGAATGACGCCGCTCGGATCCAATTTGCTGGGCACCCGCCGCAATTCGAAATTCCATCTCAGCCGCGCCGTCTCGACCTCATCATCGACTCGGGCGCCCTTCGGGAATATACAACATGTTCTGTCATACACAATAGGATAAACAATATCTAGTAGGTTGGCCAGGGGAGAAACGGCCCGCGCGGTAACCACCGCGGCCTTTGGCAATGTGTCGATCGCGCTCGCGTCATCGCCGAGGCGAAAATTATGTACTTCCGCCGCACAGCCGGTAATCCGCCTGGCCTCGCGCAGAAACGCGCATTTCCTGGCGCTCGATTCGACCAGATGAATATTTGATAGCCCCATGATCGCCAGCACCAGGCCCGGCAAGCCGGCGCCGCTGCCGACATCGACCAGCGCCCCGTCATAGCGCGGAATCACATCGCGCAGCTGCGCCGAATCGGCCATGTGGCGGCGCCAGATATCGCTCAGTGAGCGCTTGGATACCAGATTCACGCGCCGATTCCAGCGCTCCAGCAACTCGACGTAAAGCGCCAGGCGCTCGCATGTTTCACGTGAAACATCGCTGTCGCGCATGAAATTCTCGACGCCGTAGCGAGCCATTATTCGCACCTTCCGTCAGTCAATGTTTCACGTGAAACATTCGCTGATAATGACTGCTTGCATGCGCCGATCATGACCGTTTTCAAGGTGCTTGATGGCCCGACCCGTCAAGCCGTTTTACGTGCCGTAACAACGCGGTAATAGCTGCCGGCGTGACTCCGGCGATGCGCGAAGCGGCGCCCAGCGTCGGCGGCAAAACCGCGTGCAATTTGCTGCGCGCTTCCGCCGAAAGACCGCCGACCTGATCGTAATCGAGCCCCGAAGGAAGAAGCAATGCTTCGTCCCGCCTGAACGCCTCGATATCGGCCGATTGGCGCTCCAAATATCGGGAATATCGCGCCTCTATTTCGATCTGAGAAAATATCCTGTCATCAACATCGCCGAGCTCCGGCCATATCCGGCACAAGCTCGCCTGATCTATCTCCGGAAACGCCAACAGCGCGAGCGCGCTGCGCACGATGCCGTCATGTTTTATTTTGATGTCATATTTGGACAATTCGTTGGGGCTGGCCTGCAGACTCTCCAATCGGCTGATCGCATTATCCAGGGAAATTTTCTTCGCCTCATAAGCCGTCCGCCTTTCGCGGCTCACGCATGCCAATTCTATCGCTTTCCCGGTCAGCCGCTGATCGGCATTGTCGGGCCGCAGCATGATCCGGTATTCCGAGCGCGACGTAAACATGCGATAGGGTTCGGCCGCGCCCTGCGTCGTCAGATCGTCGATCATGACACCGATAAAAGCATCGGCCCGGCCTAAAACAAACGATGGTTTGCCAGCGGCGGCCAAAGCCGCATTCAACCCGGCCATGACACCCTGCGCCGCCGCTTCTTCATATCCCGTGGTGCCGTTTATTTGCCCGGCGAGAAACAGCCCGCCGATGCGGTTGGTTTGCAGACTCGGTTGCAGCTCCCTGGGATCGACAAAATCATATTCGATGGCATAACCCGGCCGAATGATCTCGGCCTTCTCCAAGCCGGTAATAGTGTGCAGCATCTGAATCTGCACATCTTCCGGCAGCGAGGTGGAGATGCCGTTCGGATAGACGGTGTGATCGTCCAGACCTTCGGGCTCGAGAAAAATTTGATGCGAGTCGCGGTCGGGAAACCGACTGATTTTATCCTCGATGGAAGGGCAATATCGCGGCCCGACGCCTGTGATCCCGCCCGCGTAAAGCGCTGATTTTTTTATGTTTTTGCGTATCACATCATGGCTGGCGGCGTTGGTGCCGGTAATGTAGCAATCGATCTGCCGCTGCTCGATCGTCTCGTTCATATAGGAGAAGGGCTGTGGCGGATCATCGCCGGGTTGGCGCTCCAACCCGCTGTAATCTATGCTTCCGCCATCCAGCCGCGGCGGCGTGCCGGTCTTCAGCCGACCCAGCTTGAAGCCACGGCGATGCAGTGTTTGCGAAAGTCCCGCCGCCGCCGGCTCGCCCGCCCGGCCGGCCGAAATTCTCTCATCGCCGATGTGGATGACGCCTTTCAGGAATGTCCCCGTGGTGAGGACGATGCTCGCCGCCGAGATCGTCTCTCCGCGCGCGGTAACGACCCCGCTGACCTTGGAGTTTTCCTCCAAAAAGAGGTCCTCGACCTCTTCCGCCCTGATGGTGAGGCATTCCTGGCGCGCCAATTCCCGCTGCATCGCGGTACGGTAGAGCGCACGGTCCTGCTGCGCCCGCGGGCCGTGCACTGCCGGCCCCTTGCTGCGGTTGAGGATGCGGAACTGAATGCCGGCGCGGTCCGCGACGCGGCCCATCAGCCCGTCCAGCGCGTCTATTTCGCGCACCAACGTGCCCTTGGCCAATCCGCCGATGGCCGGATTGCACGACATCTCGCCGATGGTCTCGACTTTATGCGTCAATAAAAGCGTCGCCGCGCCGAGACGAGCCGCGGCGGCGGCGGCCTCGCAGCCGGCATGGCCGCCGCCGATGACGATAACGTCGAATTTTTGTTCCTGCTTCGTCATGTCCTACTCTTGTTGGACCTATATCTCGCGCATCTTATCCGTAATTAACTATATATGGCTCTCCAGGCTCACTTGCCGATACAGAAATCCTTGAAAATAATATCCAGCAGGTCCTCGATACCGACCCGCCCGGTAATTCGGCCCAGCGAATCGACGGCCAGGCGCAGCTCCTCGGCCGCCAGCTCCAGCCCCGCATCGATATCATATCTGTGCAGCGATTCGAGACATTTCTCCAACCCATGGCGATGCCGGGCCCGGGTCAGAAGCGGCGAGGCCGAGGGCAGATAGCGCGCTTCGAGAAATTCCTCGATACGCTCCAGCAGGCAATCGAGCCCCTCGCCGGTCTTGCACGAGATTTTGAGCGCCTGTTTGCCGCCGACCTGCGCCTCGATCGCCTTGTCGGGCAATAAATCGCATTTGTTCAACACCGCCAATGTGCCCTCGCCGGCCCATTCCTCGGCTGCTTCGCCGCCCTCCGGCCAGCGCCCGCCATCAAGCATCACGATCTTGAGGTCGGCCGCGGCGGCCCTCGCGCGGGCCCGGCGCACGCCCTCCGCCTCCAGCGCCCCCGTGGCAGCCCGCAATCCGGCGGTATCGGCCATCGTGAGCGGCCAGCCGCCGACATCGAGACGGACCTCGACGATGTCGCGCGTGGTGCCTTCCTCGGTCGATACGATGGCCGCGTCTTTTCCGGCTAACCGATTGAGTAGACTGGATTTTCCCGCATTCACGGGGCCCAGTATGGCGACCTGGACGCCCTCCCTCAGGCGCTCTCCCCAGCCGCCGTCGCGCAAATGGGCGGAGATCTCACCGATTATGGCGGTGATCTCCGGCGCCACCGGGTCGAGCACGCCGTTCGGCAACTCCTGATCGGAAAAATCCAGAGATACCTCTATCAATGTACGTGCTTTTAAGAGCCGTCGCCGCCACCCCTCGTAAAGCTCGCCGAGCGCGCCGCCGCTTTGCCTGAGCGCCTGAAGGCGCTGAATCTCGGTCTCCGCATCGACCAGATCGGCGATGCCCTCGGCGGCGGTAAGATCGAGCTTGCCATGCTCGAAAGCGCGCCGCGAAAACTCGCCGGCCTCCGCCGGGCGCAACCCTTTCATGGCGCCCAGGGCGGCGAGCGTGGCGGCGATGACGGCGCGCCCGCCATGGACATGAAACTCGGCCACATCCTCGCCGGTATAGCTCTCCGGGCCGGGAAACCACAGCACCAGGGCGCGGTCGATGGCGGCGCCGCTTATCGGGTCGGCGAGGCCGTGCAGCGCGGCTTGCCGGGGCGGCGGCAACGGCCCACCGCTAAGCCGCCTCAGCGCCTCGCCCGCGGCGATGCCGGAAACCCGCACAAGCGCCACCGCGGCCTTGCCCGGCGCGCTGGCGGGGGCGAATATGGTGTCGTCAAAGCGCATTTTCGTGGCTGCCCGAGCTGCGGCGTCACTCGGCGGCGCGGCTTTCCCTGCCCTCGATGCGCGCCTCGTCGGGCGCCTTCTGATCCGCATGCAGCATCAGGCGCTCGACCCGTTGGCCTTTTACAATATGGCGTTCGAGAATCTCGTCGAGATCCTCTATGGTCCGGTAGGTGTACCAGACGCCTTCCGGGTAGATCACCATGGTCGGGCCGAGCTCGCAGCGGTCGAGGCATTGCGAAGCGTTGATGCGGACATTCCTGACGCCGAGCTTCTTCACCCGCGCCTTGAGATGGGCGCGCAGTTTGCTGGCGCCATGGTTCTCGCAGCAGCCGCGCGGATGGCCGTCGGCGCGCCGGTTGACGCAGCAAAAAACATGGCTGCGGTAAAACGGCCCCCCGGCGCTCACTATTTTTTGCCTTCTTTAGCCACGTCGCCGGCATCGCTGAAGCCGGCCCAAAAGCTTTTTTGCAGCTCCTCCAGACTCTTCACCCCGCCGGGCAGCCAGCTTTTCAACAGCGCCTCGGCATCGAACTCGCCGGCCGCCTCGCGCATGCGCGCCGTCATCGCATCCATCGCCGCCTGATGGGCCTTGTCGAGGTCGGGCAGGCCGAGAAAGCGGCGCGCCTCCTCCGGCGTACAGTCGATATCGATGGTCACTTTCATAACGATCCCCCGAATCGGCGCGGCGGGTCTGGCCGCTCGGCAATTTCCATATATATTCACGTTTGCATCCCGCCAACAACCTCCTTGGCGAAGGTGTGTCATGGAGGAGGGAATTCGGCGGAGAACGGATGAGCGGAAATCTATTGGCTGAAGAATCCAGCCCCTATCTTCAACAACATCGCGACAATCCGGTGCATTGGCGCGCCTGGGGCGAGGCGGCGCTGGCCGAGGCCAAGGGCGCCGACAAACCGATCCTGCTGTCGGTCGGTTATTCGTCCTGCCATTGGTGTCACGTCATGGCGCATGAGAGTTTCGAGCATGACGAGACGGCGGCGCTGATGAACGAGCTTTTCGTCAATATCAAGGTCGACCGAGAGGAACGCCCCGATCTCGACGCCATATATCAGCGCGCCATCAATCTGATGGGACAACAGGGCGGCTGGCCGCTGACCATGTTTCTCAACCCGGACGGCGAGCCGTTCTGGGGCGGCACCTATTTTCCGCGCGAGGCGCGTTACGGCCGGCCCGGTTTCCGCGACGTGCTCAAGCTCATCCACGGCGCCTATGTCAATGAGCCCGATAACGTGCGCAAGAACCAGGCCAACATGGTCGAGGCGCTGCGCAAGATGGCCGATAACAGTCCGGGCGAAGATATCGATGAGGCGCGGATCGATCAGATCGGCCAGACCTTGTTGGGCGAAGTCGACGCGCGCCATGGCGGCATCGGCGGCGCGCCGAAATTCCCTCAGGTGCCGATTCTGGATATCCTGTGGCGCAATTACAAGCGCACCGGCTCCGAATTGATGCGCACCGCGGTGCTGCTCTCGGCGCGCCAGATGAGCGAAGGCGGCATTTACGACCATCTCGGCGGCGGCTATTCGCGCTATTCGACAGATGAGCGCTGGCTGGTGCCGCATTTCGAGAAAATGCTCTACGACAACGCGCAAATCCTCGAACTGCTGTGCGAGCTCTGGCAGAACGGCAAAGAGCCGCTGTTCAAGCAGCGCGCGACCGAGACGGTGGATTGGCTGTTGCGCGATATGCTGACCGGCGAGGGCGCCTTTGCCAGCGCGCTCGACGCCGATTCGGAAGGCGAGGAGGGGCGCTTTTACGTGTGGCAGGAAAGCGAGATCGACGCCCTGCTCGGCACCGATTCGCAATCCTTCAAAAGCGTCTACGACGTCACGCCCGAGGGCAATTTCGAGGGCAACAATATTCTCAACCGCCTCGGCCGCCGGCCCGAAGGCGACGCCTTCGACGAAGCCAAGATGAAGCCCTTGCGTGAAACGCTTTTGGCGGTGCGCGACAAGCGGGTTTGGCCGAGCTGGGACGATAAGGTGCTGGCCGACTGGAACGGCCTGATGATCACCGCTCTCGCCTTCGCCGCCGCCGTTTTCGAACGCCCCGACTGGCTCGCCGCGGCGCGCCGCGCCTTTGACTATGTCGCCTTTGAGATGGCCGATGGCGAGCGCCTGCGTCATTCGGCGCGGCACGGCCAGGTCAAGGAGATCGAATTTCTCGACGATTACGCCGAAATGTCGCGCGCCGCCCTGATGCTCTTCGAAGTAAGCGGCGAGCCGGTCTTCCTCGAGCGCGCCCGGGCCTGGGTCGCCATCCTCGACGCGGATTTCTGGGACGCCGAGGCGGGCGGCTATTTTTACAGCCCCGAGGGCGGCGAAAAACTGATCGCGCGCAGCAAATCGGCGCACGACATGGCGACGCCCTCGGGCAACGGCACCCTGGTCGGCGTGCTCGCCCGGCTCTATCATTTGACCGCCGAGGATGCCTATCTCGAGCGCGCTGGCGCCCTGGTGCGCGCCTTTTCGGGAGAGATCGGCGAGCGCTTCGCACCGATGCCGACCCTGATCAACAATTCCGAATTGCTGCACGAAGCGATGCAAATCGTTATAGTCGGCGAGCGCCGCGAGGCCGCCGGCGAGGCGATGATCCGCGCCGTCTATTCGCTCAGCCTGCCCAACCGGGTGTTGAGCGTCATCGGGCCCAACGAAAGCCTGCCGGCCGGCCATCCGGCGGCGGGCAAGACGCAAACTGACGGCAAGGTCACGGCCTATCTCTGCGTCGGCCCGACCTGCTCGCTGCCGGTCAGCGAGGCGGCGGCGCTGCGCACGCTGCTGCAGGACGCGATGGAGCCGGGCGATGTCGCGCCAGCCATAAAGGAAGATGCATGAGCGCACTCACCCGCCACCATCTCGATACACCGGTCGGCAAGCTCACCATCGAGCTGTCGGGCGGAGCGTTGACGATGCTTGATTTCGGCGCCCACGGGAAAGCGACGCCGGGCACGCCGTCAAGCGGCCTCGCCGCCGAGATCGGGCGCCAGATCGAGGCTTATTTTTCCGGTGAGCTGAAGCAGTTCGACTTGCCGCTTTGCGCCACCGGCACGCCGTTTCGGCAAAAAGTATGGCAGGCGCTCAGAGCCGTGCCGTACGGCCAGACGCGCAGTTACGGAGAAATCGCGCGCGAGGTCGATTCGGCGCCGCGCGCCGTCGGCGGCGCCTGCGGCGCCAATCCCATCGCCATCGTCGTGCCGTGCCACCGCATCGTCGGCGCCGGCGGCTGGATCGGCGGCTTTTCCGGCGGCGAGGGCTGCGCGACCAAGCATATCTTGTTGGAGCTTGAAGCAGCGCAACAAAGGTTAGGGGTTTGACGGCAATCAGGGAGGGGACAAGACCATGCCGGGCAAGATGATCGACATCAAAGCGCCGGACGGCGGCGCGTTTCAGGGCTTTCTGGCGGTGCCCGAGGGCGGCGGCGGCGGCGGCGTTATCGTGTTGCAGGAAATTTTCGGCATCAATTATTTCATGCGCGAAACCTGCCACCGCCTGGCGGCGCAAGGATATATGGCGCTCTGTCCCGATCTGTTCTGGCGCCAGGCGCCGGGAATCGAGCTTTCCGACATGGCGGAAGGCGATTGGGGCCGGGCCTTCGCCCTCTATCAGGGCTTCGACATGGACCAGGGAGTCGCCGACGCCGGCGCCGCGCTCGAACAATTACGCGGTAGGCAAGGCTGCTCCGGCAAGGTCGGCGCGGTCGGCTATTGCCTCGGCGGCATGCTCGCCTATCTGGTGGCGGCGCGCACCAAGGCGGATGCTTCCGTCGGCTATTACGGCGTCGGCATTCAGGACTCGCTCAATGAGGCGGCCAATATCTCGGGGCCGCATATGATGCACATCGCCGAACTCGATCAATTCGTGCCGCCGGAAGCGCAAAGCGCCATCAAAGACGGGCTCGGCGGCAACGCGAAGGTGACGATTCATTCATACGCAAATGCCGATCACGCCTTCGCCCGCACCGGCGGCGAGCATTTCGATGCCGCCTGCGCCGAGCAGGCCAATGCGCGCTCGTCTGAATTTTTCGCCCAACACCCTGCATAGTAGCTGTAACACCATGTCAATGGTGACAGCACGAACAGCGATTGCGGGGAGACGGCGCTATGGTCGCCCATATCAACACGGTGGCGTTTCAGGGCATCGAGGCGCTCGACGTGGATGTGCAGGTGAGCATCTCGGCCGGCCTGCCGAGCTTCACCATCGTCGGTCTGCCGGATAAAGCGGTAGCGGAATCGCGCGAGAGGGTGCGCGCCGCCATCGGTGCCATGGGCCTGGCGCTGCCGCCCAAGCGCATCACCGTCAATCTGGCGCCCGCCGACATGCTCAAGGAAGGCAGCCACTTCGACCTTCCCATCGCCCTCGGCCTGCTCGTCGCCATGGACGTCGTCGGCGTCGAGGAAGTGGCGGATTACGCGGCGCTGGGTGAACTCGGCCTCGACGGCGCGCTGATTCCGGTGACCGGCGTGCTGCTTGCCGCGGTCGAGGCCAACGCCCATGGCCGCGGCCTGATCTGCCCACAAACCAATGGCGCCGAGGCGGTGTGGGCGGGCGGCGGCGAGGTCGTCGGCGCCGGCTCTCTGTTGGCGCTGGTCAATCACTTCAAGGGCAGTCAGATCATCTCGCCGCCGCTCCCGGCAACACCGGAGCGCGGTGCAATCTACCCCGACCTGAAAGACATAAAAGGCCAGGAGACCGCCAAGCGGGCGCTCGAAGTGGCGGCGGCCGGCGGCCACAACCTGTTGATGATCGGCCCGCCCGGCGCCGGCAAATCGATGCTCGCCCAGCGCCTGCCCGGCATCCTGCCGCCGCTCGATGCGCGCGAGGCGCTGACCGTCTCGATGATCGCCTCGGTGGCCGGCCTGTTGCGCAACGGCGCCCTGACGCTCAACCGGCCGTTCCGCGATCCGCATCATTCGGCCTCCATGCCGGCCCTTGTCGGCGGCGGCGCGCGCGCCAAGCCGGGCGAAGCCTCGCTCGCCCATCAGGGGGTGCTGTTCCTCGACGAACTGCCGGAATTCTCGCGCCCGGTGCTCGATGCGTTGCGTCAGCCCACCGAATCGGGCCAGGTCAGCATCGCCCGGGTCAACGCCCATGTCACTTATCCGGCGCGTTTCCAGCTCATCGCCGCAATGAACCCGTGCCGCTGCGGCTATTTGAGCGATCCCGAGCGCGCCTGCACCCGGGTGCCGCGCTGCGCCCGCGAATATCAGGCGCGCATCTCCGGGCCGCTCTACGACCGCATCGACCTGCATGTCGAGGTGCCGGAACTCTCCGCCACCGACCTCTCGCTGCCGCCGCCGGCGGAAGGCTCACCCGAGGTCGCGGCACGGGTGGCGCGCGCCCGCGCCGTGCAGCGCGCCCGCTTTCAGCCGCTCGATGGCGATGTGCGCACCAACGCCGAAGCCGAGGGCGAATTGCTGGAAAAAGTGGCGACGCCGGGCGAAGGCGGCAAGTCGCTCTTGACCGAAGCGGTCGACAAGATGAAACTTTCGGCGCGCGGTTATCACCGGGTGATGCGCGTCGCCCGCACCCTGGCCGATCTCGAGGGCAGCGCGGGCGTCGGGCGCATCCACATCGCCGAGGCGCTGAGTTACCGGCGCATCAACCCACAGGTCTAATGCGGCCTGACGGGACAACAGACAACAGAGCGGAGCGAAACCATGGCATGGCACGAAAAAATTCTACGCGTCGATCTCACCAAGGGAACCTGCCGGGCGGAAGCGCTCAATATGGAGTGGGCGGCGCAATATCTCGGCTCGCGCGGTCTCGCCAGTAAATATCTCGCCGAGGAAATGGACCCGAAGGCGGATCCGCTGGGGCCGAAGAACGTGCTGATCTTCGCCCCCGGCCCCCTGACCGGCACCAGCGCCGCCACCGGCGGGCGCTATGCGGTCATCACCAAGGGCGCGCTTACCGGCGCCGTGGCATGCTCCAATTCGGGCGGCTATTGGGGCGGCGAGCTGCGCCTCGCCGGCTGGGACATGATCATCGTCACCGGCAAGGCCAAAAAGCCGGTCTATCTCAATATCGAGAATGACAAGGCCGAACTCCTCAGCGCCGGCAAATTCATCTGGGGCCAATCGGTGTGGGAAACCGAAGCGCGCATCAAGGAGCGCCACGGGGATACCCGCATCCGCGTCGCCTCGATCGGGCGCGCCGGCGAGACGCTGTCGCGTTACGCCTGCATCGTCAACGATCTCGACCGCGCCGCCGGGCGCTCCGGCGTCGGCGCCGTGATGGGCTCGAAGAATCTCAAGGCGATTGCCGTGCGCGGCACCTCGGGCGTGCAGGTCAAGGATGCCGACGCCTTCCACGCCGCCGTCACGGCGGCGCGGGCCAAGCTCGACCCCAGCGCCGACCGCGCCGGCCTGGCCGAGCAAGGCACCATATCCATGCTCGAAATAACCCAGGCCTTCGGCAGCCTGCCGACGCGCAACAACCGCGATGTCCAGTTCGAAGGCTCGGACAAGCTCGACGCCGCCGCCATGGCGGCGCGCCGGCGCTCCGACGGGCGGGCCAACCTGTTAACCAACCGGGCCTGTTTCAGCTGCACCATCGGCTGCGGCCGGGTGAGCAGGATGGACCCCGGCCATTTCGCCATCAAAGGCAATGAACGCTACAAGCAGGCGGCGGGCGGGCTGGAATATGAATCGATCTACGCCCTCGGGCCGATGGTCGGCGTCGACGATATCGAGGCCGCCACCTATGCCAATTATATCTGCAACGAAGAAGGCATGGACCCGATCTCGTTCGGCTCGACCCTGGCGGCGGCGATGGAGCTTTATGACATCGGCGCCATCACCGATGCCGACACCGGCGGCCTCAAGCTCGAATTCGGCTCGGCCGAGGCGCTGGTGAAGGGTGTCGAGCTTGCCGGCCTCGGCGAGGGCTTCGGCGCCGATCTCGGCCTCGGCGCCAAACTGCTATGCGAAAAATACGGCCATCCCGATCTCGCCATGGTGGTCAAGGGCCAGGAGTTCCCCGGCTATGACGGGCGCGCCATGCAGGGCATGGCGCTCGCCTACGCCACCAGCAACCGCGGCGCCTGCCATCTCAAGGCCGATCCCTACGGCGACGATTTCGATGGCGGCCCGATCGAGGGCAAGGCGAAAATCGTCTACGAATCGCAAAACGCCGTGGCGGCGATCGATTCGACCGGGATCTGCCTGTTCCCGATGGCGGTGTGGGACCTGAACGACGTCGCGGCGCAAATCGAGGCGGCCTGCGGCGGCGGCTGGACGGCCGATCGTCTGGTCGAAACCGGCGAGCGTATCTGGAACCTCGAGCGCCAATTCAATCTCGCCGCCGGCCTCAGCGGCAAGGACGATACCCTGCCCAAGCGCATTCTCAAGGAAGCGGCGAAGAGCGGCTCGGCCAAGGGCAAGGTGGCGGAACTCGGCCAGATGCTGCCGGCCTATTATGAGCTGCGCGGCTGGGACGATGACGGCGTACCGACAACCCAGACCCTGCAGCGCCTGGCCATGACCTAGCGGACGGCGCGTGAAAATCACCGTCAAGACTCTGGCCATCCGCCCGCCGGCGCCGCTGGATGCGGAGCGGGCGATGGAATTGCCCGACGGCGCGACCGTGGCCGACGCCTTGGCCAAGCTGGGCTTGGAGAAGCCGGGCAGTCACGCCACCCTGCTCAACGACGAATCGGTTCCCACCGGCAAGCGCGCCGGAACGCCGGTAAATGAGAACGATGTCCTGACGATTTTTCCGCCGATCCACGGGGGTTGACGGAACAAAATCCTCTCCCCGGAGGGGAGAGGGCCGGGAGAGGGGGAAACAAAGCGCGCCTAGCGCTTTTTGGTGTTCCCTCAGTAACCGAACGATTTGGCAAAGGGTTTGAGCTCGTCGAGCGAGGCCCCAATCTCCCCGCTATAGCGTTTCCAGCGAAACTGAGCGCTCTGATAAATCGGCTCGACCACCTGATCGTAGCTGACCGTTGCGATGCGGGCGCGCTTTTTAGCGTGCGCGGCATAATCGGTCATCGAATCATCCCATTCGACGCCGAGAAAATTCAGCAGCGCCCGCGTTTGCGCTTCGAAGTCATCGACGAAATCTTCGTATTTCACGGTATGGCAGTCGAGCGGCAGAAGCTGATTATATTTCCGCCACAGCGTCATGACCTTGCCGTATAGGTTCGCGGCATCTTCGAGGGTGAAGAAATTGGCCATCGCCGGGGCGATCTCAAAATTCTGCATGAAGCAGCTCAGGCACACATCCATTGGATGGCGCAAGGCAAAAATCATTTTTGCCTGCGGAAACACCCGCCAGATCATCGCCACATGGACGATATTGAGCGGCATCTTGTCGATCATCAGGCCGCCTTCGGCGCCTTTCAGAAAATCATCGGCGACTTCGAAATAGCGTCCCCTGAGCTGCTCGATCTCGGCCGCCGTCAGCTTGGCCAGGGCGTCCGGATAGGATTCGGGAAAGCCCGGCAGGCGGCCCAGCATATCATCGACGGCCGGCTGCTCATCGAGCGTCACGATGTCCGGATGGCTGGCCACGACCTGCTCGACCAGCGTCGTGCCGGATCTCGGAAAGCCGAAGAAAAACACCGGCGTCCGGCGCCCGTGAAGGGCCGGCGTTGCGCTCCACGAATCGATCCAATCCCGGCTCAGCCGTGAATCTATGGCCGCCAGCATTTCGAGAAAATGATTCCTGTCCACTTTGGCATGCTGGGGATATTGCCGCGAGCGTTGGTTGGCTTCGCTGAAATGGCCGAACGCCTCTTTATAGTCGCCCTGTTGATCGTAGAGACGGCCAAGCTCGAAAGCGATATTGAAAGCGCTGCGCCGCGGCGCCGCGGCGCGGTCTATCTTCTCCAGGCGGGCGATCGCCTGGCCGGCATTTCCGTCGCGCCGCTCGCATTTGGCGGCGAGCAGATTGAGCTCCTCATTTTCGGGCGCCAGGCGCAAACCGCGCTCGATGACCGGGCGCGCCTGGTCGAGGCGGTTGGCGCGCTCCCACAGGCTCGCCAATGTGCGGATCGTATCGACATCGTCGGGGGCGAGGGCAAGTGCCGCCTCCAATGCCGCCACCGCGCCGTCCAGATCTTCCTGATGGAACAGCGCGTTGGCGAGATTGACATGGGCCTCGGCAAAACCGGGCCTGAGCGCGACGGCGCGGCGGAAGGCGGCCACCGCGTCGCCAAATCTGTGCAGGCTCTTGAGCACGGAGCCGAGATTGTTGTGCGCCTCGGCCAGGTCGGGGCTCAAGCGCAAGGCGGTTTCCAGCACATTCAACGCTGCTTCGAAATCGCCCAATTCATTGAGCGCAAAGCCCAGATTGGCATGCGCTTCGGCCATATCGGGGCGCAGCTCGACGGCGCGCCCGAGCGCCGCCGAGGCCTGCTCGTGATCGCCCTGGCCGAGATAGAGATTGCCGAGATTGGTATGCGCCTCGGCGTAATCGGGCCTTAGCGAGAGCGCCTGTTGAAATGCCGCTATCGCGGCTTCCTGTCGGTCGAGGAAACGCAGGCCATTGGCCAGGTTGAAATGGCTTTCCGGATTGGCCGGCTCTAGCTTCGCCGCTCTTTCGAAAGCGCTCAGCGCGTCGGCGTGACGGCCTTGTTCCTGCAATACGATACCGAGATTGGCATGCGCCCCGGCATCGTCCGGAGTGAGCGCCACGACGCGCTCGAACGCCGCTTCGGCCTGGCCGAGCTTGCCGCGATATTTGTACACATTGCCGAGGTTGAAATGGGCGGACGCATAATCCGGGTTGATCGATACCGCCTTGCCGAGAAGCTGGATCGCCTTGCCGTGACGGCCGCCCTGATAGTTGAGGACGCCCAAGAGATTGAGCGCGACGGAATTTCTCGGGTTCGATTTGAGAACGCCCCGGTACAGCCGTTCGGCTTTTTTCAGGCGGCCGGCCTGGTGATGCCGGACCGCCTCGGCCAGGACATCCTCGGCCATGTCTTTCTATTCCCGCGCAATCATCCGCCCGAGACGGCGGCCGGCGCAGATATGGATATGAAAATGCTGCACTTCCTGGCCGCCGTTATGGCCGGTATTGGCGATCACCCGGTAGCCCTCGCCGTCGACGCCCAATCGGCGCGCGATCTCGCCGACCTTTTGGAAAAATCGCCCGACCAATTCGGCCGGCGCATCGCGCGTGAAATCGTCGAGCGAACCATATTCTCCCTTGGGGATCACCAGCACATGCACCGGCGCCTGCGGGCCGATATCGCGGAAGGCCAGCACTTCATCGTCCTCGTAGACCGTGTCGTTGGGAATTTCGCCGCGCAGAATCTTGGCGAAAATATTGTCCGGCTGATAATTCATCTCGTGTCTCCCGGAATGTTCAAATCGATTCGTCGCGCCCGCCTAGCGGGCCTTTTTCTCGTCCAGCCCGGAAACGCCGCGCCGCGCGCGCAGCACGGCGAGCGCTTCCTCGGGCCGAATATCCTGATCCGCCCACAGAATGAGCAGGTGAAACAGCAGATCGGCGCTTTCCGCCATGATCTCGCCGCGCTGGCGCCGCGCCGCCGCGATCGCCACTTCGGTGGCCTCCTCGCCGATCTTCTTGGCGATATGGTCGGTGCCCTTGGCGAATTTCTTCGCCGTGTATGATTTCTCCGGATCGCCGCCCTTGCGGCTCTCGATGACGCCGTAAAGCTCGTCGAGCACCGAATCGTTATCGGCCATAATTTTCTCCTGCATCGCACGGCACGACTGCGTCCCGCGCCAAATCATTCCTTCGGTATCAGGTTTCGCTTGCCCTGTCAGTATGTCTATCCGCATTGGATGAAGAGGTGAACGCCCGGAGAGATTTTAGTTTGTTCTTTGTATGTTCTGTTTCTCGTGCTAATATATCTGAACTTCGTATATTGTGTTCGCAGGAGCTTGAGCATGCTACATATAGGAAAATTATGATGTCTTAGTGTCCGTCCGGAAAGTTCATGAGGGATAACAATATCTGTTGATCCTTCTAAGC
>CAJXFT010000035.1 GCA_913053235.1 uncultured Alphaproteobacteria bacterium
GTAGTGATGATCTACAATCTGCTCCGAACTGAAGGTTATCTGGGAAATGTCGGCTTAGTTATGGTACGCGAAAGTAGAAAGGCTCGGTCGCGCTTGGCCGCCAGAAAAGGAGAGCAGCATGTCGGGAATTATGCTTGTCACCGGGGGCAGCCGAGGTATCGGAGCCGCGATCTGCCGCAAGGCGGCGGCCTGTAATTACGATGTCGCGGTAAATTACAGTTCGGCCAGGGAGCGCGCCGACGAAGTTGTCGAAGACGTCAAAAAGCTCGGCCAAAAGGCGATCGCCGTGCAGGCCGATTGGGGCTCCGAAGACGATATTTTGCGCACCTATGACACGGTCGACCGGGAATTGGGCGCGGTCACGGCGGTGGTTCACAATGCCGCAATAGATTACGAAACCTCCATCGCCGACATGAAAATGGAGGGCCTGATCCGGGTCTTCGACGTCAACGTCTTCGGCCTGTTCGTCAGTGCCCGCGAGGCGCTCAAGCGCATGTCCTCGCAGAGCGGCGGCCCCGGCGGCTCGATCGTCAACGTCGGATCGATCTCGGCGCGTTATGGCGGCTTGCCCGGCGACGTCGTCTACGCCGCCTCGAAGGGCGCGGTTGATTCCTTTACCAAGGGACTCGCGCATGAAATTGCGGACCATGGCGTGCGCGTGAACTGCGTCCGCCCCGGGCTCATTCGCACCGAAATATTCGAACGCTCCATCGGCATCGAGGCGGCGGTGGCGGCCGCCAAGACCGGCTCGATGCTGAAGCGCATCGGCGAGCCGGAAGAAATCGCCAATATGGTCGTGTGGTTGTGCTCGGACGAGGCATCCTATGTCACCAATGCCATCTATGATGTCGATGGCGGGCGCGGCAATCGGCCCTCGTGATATTGAGGTCCCGGCACAGCGGAAAAATAATCGATACATCCATGGGGAAAGCGTTCCGATGAAAGTAGAGGGCCGGGTGATCGTGGTTACGGGAGGCGCCAGCGGCATCGGCCGGGCGCTGGCGCGGCGCTTCAAGCAAGAGGGCGCGAAACATATCGTGGTGGCCGATCTGCAGGAAGAGATGGCCGGCGAGGTCGCGCGCGAGATCGACGGCTTGGCTGTGGCTTGCGACGTGACCAGCGAAGCTGAAATCCAGAATCTCATCGCCACGGCGGAACAGGCCTATGGCCCGATCGATATCTTCTGTTCGAATGCCGGCCTGGCGCAGATGGGCGGCGAGGACAGCCCGGACGAGGATTGGCGCCTCAACTGGGATACCCATGTCATGGCCCATGTCTATGCGGCGCGCGCCGTGGCGCCGAAGATGGCGGCGCGTGGGAGCGGCTATCTGGTCAATACCGCCTCGGCGGCGGGCCTTCTCAGCCATGTCAATTCGGCCACCTATTCGGTCACCAAGCATGCCGCTATCGCATTCGCCGAATGGCTCTCGATCGCCTATGGCGACCGCGGCGTCAGGGTTTCGGTTCTCTGTCCGCAAGCCGTGCGCACCGCCATGTTGAAGGATCGCGAAGAAGGCGTGGCCAGCGTCGACGGCGTCCTCGAGCCGGAGCAATTGGCCGATACGGTGATCGAAACCATGGACCGCGAGGCGTTTCTCATACTGCCGCATCCGAAAGTCCTCGGTTATCTCCAGCGCAAAACCGACGATTACGATCGCTGGCTGGCCGGCATGCGCAAATTGCGCGGCGCCCATCCGGAAACCTGACACCGCTGCGGGGCATCGCCAGGCGATGGCAAAAAAACTAAGCCGGCTGGAGGCCGAGCGCCGCCTGATCGGCCGCGGACTGCCGTTTGAACTGTTGGAGCTTGAAATCCGCGGTGTGAAGACGCGCGTCTGGCGCCACGCACCGGTGCATCTTGGCGAGGTTTTCGCCGCCACTGCCGGGAATACTGATGCGGATTATATAGTCCTTGGCCCTGAGCGTTTGACCTATGCTGAGCATTACACCCAGGTCTGCCACTTCGCCGGGGTGCTGGCCGAGAATTATGGCATCGCCAAGGGCGATCGCGTCGCCATTGCCATGCGCAACCTGCCGGAATGGTCGGTGGCGTTCTGGGCGGTGGTCAGTCTCGGCGCCATCGCCGTGCCGCTCAACGCCTGGCTGACGGGACGTGAATTGGCCTTTTGCCTGGATGATTGCGGCGCCCGCGTGGCGGTGGCCGATGGCAAGCGGGCGGCGGTGCTGGCACCCCATATCGACAGCCTCGATCTCGCCGGCGTCATCGTCACGCGCGCCGGCGAGAGCCGCGAGATCGCCGGCGCCGCCCAGTGGGAGGCGCTTATGGCGGGCGCGGCGGAAAGCGCGCAACCGGCGAAGGTGCCGATCGACCCGGAAGATGACGCGACCATTTTCTACACCTCCGGCACCACCGGCGAGCCCAAGGGCGCGCTCGGAACCCACCGCAATATCTGTTCGAATATCATGACCGTGAACTTTCGCGGCGCCATGAAGAAATTGCGCAATGGCGACCTGCCTGAGTCGCTCGGCGGCGAAAAAACCGCCATGTCGGTTTTGGCCGGGGCGCCGTTTTTTCACGTTACCGGCTGCCATTCGACCCTCGCCCCGGCCCTCAATAGCGGCGCCAAAACCGTTATCCTGCGAAGATGGAATCCCGAGAAAGCGCTCGGCGAAATCGAACGCGAGAGCATCACCAATTTCGTCGGCGTGCCGGGCATGGCGTTGCAACTCGCTGAATCGCCAAACTTTTCAGACTATGACACCGCCTCGCTCATCAGCATCGGTTTCGGCGGCGCGCCGTCGCCGCTGCGCCTCCAGCGCCGGCTTGCCGAGCGCTTTCCTCAGGCGACCGCGGAAGTCGGCTACGGCCTGACCGAGGTTTCTTCCGTCGCCACATTTATCTCCGGTGAAGACTATGAAGCCAAGCCCGACAGCGTCGGCCATACGATCCCGACCAGCGATATCAGGATCGTCGGTGAAAACGGCGCCGATCTGGCGGCTGGAGAAAAAGGCGAAATCTGCCTCCGCGGCCCGAACGTCGTAAAGGGCTATTGGCGCAACCCGGAAGCCAGCGCTGAAACATTTGACGGCGGCTGGATGCGCACCGGCGATATCGGCCTGCTCGACGATGACGGCTGCCTGTTCGTGCTCGACCGGGCAAAGGACATGCTGCTGCGCGGCGGCGAAAACATTTACTGCGTCGAAATCGAGAATGCGCTCTACCGCCATCCCGCCGTTATGGAGGCGGCCGTGATCGGCAGGCCGCATGATATCCTCGGAGAGGAAGTTGTCGCCATCGTGCAAATCATGGCCGGGACGTGCCCGAGCGAAGGTGATTTGATCGAATATTGCGCCCGGCATCTGGCGCCGTTCAAGGTTCCGGTCCAGATCGATATCAGAAATGAAGCGCTGCCGAGCGGCGCCAGCGGCAAGATCCTCAAAAAAGAATTGCAGCGAGAAATGTTTCCCGAATTTGGAAAATGAAGCGAATAGGGCTAAGTTTGAACCATCGTGAAATTCATCCGTGAGGTCAGGCCATGAGTTTGGAGAATGCACGCAATCTATCCCTTGAAGAAATGGACAAGCAGAGTTTTCTTCATCCCTATACCGCGCTCAACGATCATCAGGAGGCGGGCGCGAGCATCATCGCCTCGGGCAAGGGCGTCGTTTTGACCGATATTTCGGGCAAGCAATATATCGACGGCATGGCCGGCCTGTGGTGTGTGAATATCGGCTGGGGCCATCAGGAGGTCGTGCAGGCGATAGCCGAGCAGGCCGAGAACCTGGCCTATTACCACAGCTTTTTCTCGATGGGGACGGAAGCGCCGATCCGCCTGGCCGACCGGATTCTTCGTCTCGCGCCCGACAATATGAGCAAGATTTTCTTCGGCAATTCGGGCTCGGACGCCAACGACACCAATGTCAAGCTGGTTTGGTACTACAACAATCTCAGAGGCAAGCCGGAAAAGCAGAAGATCATTTCACGCCAGCGCGCCTATCACGGGGTGACGGTCGCCTCGGCCAGCCTGACCGGCCTGCCGAGCCTGCACACCGCCTTCAATTTGCCGTTGCCGATGATTCTTCATACCGAAACGCCGCATTATTGGCGCAACGCGGAGCCCGGCATGAGCGAGCGCGATTACTCGAAATGGTGCGCCCAAAAGCTCGAGGACATGATCCTCGCCGAAGGCCCCGAGACGGTGGCTGCGTTTATCGCCGAGCCGGTGATGGGCGCTGGCGGCGTGCTTATTCCGCCGGACGGCTATTTCCCGGAAATTCAGAAAGTCTTGCGCAAATATGACGTGCTGATGATCGCCGATGAAGTGATCACCGGCTTTGGCCGCACCGGCAACTGGTTTGCCTGCGAGACATACGATATCGAGCCCGACATCATGACTATCGCCAAGGGCATGACGAGCGCCTATGTGCCGATGTCCGGCAGCATGATCTCGGAGCAGATCTGGCAAGTGATCCGCGAAGGCGCGCCGAATGTCGGTTATTTCGCGCATGGCTACACCTATACCGGCCACCCGGTCGCCGCCGCCGCCGCGATGGCCAATATAGGCATTATGGAACGCCTCGACCTGCCCAAGAAATGCGCCGATGTCGGCGCCTATTTTCAGCGCCGGTTGCGCGAAGAGGTCGGCGACCATCCGCTGGTCGGCGAGGTACGCGGCGAGCACCTGCTGGCCGCGGTCGAGCTGGTGGCGGACAAAAAGACCAAACAGGAGTTCGATGAATCGCTCACCGTCGGGCCGAGGCTGAGTAAATATTCGATCGAGGCGGGTCTGATCGTGCGCTCGTTGCCGCTCTCGACGGCGATCTCGTTTTCGCCGCCGCTGGTGATCGGCGAGAGCGAGGTCGACGAGGCGTTGGCGCATTTCACCGGCGCGCTGAACCGGCTTACCGATGAGCTGGTGAAGGAAGGCACCTGGAAGGCGGCGTAGCGCGCCGCCTTCGGCTGATCGATTCGCGCTAGCAGACCTCGAACAGGCCGGCGGCGCCCATGCCGCCGCCGATGCACATCGTGACGACGACATGTTTGGCGCCGCGCCGCTTGCCTTCGATCAGAATATGGCCGGTCATGCGCGATCCGCTCATGCCGAAGGGATGGCCGATCGAGATCGAGCCGCCATTGACGTTGAGTTTTTCGCTCGGCAGCCCGAGCTTGTCGCGGCAATACACCACCTGCACGGCGAAGGCTTCGTTGAGCTCCCAAAGATCGATATCGTCGATCTTGAGGCCGGCGTTTTTCAAGAGCTTCGGCACCGCGTAAATCGGGCCGATACCCATCTCGTCCGGCTCGCAGCCGGCGACGGCAAACCCCTTATAGATGCCGAGCACCGGCAGGTCCCTTTGCTCGGCCAGTTTGGCTTCGGCCAAAACACAGGCCGAGGCGCCGTCCGAGAGCTGCGATGCGTTGCCGGCGGTGATGGTAAAGTCGGGCCCGCGCACGGGCTCAAGCTTGGCCAGCCCTTCGCTATTGGTGCTGGGGCGGTTGCCTTCATCCTTGTCGAGCTTGACTTCGACCTCGCTGACCTCGCCGGTTTCCTTGTCGGTGACCGATTTCACGCTGGGAAGGGCGACGATCTCATCGTCGAGGCGCCCCGCCTCCTGCGCCGCCGCGGTGCGCGCCTGGCTTGACAGCGAATATTCGTCCTGAACTTCCCGGTCGACGCCATATCGTTTCGCCACCACTTCGGCGGTATCGATCATCGGCATATCGAGATCGGGATAGTTGGAGATCAACCAGGCCTCGTCTCTATCACTCTGGTTGGCCGTCGGCTGCACGAGGGAGATGGATTCGACGCCGCCGGCGACCATGACCGGCACGGAATCCATCACGATGCGATGGGCGGCGCTGCTGATCGCCTGCAGGCCGGAGCTGCAATAGCGGTTGATCGTCGTGCCCGAGGTGGTGATCGGCAGGCCACCGCGGATAGCGGCGCGGCGTGCCAAATTAAAACCGGTGGCGCCCTCGGGATATCCGCAGCCGACGACAACGTCTTCCACCTCGGCCGGCTCGACGCCGGCGCGGCTCACGGCATGTTCGATGGCATGGCCCATCAGTGTCGCGCCATGTGTCTTGTTGAACGCGCCTCGGAAAGCCTTGCCGATCGGCGTGCGTGCGGTTGAAACGATGACGGCTTCTCTCATGAGCCTTGATCCTGTTATTGGCTTAAGCGCAATGCAGCGGGATGATATTATGTACCGGGGCTGCTCACAAGATGTGGCGCCAATATTTGCTAGATCGCGCGTTTGAAATAGCTTAGCCTTAACCCCTTAAAACAAATGGGCTCGCGGGTTAGGCCGCTTAAAAACAACTGGCAACGCCCTAAAGAAAAAAACGATGGGAGCGAAAGGGAACTCACCCCAGGCTTGGAGATCGCGGGCGTGATAACGCCGAGCTTCGGAAAACATTTTCCCGCAAAACCAGCAAGCATTCTAAAGCAACAACAATCGAGTGGCTGACGGGCCGCTCATATGACTGATTTGGAGAGATCTTATGCGACATATCCTCGGGGTCGATATTGGCGGTACGTTCACCGATTTCGCGCTGATAGACGATGCGGGCGAAATTAATTTGTGGAAGGAAGCGACGACACCGGCCGATCCCGGGATCGCCATCCGCGACGGGCTCGCGGCGCTCGCGGAAACGCGCGGCCTTGAAATCCGCCAGTTGATCGAAAGCCTGGATCTGTTTGTGCATGGCCAGACCATCGCGACCAACACCGTGATTCAGCGCAACGGGCCAAAGACGGGGCTGCTCTGCACCGAGGGTTTTCGCGACGTGCTCTATTTTCGCGATGGTTTCAAGCCCGACCGCTACAATGTGAGCTTGCCGAGGGAAAAGGATTTCATCCGCCGCGATCTTCGCCTGCCGGTGACGGAAAGGATCGATTATCGCGGCGACGTGCTGCAAAAGCTCGATGAAAAGTCGGTTCGCGAGGCGGTCAAGGTCTTTAAGAAGCACGGCGTCGAATCCGTCGCCGTCGCGCTGCTCTGGTCGATCGTCAATCCGAGCCATGAGCAAAAGGTAAAAAAGATCGTCGCCAAGCAACTTCCCGGCGTGCCGGTGGTGCTGAGCTCGGACGTGCTGCCGATGATTCGCGAATGGGAGCGCACCTCGAGCACCGTCTTGAGCGCCTACATACTTCCCGGTATTTCCGAATACACCATCAACCTTGAGAAATATCTGGCGGCAAACGGCTTTGGCCACAATCTTTTGGTCATGCAGTTGAACGGCGGCACGGCGACGCTGGCGCAGCTCCTCAAGCGGCCGATCTACGCCCTGGCCTCGGGGCCGGCGGCGGGCCCCTCGGCCGGGCTCTACTGCGCCGAGCGCATGAAGGTTAACAACGTCATCACCATCGACATGGGCGGCACCAGCTTCGACGTTTGCATGGTCACCGATGGCCATCCGGCTCTCACCCAGGACATGCGCATTCACGACAATCCGGTCGGCGTATCGGCGATCGAGGTGCACTCGATCGGCGCCGGCGGCGGCTCTATCGCCTGGATCGACAAGGGCGGCGCGCTCCAGGTCGGGCCGCAAAGCGCCGGCGCCGAGCCCGGCCCCGCCTGTTATGAGCTTGGCGGCGATCAGCCGACGGTCACCGATGTCAATGTGGTTCTGGGTTACATAAACCCGGACTATTTCCTCGGCGGCCGGCGCGCGATCAACGCCGAAGCCTCGGCGCGCGCCATCGACAAGGTGATCGCAAAACCGCTGGGGCTGACGACCGAACAGGCGGCCGATGGCATTTTCCGCATCGTCAACACCAATATGGTGAACGCGATTCGTGTCGTATCGGTGGAAAAGGGAATCGATCCGCGCGGCTACAATCTGGTCGTCGGCGGCGGCGCCGGCCCCATCCATGCCGGCTCGCTCGGGCGCGAGCTCGGAATGGCGCAGGCGATCATCCCGCGTTTCGGCGGCGTGTTTTGCTCCTATGGCATGATCGTCAGCGATGTGCGCCTCGATCTGGTACGCGCCTTTGCCTCCAATACGGCGGCGCTCGATCTGGCGCGCATCAACAAAATATTTTCCGAACTTGAAGGCGAGGCCATCGCCGAATTGAAATCTCAGGGCTTCCCGCGCTCGCGTATCGAGATCCGGCGCTTCGCCGACGCCAAATATTCCAATCAAATTCACGAACTCACCATCCCGCTGCCGTCGCGCGGCAAGATCAAGAAGAGCGATATCGGCGATATTGCCGAAGAGTTTCACGGCCTGCACGAACGTATGTTCTCCTACTGTGTGCGCGAGAGTGAGGTCGATCTGTTCCATTGGCGCATCACCGCGCTCGGCAAGCTGCCGGACACCGAGGCGCGCGTCTTCAAGCGCACCCGCAAACCGGTATCCGAAGCCCAGAAGGGAACGCGCCCGGTTTATTCCAGTGAGGCGGGTAAATTCAAGAAAACCAAAATATATGATGGCGATCTGTTGCAGCATGGCATGACGGTCGTTGGCCCGGCCGTGATCGAGCAGGAGAACATGACGGTTGTCGTCCTCGGCAAGCAGACGCTGAAGATCAATCGCTACGGCGATTTTGTCCTGGCCATAAATTAGGAGCGCATCGCATGGCTCGGACATCCAGGCTACGCCACGAAGGAAAAAGGACGGTCAAATCAAAGGCCAAGTCCAAAGCCAGGCCCAAGTCCAAGGCCGCGCTGGATCCGATCACCTTCTCGGTCATTCTCAATCGCTTTAACACCATCGCCAATGAGATGACGCTGACCATGGAGAAGACCGCCTGGACCTCGGTCATCGCGCTGGCGCGCGATTTTTCATGCGCCATCTATGACGCCAAGGCGCGCCAGATCTGCATGATGGACGCTCTGCCGATTCATACGAACTCCTTGCATGTCGTGCTTCAGGAGATCGCCCGCGTGTTTGGCGACGATATCCATGACGGCGACGTGATCGCGTGTAACCACGCCTATAGCGGCAACACCCATATCGGCGATTTCGTCACCGCTTGCCCGGTATTCCACAAAGGCAAGCATATGTTCTGGACCGTGACCAAGGGCCATCAACTCGATGTCGGCGCATTCGTCCCGTCCAGCGTGCCGGCGCCGGCGGAGAATATATGGCAGGAAGGTTTGCAGCTTCCGCCGATCAAATTCTATGACAAGGGCAAGCGCTGCGACGATGTGATCCGGATGTATATCGCCAATATGCGCTGGCAGGAGTGGCTCAATGGCGATCTGATGGCGCAGTTGGGCTCGATCTGGAACGGCCGCCGCCGCCTGGTGGAATTCGCCGAGGAATACGGCAATGACGAGATCGAGAGATATAGCGAGGGCATTCTCGATTACGCCGACAAACGCATGTCCGAAGAGATCCGCGCCATGCCGGACGGCGATTACGATGGCGTATCCTGGCTCGATTCAAACGGCAAGGGCGGCACCAATATTCAGATCGGCGCCCGCGTCTCGATACGCGGCGACAAGGTTCACATCGATTTTTCCAACTCCGCGCCGCAGGTGCCGAGCGCCAACAATTCCTCTTACGGCGTCATGCAGGCGGCGGCGGGAATTCCGATTTTATGTTCGATAGACCCGACGATCCCGCATAATGACGGCTGCCTGCGCCACATAACCGCCGATGCGCCGGTGGGCTCGGTGTGCAACGCCGCCTATCCGGCTTCCACCGCGCTGGCCACTGTCGGGCCGGGCGATACCATGCAGGAAGCGGTGTGGAAGGCGTTGGCGCATGCGGTTCCCGAGCGCGTCCTCGGCGGCAACGGCAAGGACGGCAATCTGCCGATGTTGTCCGGCACCGATTCCAGGAGCGGTGTGGATATCGAATGGGGCTGCCTGTTTTTCAACGGCGGGCCGGCCGGCGGCGCGACGTCGAAAGCCGATGGCTGGCCGCTGATCATGACCTCGGCCGGAATGGGCGGGCTCAAGATCCTCAGCGTCGAATTGTGCGAATTGCTGTATCCGATGCGCATAGACCGCCAGGAAATCGCGGCGGATTCGATGGGCCATGGCAAGTATCATGGCGGCCCCGGGGTCGACGTCAAAATGACCCCGACCAGCGGCGCCATGCTTTGCGAGCTGTTCGGCGAGGGCCAGAGCAATCCGCCGTTCGGCGCCATGAACGGCACGCCGGGTATCGGCGGCGGCAGCTACAGGGAAAACATTCGTTCCGGAAAACGCATCTACTATTCCTCGAAGGGCCGCATGGTCATAGAAGATGGAGAATTTTGGGCCGGAATTTCAAGCGGCGGCGGCGGTTACGGCGACCCCTTGCAGCGCGACCCGGAGGCGGTTCTGGAAAGTCTTATCGGTGGATTCCTGTCGCTTAAAAGCACCAGGGAAGTCTATGGCGTCGTCGTCGATGCGAAGACCATGGCGCTGAATATTGAAAAGACCAAGGCCCTGCGCAAAAAGCTCCGCGCCGCCCGCAAATCGAAAGCGATCACGACGCCGAATGTTCCGGGTTACGCGACCTGGGTGAAAAAAAGCCTTCGTTCGGGCGACGAATATCTGATCGATGCGCAATAATCGGCGGCATCGCATTTACATGATCAACATTTAGGGAAGTGGGAGATGGCGAAACCTGGACCTAAACCACGCAAATCGGCAGCCGGTAAATCCGGAAATTCGCTCGATCCCATAACCTTTTCGGTGATTCTCAACCGCTTCAACACGATCGCCGATGAGATGACGCTGACCATGGAGAAGACCGCCTGGACTTCGATCATCGCATTGGCGCGCGATTTCTCCTGCGCCATCTATGATGCCAAGGCGCGCCAGATCTGCATGATGGACGCGCTGCCGGTGCACACCAACTCGATGCATGTGGTGCTGCGCGAGATCGCGCGGGTTTTTGAAGGCAATATCCATGACGGCGATGTGATCGTCTGCAATCACGCCTATAGCGGCAACACCCATGTCGGAGATTTCGTCACCGCCTGCCCGATTTTCCATGACGGCAAGCACATGTTCTGGAGCATGACCAAGGGCCACCAGCTCGATTGCGGCGCCTTCATTCCGACGAGTACGCCGGCGGCGGCGCAAAATGTGTGGCAGGAAGGCCTGCAGCTACCGCCGATCAAATTTTATGAAAAGGGCAAACGGCGCGAAGACGTCGTGCGCATGTATTTGGCCAATATGCGCTGGCAGGAATGGCTGTACGGCGACTTCATGGCGCAGTTGGGATCGATCTGGACGGGGCGGCGCCGGCTTGTCGAACTGGCGGAGACTTACGGCAATGACGAGATGGAAAAATATGTCGAAGGTATTTTCGACTATGCCGATATGCGCATGGCCAGCGAAATTCGCACCATGCCGGACGGCGATTACGATGGCGTCTCATGGCTCGATACGGACGGCCAGGGCGGCACCAATATCGAAGTTCGCGCCCGCGTCTCGATCCGCGACGATAAAGTGCACATTAATTTCGCCGGCTCGGCGCCGCAGACCCCGGGCGCCAACAATTCGTCCTTCGGCGTCATGCAGGCGGCGGCCGGGATCCCCATCATGTGCGCCATAGACCCCTCCATTCCCCATAATGACGGCTGTCTGCGCCATATTTCGGCGGAGGCGCCCGAGGGTTCGGTGTGCAATGCGCAATATCCGGCCTCGACCGCCCTGGCGACGATCGGCCCCGACGACACCATGCAGGACGCCGTCTGGAAGGCGCTGGCAAAGGCGGTTCCCGAACGCGTCATCGGCGGCAATGGCCGCATCCCCAACGTGCCTTTCTTTTCGGGTACGGACTCGCGCGAGGCAGAGGATAGAGAATGGGGCTGTATGTTTTTCAACGGCGCGACGGCGGGCGGCGCATCGTCGAGCACCGATGGCTGGCCGCTGATCATGACTTCGGCGGGCATGGGCGGGCTTAAAATCCTCAGCGTCGAGATGAGCGAAATGCTTTATCCGATGCGCATCGACCGTCAGGAAATCAATACCGATTCCATGGGGCACGGCAAATATCACGGCGGCCCCGGGGTCAATATCCAGATCTCGCCGACCAGCGGCGCGATGGAGTGCAATCTGTTCGGCGACGGCCAACTCAATCCGCCGTTCGGCGTCATGGGCGGCACGCAGGGCATGGGCGGCGGCAGCTACAAGGAAAGCCTGACCACCGGAAAACGAACCTATTGCTCGTCCAAGGGCCGCATCATCATCGCCGAGGACGAAGTCTGGGTCGGCGAATCGAGCGGCGGCGGCGGCTACGGCATTGCCTTGAGCCGCGACCCGGAACTGGTCCTTGGGAGCGTGCTTGAGGGCCTGCTGTCGGTCGCCTGCGCCAAGCGGGTCTATGGCGTTGTGATCGACGCGGCCACCATGACCGTCGATCCCAAGAAGACCAAGGCGCTCAGGAAAAAGCTCAGAGCCGCCGGCGTATCGCGCCATGTGACGGTGCCGAATGTTCCCGGCGCCGCCGACTGGGCGCAACGGCGCCTCAGGCCGGGCGATGAATTCCTCATCGACCCGCAGTAACGCCGCCAGCATTTTGACAGGAACGACATGGCCAGGAGTGATTTTTCGTTTTTCTTCCCGTTTCGTGTGCGCTACTCTGAAGTGGATGGCCAGATGATCGTGTTCAACGCCCATTACCTGACCTATTTCGATAGCGCGATTACCGAGTATTTTCGCGCCCTGCCGTATGATTACCGCGAGCAGTTAGAGAAGTGCGGAGAAGATTTTCACACCGTCAAGACGGTGGTTGAATATTCGGCGCCGATCACTTTCGACCAGATAATCGAAGTCGGCGTGCGCACCGCCCGCATCGGCAGGTCAAGCCTGACTTTCGCGCTTGAGATCCACCCCGAAGGCGAAGAGTCCTGCCTCGCGTCGGGCGAGGTGGTGTGGGTCAATACCGACGTTAACAGCCACCGCTCGGCGCCCGTGCAAGAGGAGCTTGTCGGCAAGCTGCGCGCCCTCGACGGCGACAGCATGGCGGCGGCTTCCTAAGCCGCGCCGGGGGAATCTGAAAATATATGTGGCATGTGGGCATCGATGTCGGCGGCACCTTCACCGACCTGTTCGCGCTGAACGGCGAGACCGAGGAGACGGTATCGGCGAAAGTCCTGACGACGGCCGAGGACAGATCGATCGGCGTGCTGGAGGCGCTTGATTCGGCAAATATTCGCCCGGCCGATATCCGCGTCCTCGTGCACGGCACGACGACCGCGACCAATGCCCTGGTCGAGCGCAGCTATCCGCCGATCGCCATGATCACGACCGAGGGCTTCCGTGACGTCATCGAGATCGGCCGTCAGCGGCGCCAGCATCTGTTCGACCTGCGGCAAAAGCGGCCCGAGCCGATGGTGGCGCGGCGCCTGCGCTTTACCCTGGCATGCCGGCTTGCCGCCAGCGGCGAGGATATCCGCCCGTTTGACGCCGAGGAAGCGGCGGGCGCCGCGCGCCGGATAAAACAGCTCGGCATCGAATCGGCTGCTATCTGTTTCATCAATTCCTACCTCGACAGCAGCCACGAAACACAGATGCGCGACATTCTGCGCGCCCACCATCCCGACTGTCACATCGCGCTGTCATGCGAAACGGTCAAGAAATTTCGCGAGCATGGCCGCTTCTCGACCACCGTCATTCGCGCAGCACTGCTGCCGGTGATGACGCGATATTTCAGCCGCCTGAGAGACGGGCTAAAAAGTAACGGCTTTGCCGGCTCACTGCTGGCGATCAAAAGCAATGGCGGCATGATGGGCGTCGATCTGGCCATCGAGCGGCCCGAGGAACTGGTCGAATCCGGGCCCGCCGGCGGCGTCGCCTATGCGCGCTATCTGAGCCAGACCACCGAATTTTCCAACATCATCCACACCGATATGGGCGGCACCACCTTCGATGCCTCGATCGTCGATCAGGGCGAGGGGTTGATCACCCACGACTATCAATTGGAGTGGGAGATTCCGATCTCCATCCCGATGCTCGATATCAGGAGCGTCGGCGCCGGCGGCGGCTCGATCGCCTGGATCGACAGCGGCGGTTCGTTGCGCGTCGGCCCCCAGAGCGCCGGCTCCGATCCCGGTCCGGCCTGCTATGGGCTCGGCGGCGAGGCGGCGACGGTCACCGATGCCAATTTTGTTCTCGGCCGCCTCGACGGCACGTTGGGCGGAAAAATGACGCTCGACGCCGAGGCATCGATGCGCGCGGTGACGAATATCGGCGAACAGCTCGGCCTCGCTCCGCTTGAAACGGCGGAGGCGATTATTTTGATCACCTGCGAGAGCATGGCGCAGGCGATCAAGCTGCTGCTCACCGACCGCGGCAGGGACCCGCGCGATTTCGTTCTCGCCAGTTCCGGCGGCGCCGGGCCGATGCACGCATGCTTCATCGCGCGCGCCATGAGCATTCCGCGTATCATCGTGCCCTCGCATGCCGGCGTCGCCTCTGCCTGCGGCGCCATTTCGATGGATATTCGCCATGACCTTGAAGCCTTCTACTACGCCCCCCTGACCGACGCCGACTTCGCCCACCTCAACCGGCTCTATGCCGGGCTTGAAAGCGAGGGCCGGAATCTGCTGTCGCTGGATGGCATCGGCGAAGACAAAATGACGGTCGTGCGCCATGCGCAAATGCGTTATGTCGGTCAGTTGTGGGAGGTGTTGACGCCGATTCGCGACGGCGAGCTCAGCGCCGCCGGGGCGCAGGAGATCGCCGATGCGTTCCACGCCGCGCATGACGCGGAGCATGGCGTGAAATCGCCGACATTTCCGGTTGAGCTTGTCAGCATCGGGCTGACGGCGTCGGGCGAATTCATGCGGCCCGCGTCAAGCGCCGCGCCGGACAGCGCCGCCAAGGCCGGCGAGACCTCAACGCGCTCGGTCTATTTTTCTGGGCTGTGGCATGAAATCGACATCCATGCCGGAGAGGAATTGCAAGCCGGCGTGACCATCACCGGCCCCGCCATCATCGACTATCAGCATTCCGAGACGGTGCTGCCGCCCGCCACGCATGCTACCATCGGCGCCGACAGGAACCTCATCATCACGCTCGACGAAACAGACTGAGCAGGCCAAGCATGACCGCCATGGAAGCCACCCTACACAACGCCCCCAGGATCAAGGACCTCGATCCGGTAACCTTCGAAGTTCTGCGCAGCCATTTCGATTTTTGCTGCGAGAGAATGAGCAAGGTTCTCCAGAAAACCGCCTTTTCACCGATCCTGAGCGACATCCTCGACTATTCGAACGCGGTCTATGATGCCGATATCCGCCTCGTCGCCCAGTCGCCGGGCTGTCCTGTCCATATGGCGGCGATGCATTTTGCCGCCCAAGCCTCGATCAAGAAATACGGCAAGGAGAATCTGCATCCCGGCGATGTGGTGATCCTCAACGACCCTTTCGAAGGCGGCACCCATATACCGGACACCACCTTTACGATGCCTATTTACCGTGGCGTGGATCTGCTCGGCTTCGCCGTCAGCCGGGGCCATTGGCAGGACCTTGGCGGCGGCGCCGCCGGCGGACAATCCTTCGGCACCCATATCGCCGGCGAAGGGTTGCGCATACCGCCGACCAAGCTGTTCGAGGGCTATGAAATAAATCGCGATCTCCTGGACCTGATCAAGAACAACACCCGCTGCCCGGAATATATCGAGGGCGATGTGCAGGCCCATATGGGCGCGCTCAAGGTCGCCGAGCAGGAGTTCAACCGCGCCGTCGACCGCTACGGCCTGACGGTGGTGGAAATCGCCATGCGCGAGCTCATCGCCTATACCAACCGCATCAGCCGCGGCCGTATCCAGGCCATTCCCGACGGTGAATATAAGATCGACGACTTCGTCGATACCGATGGCTTCAGCACCGAACCGATCAAACTCAAGGTCAAGATCATCATCGAGGGCGAGCGCCTGACCGTCGATTTCACCGGCACCGACAGGCAATGCATAGGCGCCATCAATTCACCCCTGGCCAACACCTACTCGGCCGTCTATCTGGCCCTGCGTTTCTATCTTTGCCCCGAGGCGCCGGCCAATGCCGGCCTGTTCGACGCCGTCGATATCATTTTGCCGGATGATTGTTGGCTGAACGCCAAATGGCCGGCGCCGACGATCGGCTGTACGACGGTAACGGCGGCCAAAATCAACAGCTCGATATGGCTGGCGATGGGCCAGGCGATGCCGGAAAACGCCATCGGCGGCACCATGTCGGACGTCAATTGGCTGGTCTGCGCGGTCACCGATCCCGAGACCCGGCGGCAGACGATTTTCTCCGATCTGCCGGCCGGAGGCTGGGGCGGCCTGAGCGGTCAGGACGGCGCCAGCGTCAGATTCGATCCCACCGGAAATTGCATGAACCTCTCGGCCGAAGTGGCCGAGCTGTTTTTCCCCGTTGTGTATGAGGCCTTCGATATCCGCATGGATTCGGCCGGCGCCGGCACCTATCGCGGCGGGCTCGGCGCGCGGCTGCAATTTCGCTTTCAGGGAGACGCCGAGCTCAGCATCGAAACATCGCGCACCATCGCCGGCAGCCCCGGCGTCGAGGGCGGCAAGACAAGCGCCGTGCAGAAGCTCTACAAGCTCGATGCCGAGGGCTCGTCGCAGGTCATCGGCGGCTGGTGCGAAGACGGTAGCTGGCTCAATCCGCTGCTCGCCGCGCACCGCTTTCAGCCCGGCGAAGCCTTCCGCATCGAAACCAGCGGCGGCGGCGGCTGGGGAAATCCCATGGCCAGGGAAGTGGAACATGTGCTCGACGATGTGTTGGACGGCTATATTTCGATTCCCGAGGCGCGCGATTCATACGGCGTCGTGATCGACCCGGAGAAGCTTGAGATCGATGGCGCCTCCACCGAAGCCCTGAGGGCAGAGGAGCCCAAGGCGGCGGATTAATGCTGAGGAGCGGTGATATGAATTTCGATCATCTGTTTTCACCGCTCACCATACGCGGCGTCGAATTTCGCAATCGAATATTTTCCTCCGGCCACCAGACCCTGCTCGCCGAGGGCGCCCTGCCGTCCGAAGCGATGGCCGCCTACCACGAAGCGCGCGCCCGCGGCGGCGCCGGCCTGATCATCACCGAAGCGACCGCCGTTCACGAGACGGCCTATTTCAACGCCGCCCTGCCGACCGGCTATGTCGACGCCTGTATCCCGGGCTTTCGCGCCATCGCGGCCGCGGTTCACCAACATGACTGCCGCATTATCGGTCAATTGTTCCATCCCGGCTCGGAGATCCCGGCCAAGCGCGAGGACGGCAGCCGGCCGGTACCGTGGGGCCCCTCGGCGCGCCATCAGGAACGCTATCTGGTGACCGTCCGCCCGCTGCCCCTGGCGCTCATCGAAGACGTCATCGAGGGTTACGCCGACACGGCGGTGCGCATGATCGAGGCCGGCTTCGACGGCGTCGAAGTGCTCGCCAGCCATGGCTATCTGCCGGCCCAGTTTCTCAATTCGCACGCCAACCAGCGCGACGACCGCTATGGCGGCGCGTTCGAAAACCGGCTGCGCTTTCTCGATGAGGTTCACGACCGGGTGCGGCAAAAACTGGGCGGCGGCCCGGTGGTCGGGCTGCGCATTTCGGCGGATGAGAAGACTCCCGACGGCCTTGCCCAAGGCGAAGTCCTCGACGCCATGGAAGCGCTCGACCGTGCCGACAGGTTCGACTATTTCAACGTCACGCTGGGCTCCTCGGATACCGTCGGCGGCGCCGTCCACATCGTGCCCGGGATGGCGGTCGAGACCGGTTATGTCGCGCCTTTCGCCGAGGCGATAAAACGCAAGACCAGCCGCCCGATCATGGTCGTCGGGCGCATCAACCAGCCGCAGGAGGGCGAGAAAATCCTCGCCGCCGGCCAGGCCGACATGGTCGGCATGACGCGGGCGCAGATCTGCGATCCGGAAATGGCCGACAAGACCCGCACCGGCCGCCTCGATGATGTCCGCGCCTGCATCGCCTGCAACCAGGCCTGCATCGGGCATTACGAGTTGGGCGCACCGATCTCCTGCATCCAACATCCGGAAACCGGCCGTGAGCTGCAATTCGGCACCCCTGTCGCGGCGGCGGTGCGGCGCCGCGTTATGGTGGTCGGCGGCGGACCCGGCGGCATGAAGGCAGCCGCCGTCGCCGCCGAACGCGGACATGAGGTGACGCTTTACGAGAAGGCGCCGCGCCTCGGCGGACAAGCGCTTCTCGCCCAGATGCTGCCTGGCCGCGAGGAGTTTGGCGGCATCGTCACCAACCTCGCGCACGAAGTTGCCGAGGCCGGGGTCGAGGTGCGAACCGGGGTCGAGGTAAGCGCCGAGCTGGTCCGCGCCAAAGCTCCGGAGGTGGTTATCGTCGCCACCGGAGCGACGCCTTTCATGCCCGACATCGAGGGCCGTGAAGACGCCCATGTCGTCGATGCCTGGCAGGTCATCAGGAACGAGGCAAATTGCGGCGCGCGCGTCGTCATCGCCGACTGGCGCGGCGATTGGATCGGCCTCGGCCTGGCCGAAAAGCTCGCCCGCGAGGGCTGCCAAGTGCGCCTCTGTAGCACCGCCAACGCGGCCGGCGTCAACGTTCAATACTACACCCGCGATCTCTGGATCGCTGAGCTGTCGCGCCTCGGCGTCGAGTTCATCCCCTATGCGCGGCTCTACGGCGCCGATCGCGAAAGCGCCTATTTCCAGCACACGGCGTCCGATGAGCCCATGGAATGCGCCGATACCGACACGCTGGTGGTGTCATATGGCCATCAAAGCGAGATGGATTTAAGCGATGCGCTGGCCGGCTGGGAGGGCGAAGTGCACAGCATCGGCGATGCGCTGTCGCCGCGCACGGCCGAGGAAGCGATCCTCGACGGTCTCAAGGTCGGGTCCTCGATCTAGCCGGTCGCGGCACCCCATGCGAGGGGAGTCCGAATGGCCCGCAAGTGGCCGCTGGACGGCACGGGCCGAGGTGATCGTAGCCGAAAAGCGTGAGCGCAAGCCGAACGAATGTCCGCGCTCGGCGCCACACGGCGTTGAAATCAGCCGTGAACCGGAGCCGGCGATGACCGTGATCTTGCCTTCCACGCGTCCAGCCATTCCTTTTCCATATTAGCCACCCCGTCGCCGGGCGCACATGGTCATCCGGAGAATCCCGAATTATACTGGTGCCTGGCCGCCTTTTGGATCGGGCGGTTGATGGGAGCAGGCAATGAACGGGATCGACTATATCGCTCAAATCCTCAAAGTTGAGGGCGTCGAATGGATGTCCTGTTTTCCCAGCAATCCGCTGATATCGGCGGTAGCACGCGAGGGCATCCGGCCGGTCGCCTTTCGCCATGAGCGCGGCGCGGTGATGGCGGCCGACGGCTACAGTCGCGTCAGCGAGCGCCGGCGCTTCGGCGTGGTCGCGGTGCAGGCCCAGGCCGGGGCGGAAAATGTCATGGGCGGGCTGGCCCAGGCGTTTGCCGACAATATTCCGATTCTGCTGTTTCTCGGCGGCGTCAACCGCGATCAGATTTCGGTGCGGCCCAATTTCAGCGCGGTCGGGAAATATCACGGTTGGGTCAAGCAAATCGAAGCGATCTATGCTCCCGATCAGATTGGCGATGTCATGCGCCGCGCCTTTCATGCGCTTCGCAACGGCAGTCCGGGCCCGGTGGTGGTCGAGCTGACGGCGGATGTCTGCGACCTCGAGATCGGCGCCGAGGCGCCGGCCTATAAATCGCCCGGATTGACGCGCCAGGCGCCCGAAAGCGGCGCCATCGCCGCCGCCGCCGATGCGCTTCTGGCGGCGCGAAAGCCGCTGATCTGGGCCGGCGCCGGGGTGCTGTTCTCGGGCGCGACAGCGGCTTTGCGCGAGCTCGCCGAACTCACCGCCATGCCGGTATTTTGCACCATGCCGGGCAAGTCGGCTTTCGATGAACGCCACCCCCTCGCGCTTGGCGCCGGAAGCGGCTTGACGACCCTGCCGGCGCATCGCTGGCTCAGCGACAGCGACGTGCTGCTGGCGCTCGGCTCAAGCCTGACGCGCTCGCCCTATGGCCAACCCATCCGCGGCGCAAAAACGCTGATACATAACAGCATCAATCCGGACGATATCAACAAGGACGAGGCGGCCGATATCGCATTGATCGGCGATACCCGATTGACCGTCGAGGCCCTGCTCGAAGAGGTGAAGGCGCGCAAAGGCGACGCCGACGGCGGCGGCAGGGAGCGCATCGAGGCCGAGATCGCGGCGCTGAAGGGTGAATGGCTGGCGCAATGGACGCCGCTCCTGACCTCCGATGAGGAGCCGATCAATTACTACCGCGTGATCGACGAGATCAACCGCAACCTCGATCTCGAGAACAGCATCGTCAGCCATGACGCCGGCGCGCCGCGCGATTGCCTGGTGCCTTTCTTCCACGCCACCACGCCGCACTCTTATATCGGCTGGGGCAAGACCACCCATCTCGGCTTCAGCATCCCGCTGATGATGGGCGCCAAGATGGCCGAGCCCGATAAGTTCTGCCTGAATTTGATGGGCGACGGCGCCTTCGGCATGTCCGGCACCGACATCGAAACGGCGGCCCGCGCCAACATCCCGATCACCACGGTGGTTCTCAACAACGGCGCCATGGCGACCTATTCCGGCGATCTGCAAGGCATCGTCGGCGAAGAGGCGCGTGAGCTTTATGGCGTTACAAGCATGCATGGCGATTACGCCAAGATCGCCGAAGGCATGGGCGCGGTGGGAATGACGGCGACCAAACCCGGTGAAATCGCGCCGGCCCTGCGGGAGGCCCGGCGCCTGAACGGCGAAGGCAAGACCGTCCTCATCGATGTGCATGCGAACATCGAACAGCGGCGCTCCAGCTTTTAGGCTTTAAATGACCAACTCAAAAGGCGCGCCCTATACCATCGAAGATCGGCAGCTGATCGCCGAGACGGCTGGGCTGCGCGTGCAAATCCTGACCTTGGCAAGCGGTCAGGAAATCCCCTGGCACCACCATACGGTGGTCACGGACACCTTCATCTGCCTTAACGGGCCGATGGTCGTTAAGACCAGATCCAGCGATGCGGATCACCAATTACGGCCAGGAGATAAATGCAGCGTGGCGCCGACGGTCGTGCATCGGGTGGCGGGCAAGGACGGCGCAGGCTGCCGTTTCCTAATCGTGCAGGGAATAGGCAAGTATGATTTCATCGCCGCCGAAAACTGAGATCGCCTGGTCTTTAGGGCAGCTCTCCGTCACGGTCGGTGAGGCGCACGGGTTTGCCCGCCAAAGCCATCACCAGGGCTATTTCGGAGCCCATCATGCCGGAGCCGACGACGCCCATCCTGTCGATCTTCCAGGCTGGTCTCTTTCCGTAAATTCACATCGCGTAGCGCTCGCCGGGCGGTTCAGTGGCGTACGCGTTCGATCAGCATCGCCAATCCCTGGCCGGCGCCCATGCACATGCTAATGACCGCCTTGTCCTCGCCGCTCTCCGCCAAATGCTGCATGGCGACCAGCGTCATGCGCCCCCCCGTGGCGCCGGGCGGATGGCCGATGGAAAAGCCGCCGCCGTAGAGATTGCAGCGCTCGCGCTCGATGCCGAGCTGTTTCTCGGCGTGCAGATTAACGACGGCGAAGGCCTCGTTGATTTCGTAATAATCTATATCGCCGGCCTTGAGTTCATGCTTGTCGAGCAGTTTGCCGATCACCGGAACCGGTCCGCAGCCCATGATGCGCGGCGGCACGCCGACGATCTCCCAATCGACGATGCGCGCCACCGGTTCGACGCCGAGCGCCTCCGCCCTGGCGCGCTCGGCCACCACCACCATCGCCGCGCCGTCGCCTCTCCATCGAACGCCTGCCCGACGAGGCTTTCGCTACCGAGCCTTAATCCGCGCCGCCCCCCTGGCACGACCGTGTCCGGCATGACCATGCCCGGCACGACCGCGTCCCGGCACGACCGTGTCTAGACGACCCAGCGCGAGGGGCCGAACGGGTCGGTGGATTCATCGTCGAGCAGCGGCACAT